>JAYTUV010000129.1:0-15892 GCA_043744395.1 Aestuariivirga sp.
TCAAGCTTGTAATCTTCCATCGCCGGATAAAGAATTTCTTCAACAGCGGGTGAAAGCCTGTGAATTTCATCAATAAACAAAACATCGCGGTCTTCGAGATTAGTCAGCAGCGCCGCCAAATCCCCCGCCTTTGCAATCACCGGCCCAGACGTGGCCCTGAAATTAACCCCAAGCTCCCGCGCCATAATTCCAGCCAACGTCGTCTTGCCCAAACCGGGTGGGCCGGCAAAGAGTACGTGATCCAACGCTTCTTTCCGAGATTTTGCTGCCTCTATGAATACAGAAAGATTCTGCTTGGCTTTGGACTGCCCAACAAATTCCGCGAGTCGCTGAGGACGCAAATGAGTATCGAGAGCGTCTTCGGGTTTGGCTTGCTCATTCAAAATCGTTCGCGTCATCCCAGCGCCAATTCTTTCAGGGCCCGCCTGATTAATTGCTCCGTAGGCTGATCATCTCCGTTTTTCTTGATCGCTTGAGAAACCGCCATCGCTGCCTGTGATTGCCCATAACCCAGATTGACCAAGGCCGAAACAGCATCCGTCGTTGCCGTTGGCCGTGGTGAAGATAACTCAGAGGCCACTTGCCCCAATTCAGAAACAGCAAAAGCCGGAGCCTTGTCTTTCAACTCCAGAACAATCCGCTCAGCTAATTTCTTGCCCACACCATTAGCACGCGAAATCATCGCCTTGTCTTGCAGCGCAATGGCATTGCCAACTTCTGTTGGCGACAAGGTTGAAAGAATGGCCAGCGCCACCCGAGTGCCCACGCCTTGCACCGTTTGCAAAAGCCTAAACCAATCGCGCTCCAAAATCGTCGCAAAGCCGACAAGCCGGATATTGTCTTGGGAAACCAACATCTCAGTATGCACCTCGCCAAACTCGCCCACAGGCGATAAGGCGCGCAATGTGTTGGACGAGCAAGACACAAAATAACAAACCCCGCCCACATCCACCATCACCCAATCTGACCCAGTCGAATCTATTCTGCCTTTTAGTTTGCCGATCATGCAATCACCTCTGATGGCCCATAGTGCTAGACAGGAGTTAAGAACAAGTCAAGAACGCTAGCTAAAGCGGCTTACTCTGTTAGTGTCATTTTGTAATTTGGAGATCCAGAATGAAGCGTTTGATGACAGCCCTGCTTTATAGCGTTTTAATAGCAATTCCCGTCGCAGCAGATGATCTGCGATCACCTTTGCAAGGCGCTTGGACGGGAACTATTGGCGACTTGCCCATCAACGCCTGCTTCTCGCTCGAAGTTGCCCACCAATACGGGGCGTATTATTATTTGTCGCACCTTCAACTCATCGAACTCGGCGAAAAAGATGATGGCAAAATCTGGTGGGAAGGCGACCGCTTTCAAGAAACCCAAAAAGGCCCCGCTTGGAAAATGGATCCGCTGACGGGTGATGTTGCGACAGGCACTTGGGCTGATAAAGAAAAGACCCTACCCATTAAATTGAAGCGGTTGACATTCGGTGAAGAAGAGTCTGTGGCCCCATGCGCCAGTGACGCTTTCTTCAAGCCGCGCATCACGCCTCCAAAGATCATTGAAACACCAGCCAAGCAAGACGGCATCACCTACACCAAGATCGTGAGTGATGTGGGTAAGCAATTCAAAGTGGAAGTTGAAAGTTTTAAACTTTCAGGAAACTCAGCTGCAATTCGCAAGGTGAATGACGTGCTGCTGCAAAAAATTGGTAGCCTTGGCAAAGCGCCCGAATACGTTGAATGCATAAAGGGTGGCTTAGAAACCTTTGGCAGCGACGGCGATTATAGCGACACTTTCGCGCCTGACATTTTGACCAAGCATTGGCTGGTAGCGACAGACATCAACGATTCATCCTGTGGCGGTGCTCATCCCAACACCAGTTCAACTGAATATGTTTTTGATTTGCAAACGGGCAATGTGGTTGAAGTCGCAAATATGTTGAACAAATCATCCGTTAATACTGCGGGCAAACCCTTGATGACTCTTCAAGGCCAGTTGAAAGAAACAGTTCTCAAACTCCAACTCAAAGAAAATCCTGATTGTGTTGAAGAAGTCAAAGCCGCTCAAAATACGGACGTATCGCTGGCCACAGCGGGGTTGAGTTTCACCCCAAGAGTCCTTGGACGCGAAGGCCCATGCAGGAATGCAGTTGTCATTAGTTTTGCAGACATTCAGCCATTTTTGACGCCAGCAGGAAAGGCGCGTTTGAAATCATTTCAGGATGAATTGCCAAAACAATAAGACTATTTAAGCAGCGCCGCCAAGTTCCGCGCGCCCCTATGATGCGCGTGGCAAATGGCAATGGCTAAAGCATCCACCGAATCCGCCGTCTTCATGAGCGCGCGTGGCAACAACAGTTTGACCATATGCTTCACCTGGTCCTTCTCCGCATGCCCTGCCCCGACCACAGTTTTCTTAATCACATTAGGCGCATATTCAAAAACCGGGATTTCGCAGATGGCAGGCGCCAGCATCACTGCACCTCGCGCTTGCCCCAGTTTCAAAGTGGCGCGGGCATCCTTGTTGACAAAGGTTTCTTCAACCGCTGCTTCATCCGGCAAAAATTCTTTCAGTACACTGATCAATTGTTGATGGATTTGCAAAAGCCGCATCGCCAGTGTTGCATCAGCATCAGAATGAACTGCTCCATCGGCAATATATGAAAGCCTTGAGCCCTCGGACTCAATAACCCCCCAGCCCGTATTGCGAAGACCGGGGTCTAAACCGATGATCCGAACTTTGTTCATTCTTCCGGATTGAGCTTTGCCGCAATTTCATCAGACATATCAGCATTGGTGAAAACCATCTGCACATCATCTTCTTCATTCAGCAAATCAAGCAGCTTCATCAATGTTTCGGCTTTTTCAATTTCAGCAATCGGTGCCATCACATTTGGCTTCCAAACAATCTTGATGCTTTCAGCGTCACCAAATTTCGTAGCCAACGCCGATGAAACTTCACCAATGTTTTCAAATGCGCAAGTCACCACATGCGAGGTTTCATCTGAAGAAACATCATCAGCGCCCGCTTCAATCGCCGCATCCATAATTGCATCAGCAGAAATTTTAGTCGGCAGATAAGTCACCTCGCCAACCCGAGCAAACATAAATGAAACCGAATTGGTTTCGCCCATATGGCCAGCAAGCTTCGTGAAATGCGAGCGCACATTGGAGGCCGTACGATTGCGGTTATCAGTCAGCGCTTCAACAATAACGGCCACACCGCCAGGGCCATAACCTTCATAACGCACATTATCAAAATTGCCGCCTTCAGCACCCGCCGCTTTTTTGATGGCGCGTTCAATATTATCTTTGGGCAAATTTTCAGCCCTTGCGTTTTGAATGGCCAAACGAAGCCGCGCATTGGCTGTCGGATCAGGAACTCCAGCTTTGGCCGCCACGGTAATTTCGCGCGCCAGCTTGGAAAATATCTTAGAGCGCATCTTATCCTGCTTACCCTTGCGGAACATGATGTTTTTAAATTGTGAATGGCCAGCCATGGTTTTTCCCGATGATTTGAAACGATTGCGTCTTATAGCCAGCCACAATCACTTCACACAAGCGCTCAGCTTTAACCCGCTTTTAACGTTAACACGCCAGATTGAAGCTCTGAGTTAGTTTGTGTGTGGAGTTATAAATGAATTCAAAGTTGGCTTCGGTTGAAACATTCTCGTTTGACGGCGAGAACTTTGGCGCCTCAGGCGCCTATGCATTGAGAAAGGTTAGATCATTGGCTGATTCTGCCCCCGCTGGAAGGCTTTTTGCCTCAATTGCTACGCTAACCGAAATGAGCACCAGCGCCACTGTTGCCTTGGAAAAGGGTCAAATGGAAAAAGCCACCTCCATTGCCCGTCGTTTGGCCGATGCTGGCGAAGCCAAGCTGCCAAGCTTTTTCCGCAAGAAGGCCTAAAATCAATAGTCTAGATTTTTTTCCATATTTTAGGAAAAAACATTTAACACCGGACGATGAACCCTCTATAACTGTCTAGTCTGCACAATTGACTTCAGATTTAAGGGAGCACCAACATGGCCGTTCTAAAGTATTTAGTTTCTCTTCTGTTCGTCGTTTTTGCCCCCAGCTTTGCCATAGCCGCAAACTGTAACGTTCCAAACTCCATCGTGCGTGTTTCAAATTCAGCCTGGGGTGGATTTGAATATGTCAATTTCAAATTCAAAAAACCACCCACCATCCCCACATTTAACGTTACCAATGTCGCGCCTCCATTCTTCGAAGATGGCAGCGGCAACACGGTTGTCGTGCCCTGTGCCCATTGGACTCAAGTTATGTTTCGGAACATGGAATGGATGTGCACCATCCCAAAATTCATCACGGTCAAACCTGCTGTGAGGGCCGTAAAAAGCATCGGTCAGTTTGAAGGGCAGATTACTTATGTGATCGGCCGAAGCGCTGCATCACACTATATCTCAACTCAAAATATTAATGCAGGCGCATATACAATCATCAGGGTAAAGTTAAAGCCGTAATTGGTGTATTGGCAATTGCTTTTCGTGCGGGGATTGGGGTTGCTTCACAGGTGAATTGCGCCAGCACCACACCCGCAAAAATCAAACCCGCACCCGATAAAGTGGTTGGCGTAAAAGTCTCTCCCAAAAGTAAAATTCCAGCTATCGCACCAAAGACCGCTTCAAGGCTCAGGATGATAGCTGCCACACACAGCGAAGTCTTTGCTTGGGCAACGGCTTGCAACACATAACCCACACCCGTTGAAAATATACCAATCAACAAAAGATCAGGGAGCGCCAACTGAAGATTCGCTAAGTTAATCGGCTCCCACCAAAGGCCTAAAGCTGAGCAACCAAAACCTATAATCAGAAATTGTACAAATGAAATAAAATAGGCATTGTCGAATTTGCGCACAAACTCACTCAAGCTGATGGCCCAGCATGTGTAGAAAAATGCAGCAAGCAGACAAAGCAGATCTCCGTTGTTTAGAGAGCTCAATGAGCCGCCGCTCATAAAACATGTGCCCAACAAAGTTAAACCAGCAGCAGGCAAGATCATGATTGTTGGCCGAACACCGAGCACCAACCAAACGCAAAATGGCATGATCACTGTCCAAGTATTGATAAAAAAGCTGGCGTTAATGACGCTGGTTTTGCCAATGCCAGTTTGCGCAAGTGTCGTGCTGAGACCAAACAATATCGAGGTTAATATGATCGGCCATCTCCCTAAAGCCCAAATGCGCGGCAATTCCGATTTGCTCCTCCAAACAAATGGTAAAATCACAAGGCTGGCTAACACGCAGCGCAAACCCACCGTGGTAATGGGCCCCAGATAATGCAACACATTCTGCTGCGCCACATTGCTGCTGCCCCAGATAAAAGCAGCCAACAGCAATAGACCATGCGCTCGCCAATTATTCATTGTCGACCTCCCAAGAAAATTTTTATTTTTGCTTATCCGAGACGCTTGCGCCCGATCGAAGCTTTAGTGCGCAGCGCGGCGATTGATTTGCGTTTTGAAGTTTTGAACTCAAAGACGTTGTCTTTGGGTTTCACGAAACCGGAATCATAGATAGGCACTTCTCGAAAGCTGTTGGTTTCGACATCAAATCCGATGCGGATCGAATAACCTTTGAAAGATTGAAAGCCTTTCATTGCAATCCACCTTCAGTTTTCCTTATTTACATGTCCATGGCACGCGCCCTCTTTTGCAATGCCCCTGATTCTTTTTGGCATATTCAGCAAAACGAGTCGTCATCCATATGAATGATAAAACATAATTTTTATGACTATATAAAATAGCAAAGGGCTGCACATGTGGGGGCATTACATGCGCATCCCTGAGACATAGACAATTTCCCAAGGTCAGCTTCAACTCTAACCTTGGGAATAGAAAATGGGCCAAGCGCTTATACAGGGAGAAACCAGTAACGCACCCTGCCCACATTACCATTACATCACGGTCGGCAAAACTTGTCGTCATCCATTTGGATGAGGACAACAAAAATTATGCAATGGGTGGCATCAGCTCATTCACCAAAGATGACAAAGCAAGCTGATCACGAGAGCCTGTCTTTTGGAAAATACGTCCGAGATGTGTGCGTATTGTGCTGACTGATGCACCAAGCGATTCTGAAATGGCCGCTGGGCCATCACCTTTAGCAATCAAAATCGAAATGCGCGCCTCAGCAGGCGTGAGATCAAACACAGTTCGCAGAATTTCAATGGCCATCGGTTGCTGCTCGCCGCGCCTTGCCACAAATACTGCAGCATGGCCACCACCCAACTCACCACGCAAATCATTGCCTGTAATTGGTAAGACATAAGCCGCCGCACGGTCTCCGTCTAAACCAATAAGCGGCACACCAATGCCCGCTGTTCCAAGCGCTGCATCGCCTTTGACCCTGCGGGAAACAGCATCTTCAAATGCCACATGAGGGGCCGCCAGCCTTCCAGCCGATAGGACACCACTGTCGACACGCAGAAAATTTTTCTCCATCAACATGGCATCACCAGACCGATTGGTGAACGCCATTCTCCCGCCAGTGCCCACCAAAAACACCGCAACCGAAAGTCCATCTAAAACTTTGCGGTAAAGCGCCAATGCCAAATTGCTTTTATCGACAAGATCATTTATCAACATGGCCCGGCGAATATGGGGTGAAAGGGCATTAATAATTTGAGTTTCATTCTCGGTGTAGCGGCCCTTGTCGCGGTGACGCGGAACCGAAAGAACGCCGCTCATACCTGGTCGTTTAATGTACGACACAGCTAGCACATCGCATAGTTTTTGCGGCTCAACCCAAATCCGGTAGAATTCTGATTTCTCAAAATCAGACTGGTTGATGTGTTCAGAATGACAAAACGTTGAGTCAATTTCACCCTGTGCGATCAATTCTATGCCGGGAATCAAATGCATTAATGGCCCCAATTTCTGAAACCATTCGACGTCCCATGGGCTGTTTCGTGTGACCGTGTGGGGAACACCGCCCATTGCGAGATGCGTTAAATCCGCAGTACTCGCCAAAACATAAGCAGCACCCACATGGTCCCTAATATGGGTGAGTGTTGTGGTCCATAATTCAGGATTGGCCGCGCAATCATAGATCTCCCCGACAAGTTGATCGTATTTGACCATAATTGTCCCTAAATCAAGAATACCTACCCCTCGGCGATGTGAAAGATAACCAGATTTCTAAAAGTTGCAAGGGTCCGCGAATTGCAAGTCTTGTCCGGGGCTGCGTTATCCCCAGTTGGCATTCAGGTCTTCCATTTTTTGGGCGCGCTGATAATCTGGCAAAAAATACAGCGGGGAGTTGCATAAAATGTCAGAACAAGCTGGTTTGGCCAAAGGTGCCTTAGGAACAGTTGAATCCGCTGTGATGGGCGTGGCGGGCACCGCGCCTGCTTTCAGTGTGGCCGTAACCACAGCAACGATCGTGGCTGCTGTTGGCGTATTGTCAGTTGGCAGCATACTTTATTGCGGCCTCATCATGTTTGGCTTGATGTTGGCTTTTTCAAACCTCAATAAAATGTCGCCCAATGCAGGCGCAACATTTGCTTGGGTGGGCAGCGTGTTTGGCCGAAACTTGGGTTTCTTTGCAGGTTGGGGTCTTCTCGTGGCGTCGGTTGTGTTCATGGTGTCCGCCACCATTCCTGCCGCCACATCGACGCTGAAAATACTTTCGATCATGAATTTGATATCGCCTGATTATGTTGAAAGCACGGGCTGGGTGACATTCGTGTCGGCACTCTGGTTGACAGTCGTAACTGCAGTTGTGACCAAGGGCATTAAACACGCAAGTTATGCGCAAGTAACTTTGACGATCATCGAAACCATAATCGTTCTCGCCATCATCATCGCAGCATTCTATTACTTCTGGAACAATCCAGCCCATATGCCAACTTTCTCATGGATCTCGCCATTTTCATTCACCCCGCAAACTTTCGCCACTGGCGCATTAACCGCCATTTTCTTCTATTGGGGTTGGGATGTGACGATGAATTTGGGTGAAGAAACCAAAGACGGCGACCCTGCCCCCGCAGGCCGTGGCGCATTCTGGGCCATGATCAATTTGATTTTGTTCTTCATCATCATGATGGTTGTTGTTTTGATCGTGTTGACCGACGATGAAATCGCGAAGGCCAACACCAATGTGCTCTATGCGGTGGCCGATAAATTGTTCCCGGCCCCGTGGAGCTATCTGGCCGTGCTCTCAACCATCCTCTCCACCATTGGCACCATAGAAACCCAAATCCTGCAATTCAGCCGCACCATGTTTTCCATGTCGCGCGATGAAATGTTGCATCCACGCTACGGTAAAATTCACCCTGAATGGCAAACGCCTTTTGTGGCCACATTGGTCATCTGGGGCCTCGGCGTTGTCTTGCTGTTTGCATCCTCTTACATGCCGTCGGTGAACGCCATTCTGCAAAGCTCCATCCTCGCCATCGGCATCCAGATTTGCTTCTATATGAGTCTCGCTGGTTATGCTTGCGCTTGGCATTACCGTAAAATGCTGAACACAGATTTTATAGGCTCATTGTCCCACGTGGTCTGGCCGCTACTTGGCGCTGGATTTATGACCTTCATCGGGCTTTACTCGATCCCAACATTCGACAACATCACCCTGATCATCGGCATCGGCGGCTTGGTGATTGGAGCATTGCCACTGGTATTGAGCATGATGCGGACGAAGGCGGCGGTGGCTTGATTTAACGCACAGACCGTGTTAGGTTACATGTAACTTTACAAGGTCGGGATCATGACAGAACTGCAAACCTCGAAGCTAAAGGTACGCGCCCATCGTGAACGCCAACGCGCGCTTGGCCTGCGCCCCATCCAAATCTGGGTGCCGGATGTGCGCGCCCCAAAATTCCGCGCCGCTGCAAAGAAACAATCTTTGGCCGTGGCACAGAGCGATCAGGAAGTTGATGATCAAGCCTTCATCGATCTCATCTCGGAAAATCCATTCGCTGACAAAACATGAAGCGCGGTGAAATTTGGACAGTGGCGGGCGGCCAAGATTACGCAGGCAAGCCCCGCCCCGTTGTAATTGTTCAAGACAATAGTTTTGACAACACCACGTCCATCACCATCTGCTCATTCACCACCAATGAAACTGAAGCACCTCTGTTTCGACTTGACGTGCAACCCAGCGAAGGCAACGGACTGCACTCCCCCTGCCGACTGATGGTGGATAAAATCACCACTGTTCCAAAATCGAAAATTGGAATGAAAATTGGGAGATTGAGTGATGAAGATGTGCTGCGAATGAATCAGGTGGTGCTGGTTTTTTTAGGATTGGGGATTTCGGTGCGATTGAGAAAATGATAGCTTTCCAATTGTGTTTAAAAAGCGGATAGTTTGTAGAAGTAGTAGATGCTAAACCATACAAACTGAGTCTAACAAAGCGGCAAACAATGCTACAAAAACTTCCTAGTGATCAAATTTCTTTAGACTCTTTTGCGTCTGCAAAATCGTTTAAAACTATTTTAGCAGATCCGCCTTGGCGATTCTTAAACCGTACTGGTAAGATTGCGCCAGAACACAAACGACTTGCACGCTATTCGACACTTCCAACGGATGAAATCTGCAGTTTGCCAGTGTCCAATATAGCGACTGACACGGCACATCTATATTTGTGGGTACCAAACGCCTTATTGCCTGATGGATTGGACGTGATGAAGGCATGGGGATTTACTTACAAAGGTAATGTTGTTTGGCATAAAATTAGACTCGACGGGGGTTCCGACGGAAGAGGTGTTGGTTTCTATTTTCGCAATGTCACCGAAATTCTACTGTTTGGAGTCAGGGGTAAAAATGCGAGGACGCTTCCTCCAGCTCGCAGCCAAGTAAACATGATTCAATCTCGAAAAAGAGAACATTCTCGAAAACCTGATGAACAATACAATTTAATTGAAAGCTGTTCACCCGGGCCATATCTCGAACTTTTTGCAAGAGGCACAAGAAAAAACTGGTCTTATTGGGGAGATCAAGCAGATGCTTCATATCGTCCGACTTGGAAGACATATAAGCACAACTCCGCCACTTCGGCCTGAACAGAAAATATGTTAGAAACAAATGAAATTTGGAGCCCTGGTAGTTTTACTAAAAACTTTAGCTGGGGCAACCCAGCTGATGGGTTAAAACGACTTCATGAAATGATCCAAATTGGTTTCGATGGCAAAGTCGAAAATGTAGAAAGAAGTGTTTTTCGTGAACGCGTAAAATTGATTAAGCGGCCCGACTACATTGCATTGAATTTTTTCTTATATAATTCGATTGAAAATTCAACGAGTTTAGTAATAGCGGACGAACTTGTATTTCAAGCAGTTACCTTTCCACATGATAAAGCCTTTGACAAATTAGGCCTGTTCGCATTTTTACTTAGCACAGTGGGTAGATGGAATGGCTCTGACAAAGAGCAAAGTAGACCAGCTGAATGGGCAAGACATTACATTATTGATCGAGTCGATAATGAGTTGGGTTGGCAAGTGGATAAGATCAGTGCGTCGGATATAGAAACTTTCGTGAGTACCAATCCCAGATACAAAGCTAAGACCGCCAGAAAATTATCTACTAACTTAAACTACTTATTCAACCAAGGTAGACTCAATGATTTTTCGAATTCAAAAATTGAAAAATGGTGGGTTGATGCAGTTTTTTTAACGCTCGATAGAACTCTTCGTGAGAAAAAAATTCATGGACAAGAGGTAAATGAAAATCGATTGCTAGAATATTTGCAAGCCACAGGATTCAATCAACTCACCGGCAAGCGCAACATCGCGAAAGACATTGCAGTAAGTCATTTGGTAAGACTGTATGCAGCTTGCGGAAGCTACACTCGCTTTTCAGACATTGCATTTAGGGAACGAGCAGAACAAATTTTTCCTAACTTAAATGTCTATCTTTCAAACAACCCATTACCAATTGGAGCAATTAACAGAAGCAATCCACAAATTCAAAAAACTCTTCCACGAATTTGCGCTCAAGTGGCGAAGGAAATTGCAAACTTTGAGATAATGGAATTAGAGGATCTGGAAAACTTGGACATAAATGCATTTATTCAGAAAAACACTCAGTTCGCTTTACAGAAATTGAAAGATCGAGGCATAAAACCGACCTTGACCGCCGAACAATTGTTTAAAATTACGAGGGAGAAATGACTACTCTAGTTGATACGAACATCCTTATCTATTTATCGGATTCTGAGAGTGAGTTTCATCGGCGGGCGATCGAAGCCTTCGACAAATGCAAAATGGAAGGACCCATCGTGTTAACTGACATGGCTTATGCTGAATTTACAATCGGAATGGAAGACAAAGACTCAGCCGACGCAGTTATTGGTGCATTTGACTTGGATCGACGTACGATGTCTGATCAAGCATTGTTTGAGGCCGGGCGAATATTCTTGAATTACAGAAACAATGGTGGAGTACAAAAGAAACCTTTGCCAGATCATTTCATTGCAGCCCACGCCGTTGTTATTAATGCATCAGTCCTAACTCACAATGTAAAGGACTTCGAACATTGTCGGAACCTGAATGTGATAGGTATTTAGCTGTGGTTCACTAGATCCTTCACCACCCCGCCACATCCACCTGAGACAACCGTCCACCAACCCTAATCGGCGCCACCATCACAGCCAGTCCCGTCTTATCATCCGTCTCCACGGCCACGCCGCAAACTGTGGCTGGGCCTTCCGCGGGTTTCATGCGTTCCACGGGAAGCTTGCGCAGAAAGCGTTGCAACGGTTCTTCTTTGGCCATGCCGATGATGGAATCGTAATCGCCGCACATGCCGGCATCGGTCATATAGGCTGTGCCGTTTGGTAAAATTTGGTGATCAGCGGTTGGTGTGTGGGTGTGGGTGCCAACCACCAGCGAGGCGCGACCATCGACAAAATGCCCCATCGCCATTTTTTCTGAAGAAGCCTCGGCATGCATATCAATTAAAATCGCATCGCAGTCGCGGCCCAGTTTGCATTGCTCAATTTCGCGCAACACAGCAGGAAATGGATCATCGAGCTGTGGCTCAATCATCACACGGCCCATGGCTTGCAATACCAAAACGCGCTGGCCTTTGGCAGTTTCAACCAATTGCGCGCCGCGCCCCGGGCAACCTGCGGGCCAATTGATCGGGCGCAGCAAATTGCGCTCACGCTCAATAAAAATCAGCGCTTCTTTTTGGTCAAATGAATGATTGCCGAGGGTTACAACATCGGCCCCCGCCTCACGCAATTTTAAATAAATTTCTTCCGTGATGCCAAAACCATGCGCGGCATTCTCGCCATTCACCACAACCAGATCAGGTTTGTAGCGTTCACGCATAATTGGCAATTGGTCATAAACCGCCTCGCGCCCAGACTTGCCAACCACATCACCTAAAAATATCAACCGCATTTAAAAATCTCTTTTTCCGTCATCATATAGTCCAAGGGTTGATCATGGCTGCCATGTGGCACGTCTGAAACTTCCTGAGCCGAATAGCCAACGCCAATGGCGAAAAATTTATTCAGTACACGGAGCTTTTCCAACGTGCGGTCATAGAATCCGCCACCATAACCAAGGCGAAACCCTTGGCGGTCAAAAGCCAACAGCGGAATAATCAACACATCAGGCTCTACGACGGCTGAAGTTTCCGGCGGTCGCTCAATGCCCCACACGCCTTTAATCAAGGGTTCACCCGGCAACCAGCGCCTGAATTCCAGTGGCAAGCCCTTGCCCAAAACAACCGGCAAACACGTCGTCCAGCCTTCGCCAGCCAGCTTCCCCAACAGCAACCGCGTATCGATTTCTGACTGATAAGGATGAAAGGCCGAAACCACATTAAAACCAGCCCGCGCTTCAAATGGAAACGGCAAGGCCGCCAATGCTAACGGCGCACGATCTTTCCACGCCTCATGCGCCACAAGCCGCGCCGAAGTGGCGGCTACTCGGGCCTCTTTCTTAATCTGATCTAGCTCCATGCCCCTGCCTTAAACAGACAGTGGAGAAAAAGAAAGTGGCAGGCCACTTTCGTAGAACGGGGCAGAATACTTTCAATGCCAAATTGAAAGTGGCAGGCCACTTTCGAAAGATGGCACAATGGACTTCCATTATTAAATGAAAGTGGCGAGCCACCATAGGCCGTGGGAACTGACGATCCCTGGTCCCTACTTACGTAGGTGGGCGCCGTATGAATCAGACCACGGTCTGACTCAGGGACAGCTCCCGAGATGATCGATTATAGGCCCTGGGAAAAATGGTTCCTCACGCACCGAGCAGCATCGCCGTGCCCTATATAGGGTGTGTAAACTGGAATGTCTATTCCGCCGCCGCTTTAGCCAAGACTTCCATGCGGCTTGCTGCCAAATCCAACTGAGTTGTCAAATTGGTCTCCAGCGTCTTCATTTGCGTCTGCACCAGATTGCGGCTTTCGCGCAGGCCTTGCACTTGCTCTTCAAGCGCTTCAACTTTCTGCATCGACTCGCTCAAACGGTCAGCCACCATCAAGCCGCTCATCACCAACAGGCGAATATCGCCAATGGAGCCCACGCTGGATTTAATCCGCGCAACTTCAGTGTCGAGCAAAGTGGCCAGCTCGCGTAAGTGGTCTTCCTCCCCATCGGGGCATTGCATGGTGTAGGGGCGGTCAGCAACGGTAACGACAACATTTGCCATATCCTAAGCCCCACTATTGGAATGAAGCACAGAGCGAATGCGCCCCATGGCGGTGTCGATTTTGCCAGCTGCTTGCTTCGACGTATCCACCAATTCAGCGGCTTTCACCCGCACCAGATCAAGCTCTTGATTCAAACGTTGTTGATCACGCTGAATTTGCGCAGCTTCGCTTTCCAACGCCTTTAAGCGTTGGGTTTCATCGATGTTGCCTTTCATTGCACCTTCAAATTGGCCTAAGGCCTTTTCAAAGCGCGCAAACGCGGCATCTAATTTATTTACGTCGGTCATTCACGCCCCTTGCCACAACCGATGAGATTGACTGCAATTTCCCTTTTAGCACAAGTCCTTGCCTCGCATAGCTGATTCTTTAGGCCAGCAAAACCCATTAAGCCCAAATTATCAAACGCCCAAATCCGGCAATTGACAGCGCCGTTGCCAGTGATAACAAAGCTTTCGAACTTACTTTTGCAGCCTTAGGAATCACAAAATGACCGATACGCACGCCGTTGCCCCCCGCACCATGGCCAATGCCATCCGCGCCCTCTCCATGGACGCTGTGCAAAAAGCCAACTCCGGCCATCCGGGATTGCCGATGGGTACGGCTGATGTGGCGACTGCCCTCTATACAGATATCTTGAAGTTTGATGCCTCCGCGCCCCATTGGCCAGATCGTGATCGGTTCATCTTATCGGCTGGCCATGGCTCAATGTTGCTTTATTCGCTGCTCCATCTGACCGGTTACAAAGATATGACCATGGAGCAGATTAAAAACTTCCGCCAATGGGGCTCAATCACTGCAGGCCACCCTGAATATGGCCACGCCACCGGCATTGAAACCACCACAGGTCCGCTGGGCCAAGGCATTGCCAATGCTGTTGGCTTTGCCATGGCCGAGCGCCATTTGAACGCTCGGTTTGGTGATGATTTGGTCAATCACAAAACTTATGTGCTGTGTGGTGATGGCTGCTTGATGGAAGGTATCAGCCAAGAAGCGCTTTCTCTCGCCGCGCATCTGCGCCTCAAAAACCTGATTGTGATGTGGGACGACAATGGCATCACCATTGACGGCAAAGTGGGCATGTCGGACTCAACTGATCAACTGCAACGCTTTGCTGCTTCGGGTTGGAATGTGTGCCGCGTTGATGGTCATGATCACAATGCGGTTTATCAAGCTTTGCTCACCGCTCAACACGCTGACCGCCCATCGCTGATTGCATGTAAAACCATCATCGGTTTTGGCGCCACCAACAAGCAAGGCACACAAGGCGTGCATGGCTCGCCCCTTGGGGCAGAAGAAATTGCCGTGGCCCGCAAAGTTTTAGGCTGGGATGCTGCACCCTTTGAGATTCCGAAAGATATTTTAAAAGCCTGGCGCGACGTGGGCGCAAAAGGCAAATCCGCCCGTGAGGCATGGGAAGCCCGTTTGGCTGCATCGCCACACAAAGCGGAATTCACGCGCATCATGAAGGGCGATCTTCCGAAGAATTTCGATGCCGCCATCGCTGCTTATAAAAAGGAACTGGCCGCCAAGCCGCCTCATGTGGCCACCCGTGCATCATCCCAAGCAGCGTTGAATATCATCAACCCCATCGTCACCGAAACCATGGGCGGCTCGGCTGATCTCACGCATTCCAACAACACCAATTCAAAAGATCAAAAGGCGTTTAGCGCCGCTGATTATGCAGGCTCTTATGTGTCTTACGGCATCCGTGAACATGGCATGGCCGCAGCGCTGAACGGCATGGCCCTTCATGGTGGTGTCATCCCCTACGCTGGAACATTCTTCTGCTTCACCGATTATTGCCGCCCTTCCATTCGCTTGGCAGCCCTCATGGGCATACGCTCCATTTTTGTAATGTCGCATGATTCAATTGGTCTGGGCGAAGATGGCCCAACCCACCAACCGGTTGAACATCTGGCTGCCTGCCGCGTCATCCCCAATGTGTTGGTGTTGCGCCCTTGCGATGCAGTGGAAGCCGTTGAATGCTGGCAGATCGCTTTGGAATCAGAAAAAACCCCAAGCATCCTCGTCATCACCCGCCAAAAACTGCGCCCTGCCCGCCTAACTTATTCGGCCAAGAACCTTTGCGCCCTGGGTGCCTATGAAATTCAACCCTCAACCAAAAAAGCCAAAGCTGTTATCTTTGCGTCAGGCTCCGAAATCGAAATCGCCATGGACGCCAAAATCGCATTAGACAAAAAAGGCATCCCCACCCGCGTGGTTTCAGTGCCATCCATGGAACTCTTCGAACGCCAATCAAAAGCCTATAAAG
>JAYTUV010000130.1:0-15687 GCA_043744395.1 Aestuariivirga sp.
ATCCACACCGTTCTCACGGACAATGGCATTCAGTTCACCGATCCAACTGGCGAGAGCTGGACGCCAGCTGACATCAGAAAGATGCGGGCGGAAGGAAAATTGTTCAGGTGCCACGCATTCGAGAGTGGATGCGCCACTCACAACATTGATCACAGGCTGACAAAGCCAAGACATCCCTGGACCAATGGCCAGGTTGAACGCATGAATAGAACGATCAAGCAGGCGACCGTTCATGGCTTCCATTATGACAATCATGATCAACTGCGACAGCATCTCGCCGACTTCGTCAATGACTACAACTTCGCCCGCCGTCTGAAGGCGCTCAAAGGGCTGACCCCATACGAGTTCATCTGCAAATGCTGGACAAATCAGCCTGAAAGATTCAATCTAAACCCCATCCATCAAACCTCGGGACTGAACATCTGCGATTTCGCCCTCAACCCAGATTTTAACTTCGCGCTGTTTAATGGCTTCGTTGATATTTCGCGCCACGGGCACGCGGCCAATGCCCAGTCTTTCGGCTATCTTATTTTGCGTGAGACCTTAAACATAGCACATCCATGCAATGCGCATGCGGTTGCGGGCAATGCGGACTGCACCACGGTCGGAGGGCGTTATTTGTGCAACGGGGCTGTTGGGCATTTTTGCCGAGAATTCCAAGTATTTCAATTATGTGAATGATACAAAAATACTAAGCCTATGACAATTGTTACATTTTTTTCAAAAAACGAAACATTTGTCTTTTCAATTGCTTTTTTGTTCTGTAATCAGACGGTAACAAGAATAACGCCGCAAAACAAAACAGCGGCCTTGAGAAACGTTTCGATGGGAGAAAATTTAAGAAAGCCCCGGCTTTTTTGTCAGAGTGGCTTTATATAAGCAGCTACAATAGAGAAATTTGTGATTTCTAATGCTGCATGATTTTGATGCAACATTGAAAAAAATGTGCCAAGCTCTGACTGCAAGCTTTGCACAAAACTCTAAAACGCAGGCCCTAAATCCAAAAAGACTTGAGGAGGAAATAAAATGTCATTGACCAACAAACTATCTCGCCGCTCGCTTCTAAAAGCCACGGCAGCCACGGGTGCGGTTGCAGCCGTCGGTGGTGTGAACATGTTCAACATCAATGGTGCATTTGCCGCCATGGCAAACCCAGCTGATGTATTGGCCAAGATCAATGTGGCCAATTACGTCCACAAAGATTACCAAAAGCAGTTCAAGCTCAATGGCGATGAAATGCTGTGGGATCCGAAGAAGGATTGGATCCGCACCGTTGATTGGGAAGCTGTTCGTAAAGAACATGCTGGCAAAACAGTACGTCTCTTGATCAGCTCAGATGATCGTGAAGCAGCGCTTGCCGGCACAAAACCATTTTTTGAACTCTCCGGTATCAAAATTGACCTCGTTGCCATTCCAGACAGCGACATGCAAAACAAGATTGTATCAGAAGCAGTGTCGGGCAAACCGTCATTCGACTGCGTACAATTCTTCTCGCCATGGCTCGGCGATTTCGCGTCTCAAGGCATGCTTGCCAAGCTTGATGATTATGCTGCCAAGTGGAAACTTCCCCTTGATGACTACTATGACACTTACCGCCTGAACTACGCCAACTTCGGCGACAAGGGCATGTTCGGTATCCCGTTTGACTGCGATCTTCAGCAGGTTCACATTCGCAAATCAGTATTCAAGAAAGTTCTCGGAAGAGATCCAGATGCGATCAATACTATTCCTTCCTATGAAGAAATGATACGTTTGGCACCCGAATTGAACAAAGCTGAAAAAGGCGTGGCTGGCATCGGTATGATGGCTGGCCGCGGCTTCTGGGCGACATATCTGTGGGAGCATATTGCTGCTCAACATGGCATGATGTTGTTCGACGACAAGTGGGAACCAATCTTCAACGGCGACGCAGGCGTCAAGGGGCTTGAAACTATTCTTGCCCTGTCCAAGAACGCTATTGAAGGCGTTGCAGCTGCCGACTGGCCAACAAACCGTGGTGCTTTCCTCGGCGGTCAGATTGCTTGCAACATTTCGTGGCAGGACTCAGGCAACCAAGCAACGCGTCCTGATCAGTCCAAGCTCGGCGATGATATCATGACGATTTATGAGCCACGCGTGAAAGGTGGCGTGTATTGCCCACCAAACATTGCGGGTTCAACATCGGCAGTCGCTGCATCCTCACCAGAACCAGAAGCCGCATTCTTGCTGCTGGCTTTCTTGACGACAGCGTCGATCATGGCCATGAACGAAGCCAACGCAAATGGTGTTGCTCCTGGTTATCGCTCGGTACTGAACAACGAGAACTTGCGCAAAGTTTCGCAGCCTGCCAAGATTTGGTCGGAATCGCTGGACTATGCCTGGTGCTCGCCACGTCTGCCATCAGCTTTCACCATGGAACAGGAAATCGGCTTCCTCCTTAATGATTGTATCGTTGGCAAACTCAAGCCAAAGGACGCACTCGACCAAGCTACAGTAAAAGTCAAAGCGATCATGACCAAATCTGGCTTCTATGCTGGCAAAGATCCTGTGTCTTATGCTTCCATGGCACCAGGCCTCAACCTCGGTGCCGGCAAGAAAGCGCCGATCTAAACAACTGACTATGGAATGGCTGGGAGCAATCCCAGCCATTTGCCTATTGATTTACCCTGACCACAAGGGGAAGGGAATGAGGACGTAATGACTACCAGCACCCTCCAAGCTCCCATTCGCCGACGCAGCGCCCGCGCACGCAATATGTTTCCATATTTGCTGGTCATGCCAGCTGTCGTCTATCTATTAATGATTACGCTCTACCCTGGCATCTATGCGCTCATCCGCTCTTTCTACTCCGGCAAGTTCAAACTCGAATGGGCAGGTTTTGACAATTATGCGCAGCTCTTTTCCGATGGCCAGTTTGTAAATTCCATTTGGAACACGGTGCTGCTGGGTTCGATCACCCTTGGGGTGGAGTTTGTTATTGCCCTCACACTGGCCGCACTGGTTTACCGCGACCCTTGGGTCAAAGGGTTCCGCATCATTTTTCTGCTGCCCATGTTGCTGATGCCGTCGGCGGTTGCTTTCATTTGGAAGCTTATGTTCAACGATGGCCGCATCATTAGCGATCTTCTCAAACGCATTGGCTTGATAGATTATAATATTGATTGGATGTTCTCGCCATTCTTGGCGCGCTTTGTCGTGATTTTCACGGATGTCTGGCAATGGACACCGTTCCTTTTCATCATCTTCGTTGCGGGTCTGCAAGGCCAAGACAAGGAAGTGGAAGAGGCCGCTCGCCTTGATGGTGCGTCTTGGACAACGCTGTTCTTTAATATCACACTGCCGATGATGCAGCCTATCATCGCAGTAGCACTCATTCTGCGTGGCATAGATATTGTCAATATGTTTACGCCGGTAGCGGTCATCACACAGGGAGCGCCGGGTGGTGCGACTGAAACTTTGGGCTATTACATCCAGCGTGTGGGTTGGGACGGGCCGAACTTTGGTTACGCATCAGCGGCTTCGGTTTTAGTGCTCATCTTTACAATTATCGTGTCGCAAGTTTTGGTGCGCCGCTACTTCCGGTCAGGAACTGAATCATGAAATCCAAGCGGTCAATTATCGGCACCACCATTCTGGTGATGTGGGCCATCATCAGTGTTTGGCCAATTTGGTATTTCGCCACGATAGCGCTGCGTCCGCGCGTTGAGATCATTGCGCCAGACCCCATCTATTGGCCCACTTTCACGACCGAAACTTGGGCGAAGATCTGGGATGAGTGGCCCATGATGAATTATTTCTTCAATTCAATAGCGACTGTCGCGGGCAGCGTTGTCATTTGTCTGCTTCTCGGCATTCCAGCCGCCTATAGCCTTGCGCGGTATCGCTACAAGGGCCGTGAAGACATTGGCAACTATATTCTTTCCACAAAAATGATGGCACCTGCCGTTGTTGCCATTCCGCTCTTTGTGCTGTTCGCCAAGTTCGACATGCTCGACAGCATTTGGGCTTTGATGATGATTTATTCCGCAACTAACCTGTCGATCGTAGTGTGGATTATCCGGTCTTACATGATTGATATTCCGCATGAAGTCGAAGATGCCGCCAGAACCGACGGTGCTTCGGATTTGCGCATTCTTTGGGAAATTATCATCCCGATGTGTTTGCCAGGCATCATCACCGCTGCTGTTATCGCATCGGTTTTTGCCATGAACGAGTATTTCTTGACCCTGATCATAGGCCGCAGGGAGGCGTACACCATGTCAATTGCGCTGGCCAATTTTAAAGGTGGCTCCGACGGCATTATTTACAACGCCATCGCCCTCATAGCCTTTATGGCCTTCTTCCCAATCCTGGCGCTGGTGATCTCGATCCAGAATCATCTGTCGCGCGGACTGACAATGGGAGCGGTGAAGGGTTAGAGTATGCCATCATTGGTGGTAAATTGAATATTGTTTAAGGGAAGGTAGCATAGAAAATGGCATCGATCAGTTTGCAAAAAGTGTCCAAGGCTTGGGGGGCTGTGGTAGGTGTTGATGCCATTGATCTGGAGATCAAGGACAAAGAATTTATGGTTTTGCTCGGCCCATCAGGCTGCGGCAAGACCACGACTATGCGGATGATTGCAGGTTTAGAAATGAACACTGGGGGTAATATTGATATTGCTGGCCAGCGCATGACCGATGTGGATGCTCGCGACCGCGACGTGGCAATGGTTTTTCAGAGCTACGCACTTTATCCCAATATGACGATCTATGATAATATCCGTTTTCCGCTGCGTATGCGTGGCGTGCCAAAAGATCAACAAGATGGAATGGTGCGCGAAGCCGCTAAGATGGTGGAACTAGGTGATTTGCTCGACCGCAAACCCAAAGCGCTGTCTGGTGGCCAACGCCAACGCGCGGCTTTGGCCCGCGCTATCGTGCGCCATCCGCAAGTGTTTTTAATGGATGAACCGCTATCGAATCTGGATGCCAAGCTGCGTTTGTCGATGCGTGCGCAACTTAAACACATTCAAAAGCGTTTACAGACCACGACAGTCTATGTGACCCATGATCAGATTGAAGCGATGACTCTGGCCGACCGGATTGCCATTATGAATAAGGGCAAGATCCAACAGCTCGGCACGCCGGATGAGATTTACAATAATCCGGCTAATATGTTTGTGGCTGGGTTTATTGGTTCACAACCCATGAACTTGATTAAAGGTTCAATTTCCAATTGTGTATTCAGTGGGCCAGGCGTGAAAGTGTCGGGTTTGAACTATGCCGATCATGCAAAAGCTGTTTTGGGCATTCGCCCTGAAGATGTTTCAATCGTTACGAAAGCCAAGGGTCATCTCACTGCTCCGCTCTACTCGTTGGAACCCACTGGCGATCAAACTTTGGTGGCCTTGATGAATGGCGGGCAATTGATTGTGGCGCGTGCTGCGCGTGACTACCGCGCACCGCTTGATACGCTCTTGTCTTTGCAATTTGATTTGTCTTGTGTGTTTGTTTTTGACGGTGAGAGCGGAGCACGGGTCGCGCAGAAGAAAAAGTAATCGATGAACAGCAAGCGACTAATGTTTCAACCCATTGCAGAATTTACAGTCAACAACAGGCTTAAATTGCGAGCTGTTTTGACTGACATAGACGACACCTTGACTGAATCAGGCCGACTTCCTGCAATAGCCTATCAAGCACTTGAAAACCTTCAAAAAGCGGGATTGCTTGTGATTCCGGTTACAGGCCGTCCGGCGGGATGGTGTGATATGATTGCGAGACAATGGCCTGTTGATGGTGTGGT
The DNA here is from genome assembly GCA_043744395.1 of Aestuariivirga sp. GTDB lineage: Bacteria > Pseudomonadota > Alphaproteobacteria > Rhizobiales > Aestuariivirgaceae > Aestuariivirga. Next base: position 5,764 of record JAYTUV010000130.1, read on the forward strand.
GGGAGAAAATGGAGCGTTTTATTTTCGCTATGAACAATCAAGCAGTCGCATGATCCGCAAATACATGAAATCCAGCAAAGAACGCGCCGATGACCGGAAAAAGCTTGATGCATTGCAGTCACTCATAATCGACCAGGTTCAAGGCGCGGCGATTGCCAGTGACCAAGCCTACCGTGAAGCCGATCTTGCCATAGACTTTGCCGAGGACGTTCCAGTGCTTCCCCCAAGCGCAGTACAACGCATCGTTGAAATATTTGAGCGGCAGGGCGCAACTGCCAAGGTTTCTTCTATTCACGTGAATGGTTGGTTTGGTGGATATGATAAGCTGACAACAAGTTTACGCATGTTGTCCAATGAATTTGGAATTGATGCGGCAACCAGCCGCGAAGTGATCGTGTTTGCAGGCGACAGCCCCAACGATGCCCCCATGTTTGACTATTTTTCAAATTCAGTTGGCGTAGCCAACGTGATGCATTTTAAAGACAGCTTGCCAGCAGCTCCGAAGTGGATCACCACAAAATCTGGTGGACATGGCTTTGCTGAACTCGCAGACTTGTTGCTCAAAAAATAGAATTTTGATCATTGCGGAGGTAGTCCAACATGAACGACGGTATTCTCATCGGTATTGATGCGGGCACATCGGTCATTAAAGCTGTGGCCTTCACAACAGATGGTAAAGAATTGGCCGTTGCTTCTATACCAAATAGATATGTCACATTTCCGGGTGGTGTTGCAGAACAAGACATGGCCCTGACTTGGGAGAGCGCGGCTGCAACGCTCAAACAACTCACCGAACAGATCCCTAATCTCGCCTCTCGCCTGATTGCAATATCTGTAACGGCGCAGGGCGATGGCCTTTGGCTGATAGATCAGCAGGGAGAACCGGTTGGTCCAGCAACTATCTGGCTCGATAATCGTGCCGCCTCAATTGTTGAAGAGTATGTTGCCTCGGAAAACTATTCGGCCCACTACGAACGCACAGGTACTGGCATGACGGTTGTGCAAATGAGTGGCAAGCTTGCTTGGATGAAGCGCCATAAGCCTGAGGTTTTAGCCAAAGCGACACAGGCATTCCACTGCAAGGACTGGATTTATTTCAAATTAACCGGCGACCGTTTTACCGATCCATCAGAGGCCAACTGCACCTTCGGTAATTATGAAACCAACATTTACCAGCCAGACATTTTAGATCACCTAGGAGCAGGCAATGCCAAGCGATTGCTCACGCCGGTTATTGACGGCACACACGACTGTGGCAGCTTGACCGCAAGTGCAGCAAAACTAACGGGTTTAAAGATCGGCACGCCCATTTGCCTTGGCTATGTTGACTATGTATGCACAGGCTTAGGTGGGGGAATGTTTGATCCGTCCGGTCAAACAGGCTGCACAATTATTGGTTCAACCGGCATGCACATGCGCCTTCGGACTGATACGAATTTAGTCCAGCTCAACACAGATCAGTCTGGCTTCACTGTCAGCTTTCCTGCTCCCGGAATGGTTGCGCAAATACAATCCAATCTAGCTGCCACGTTAAACATCGATTGGTTGCTAGACGTGGCGATTGGCATTCTGGCCGATAATGGACTCGTCAAAAGTCGTGCAGATTTGCTCAAAGGTTTGGACGAGAAAGTGCTGTCCCGTGAACCTGCGAAGCTATTGTACCATCCCTACATTTCCTGGGCAGGCGAACGCAGCCCTTTTATGGATACGGCAGCGCGGGCCATGTTCAATGGCCTCGACACAACAGTTGATTATTATGACATGATGCGCAGTGTGTTTGAAGGTTTGGCGTTTGCAGCACGCGATTGCTATGAGGTGATGGGACCTATTCCAAAGGAGATCAGAATAACGGGTGGCGCTGCAAGATCCCATGCACTGCGTTTGATCTTTGCGAGTGTATTGAATTCCGATATTCGCACCATGTCGCGCGAAGAGGCCGGGGCAGCCGGAACTGCAATGATTGCCGCAGTCCAGCAAAAATTATTCCCCGACATTGCCGCTTGCGTGAAGGCTTGGGTCGATCCGTATCTTGGTTCATACACCAAACCAGATCCCCAGCTGGCCAGCCAATATGACCGTATTTTCCCGCAATATGTAGCTGCGCGCAAAGCGATGCGCCCAATTTGGAGGGGGTTGCGCGGTAGCTAAATTTTCATTCTAAAAACACACAGATTCAAGCTTGCATAAAAATTCACAATGTGTATAATAATACGAATTACTCAAGAGGCATCATGGCACTTGCGCATACATTATCTGATCCAACGGACCTTGATGGTCTTCGCCGCTTTCTAAAAGCGGGCGACAAGGATTCTCGGTTATTGCCACTGGAAATGCTGCGCGTTGATATTTCGAGTGGTGCGCATTTGAAGTTAGCCGATGCCGCCACCGAAGCACTTGTGGGGAAGGTGGGGCCGGCTTCGATTGTTCTGTTTACGGACACATCGTCGATCATGCGCGCTGATCAAAAGCTTTCTGCTTTGGTGCAATCACAGCTTCAGCACCACAACGTTAAAACCGTGGTTCTTGATGGCGGTCACGCCACATTACATGCCGATGAAGCAGCGCTTGACTCAGCGTCGGCCGCTGCAAACGGGGCAGATCTCATCATCACAATCGGCTCTGGCACCATGACTGATGTCGGCAAAATTGCCGCCACACGCAACGGCGGCATTCCACAAATTGTGGTACAAACTGCTGCCTCTGTTGATGGCTTTACTGACAATGTTTCAGTCATTTTGCGCAATGGTGTCAAACGCACCGTGCCATCGCGCTGGCCAACCATCGTTCTTGCCGATACCACCACGATCGGTGCAGCACCGCGCGAGCTGAACACCTCTGGGTTTGGTGAAGCCATTTCGCTTTTCACAGCACCTGCTGATTGGTATCTCGCCAATCTGGTTGGCCTTGACAATACCTTTCATCCTGCTTCGATGGAATTGCTGAAAGCCGCTGCCGCAGAGCCACCCACTTGGGCCAGTGGCGTAGCGAAAGGCGAAGCAACTGCCATTGAACAACTCACGCGGCTTCTTGCCTTGCGGGGGATTGTGTCTGGCGTGTCGAACACCACGGCGTGCCTTTCTGGTGTTGAGCATGTGATCAGCCATATGCTGGACTTGCATCATGCGGCAAATCATCAACCCATAGGCTTGCACGGCGCGCAGGTAGGGGTGGCAACACTGGTGGCTGCCAAGCTCTGGCGGCGCGTAATCGATACGGATTTGATCAAGTCCGAATTACTCAAGAAGCCCGATCCGAAACTAATGGAAGCGCGCATCCAGACAGCATTCAGAACGCTGGATGTCGGCGGCAACATCGCTGCTGAATGCTGGCAAGACTGCCAAAAGAAAATTGCTTTAGTGAATGCGAATTGGCCAAAATTTGTTGCCGTCGTGCAAAACTGGAAGCAGCATTGTGTTGAATTTAGCAAGATGGTTCAGCCGCCCGAAAAACTCCGCCCGGCCTTGCAAGCGTCTGGCGCACCAGCGACATTCACAAATCTCAATCCAACAATTTCACCAGAACTTGCGCGTTGGGCTGTTGCCAATTGTTTTCTGATGCGCAACCGTTTCAATCTCGTCGATCTCCTCGACCTCATGGGTTTGTGGACCGATGAGATGGTTGATTGGGTCATGGAATGACGAAAGATCTGGTCATCGGTGTTGATTGTTCCACCACGGCCTCTAAGGCCATAGTTTGGGATCAATCGGGCAGGGCTGTTGCCACGGCTCGCCGCACATATGAACTCGATCATGTGCGCTCGGGCTGGGTGGAACAAAACGCAACAGATTGGTGGACAGCAACTGCAGCGGCCATTTATGATGCAGTGACGCAGGTTGGCGGTGATCGAATCGCCGCAATTGCAATAACCCAACAGCGCGAGACATTTGTCTGCCTCGATTCCGCAGGAAATCCTATTCGCCCTGCAATGACATGGATGGATATGCGCGCCATCGAGGAAGTTGAAGCTTACGGCAACGAAGAAGTTCACCGCATCACGGGTAAACCTCCTAATCCAACACCTGCGTGGTACAAATTGTTGTGGCTTAAAAAACATGAGCCCGAAACAATTGCCCGAACGGCCCATGTAGTCGATGTTGCAGGGTATCTCGTGCAGAAACTGACGGGCGAATGGACCACGTCTTGGGCTTGTGCCGACCCGCTCGGTTTGGTTGACATGCAACGTTTCGATTATGATGAAAATTTGTTGGATATGGCGGGGCTGGTGCGCAGCAAAGTCAGTCGCTTGTTGCCGCCGGGTGCCATTGCTGGCGGCTTGACACCAATGGTTGCCACAGAACTTCGACTTCCCGCTGGGCTTCCAATTGTGATCGGTGCTGGCGATGGCCAGTCGGCAGGTCTCGGCTGCAATGTCACGCGCCCGGGCCGGGCCTATCTCAACATCGGCACAGGAACCGTGTCTGGTGTTTATTCCGAGAAATATAGTCACGCGAAGGCTTACCGGACAGTGAGCGGCCCTGTTCCTGGAACCTACATCCTCGAAACCTTCATCGGCGGGGGCACACAAAACATTGTCTGGTTTGTTGAACAACTTTCGGGATTGAACCCTGCCACACTGAAACCCGGCGAAACGCCCGAACAGATTCTGGAGATCGCCGCCGCCAAAGTGCCGGACGGTTGTGAGGGGCTGCTCTGCCTTCCATATTGGACGGGGGCTATGTCACCCTATTGGGATGGCCATGCCCGGGGTGCGTTTGTCGGGCTGTCAGGCTTACATAGTAAAGCCCATATGTATCGTTCCATCCTTGAAGCCGTGGCACTCGAAGAACGACTGCTCATGAGCGGCATGGAGGCCGCAACCGGATCGCCAATCGACGAGATTGTCGTAGTGGGTGGCGGCGCCCGCAGCGCGCTTTGGTGCCAAATTATCGCGAACGTACTTGGCCGTGCTGTACGATTTGCAAGGGAACGGGAAAGCACGGCCTTGGGAGCAGGCATTCATGCTGCTGCGGCGGTTGGTTTGCATAAAGATATTCGCTCCGCTGCTGAAGCTATGACCGGCGTTGAGCGAAGCTTTGAACCCAATGCGGCATCGCATGAGCGATATACAAATATCTTCGAAGCATATCGCAGCATCTATCCCGGCTTGAAAGATACCTTCCGGTTAATGGCAGATAAAATGCCATGAGAAAGCCAGCCACCAATCGCTTTACACGGCTCGACACGCAACAGATGCGGTTGATCACGCGGGTTGCGCGCCTGCACCACATGCAAGGTTTGAGACAAGGCGAAATTGCTGAAACTCTTGAGATTTCCCAAGCCAGCGTTTCGCGCTTTTTAGCACTTGCAGAGGAGCATGGCATCATCCGAACAATTGTTGTGCCACCTGAAGGGCTTTATCCCGAACTTGAGGACGGGTTGGCCGAGGCTTACGGGCTGCAAGCTGTTTATGTGGTTGACATCACGGCACGGGAAAGTGGCGTTGAGCTGATCCTTGGAGCCGCGGCAGCGCGTTGTTTGTCAGCTGAATTAAAAGGTGGCCCGGTTCTAGGACTCACGTCTTGGAGCGCCACGCTTCGTGAAATGGCCCGGCACATGGAACCACGTGCTGGCACTGGCATAAAGCGTGTTGTTGAATTGCTCGGCGATCTTGGTTCACCACGCTTACAACACGAAGCAGCACTCGCCACCCAACAGGTTGCAAGGGCTTTTGGTGCCGAACCAGTTTACCTCCGCACACCTGGCGTTATTCCAAGTGCGCAATTGCTCAGTGTTGCTCTAGCGGACGTGCATGTTCAAAGCGCATTGAAGTTGATGGACAAGATCGATGTCGCGCTTGTTGGTATAGGCCCTGCAGACATTCATGGATATTTAGAATCGGGCGACAACTTCTTTACAGCGCAACAACTAGCCGAGGTACGAGCGTCAGGTGCCGTGGGGCAACTACATCAGCGTTTCATCGATAGGGCTGGTGAGGCTGTACCAACATCGCTTGATGAATGTGTTGTCGGCATCACGCTTGCGCAATTACGCAAGGTACGGCGGAAGATTTCAGTGGCAGGCGGAGCTGGAAAACATGAAGCCATTGCCGCAGCATTGAATGGAAAATGGATTGATATTCTCGTCACTGACATCAACACGGCACATTTTTTAATGGCCAATTACACGAAAGGTAAAGCATGACAATTCCAAATGACTTCCTGCTGGAAATGCAACGGCGCATGTTGCGCATCCGCTATTTTGATGAACGCGCCTCCAAGATGGTCAAGCGCGGCGAAATTCCAGGCACGGTTCACACGTCAATTGGCCAAGAAGCGCAAGTGGTAGGCGCTACCATGGCGCTAGGCGATGGTGACTATATGACTGGCAACCACCGCAGCCACGGCCACCCCATTGGTAAGGGCGCAGCGTTAGGGCCTTTAATGGCCGAGCTTGTCGGCAAAGCTTGGGGCGTATGCCAAGGCAAAGGCGGCTCCATGCATTTAGCGGATTTCAAAGTGGGTAGTCTTGGCGAATCTGGTATTGTGGGTTCTTCCATTCCGATTGCTACGGGCGCTGCATTCTCAAGCAAGGTTCTAGATAACGGCAAGGTGTCATTGGCATTCTTCGGAGATGGCGCAGCCAATCAGGGCTGTCTCTATGAAGCAATGAATCTTTCGTCAGTGTGGAAATTGCCAATCGTGTTTCTGTGCGAAAACAATCAATATGCATTGTCCACTCCAGCCCACACTGTGACAGCAGGTGTACTGGCCAATCGCGCAGCAGGTTTTGATATGCCTGGTGTGCGTGTTGAAGACGGGCAGAGCGTATTGACAGTCTATGATGCAGTGAAAACCGCTGTTGACCGCGCCCGCTCAGGGAAAGGCCCAAGCTTCGTTGAAGTTGTGACTTACCGTTTCAACGAGCATTCTGAAGGTTTGCGTTTGGCAGTCGATTACCGCGACGCTGAGTTGAAGGCATCGTGGTTAAAGCGCGATCCAATCAAACTTTTCCGCGCTCATATGCTTGAGCAAGGTGTGGCCGATGAAGCAACTCTGGCGGGCCTTGAGGCAGACGTGATGGCGGAAGTAGACGCGTCCGTCCAATTCGCCAATGACAGCCCATACCCAGAACTATCTGTCGCATTCAAAGATATTTATACAGAACCTTTCGGAGCAACATCATGACCATTACGAGTTACTTGGGTGCCATTGGTGAGGCACAGCGCGAAGCCATGGCGGCCGACAGCCGCGTCATCATCATGGGTGAAGACGTAGAGGCAAATGTTTACGGTACAATGGGTGGCGGCAAGTCACGCGCCGACAAGGGCGACTTCTTGCAGATGTTTGGTGCCAACCGCATTCGCAACACGCCGATCTCGGAAGAGGTGATGGTGGGTGCTGCTGCGGGCGCTGCCATGACAGGACTTCGGCCCATCGTGGATTTGTCCTACTCAACCTTCCTCTATATGGCGATGGATCAGTTCATCAATCAGGTGGCCAAAAGCCGCTACATGTTTGGCGGTCAAGCTTCACTGCCTGTCGTGTTCCGCTCGGCCATGTTTTATGGCTTAAGCACAGCGGCCCATCACTCTGATCGGCCTTATCCCATGTTCATGAACATGCCGGGCCTTAAGATTATGGTGCCCGCATCGCCGACCGATGCAAAAGGCCTGCTTCGCACCGCTATCGACATGGATGACCCTGTTATGTCATTCGAAGCTTGTCTGCTGTGGGGCATGAAGGAGGATGTGCAGGATGGCGAGTTCCGTATTCCTTTTGGCGTGGCACGCACAGTGCGGCAGGGCACAGATGTGACTCTCGTTGCAATCTCGTCTGCAGTTCAGCAAGCAGTATTAGCGGCACAGAAACTGGAAGCTGAAGGTATCTCCGTCGAAATTATAGATCCACGCACTCTTGTGCCATTTGATTCAGACGCCGTGTTGAATTCAGTCGCACGGACTGGTCGCTTGGTGATTGCCGATCCCGCCAATCGCACCTGCGGTGCTGCTGCCGAAATTTCAGCAATCGTTGCTGAACAGGCATTTGATTGTTTGAAAGCGCCGATCATGCGTGTGACCACGCCTGACACTCACATACCTTTCAGCCCTGCACTTGAAAAACAACTCTATCCGAATGCTGAGAAAATTGCGGATGCTGTTCGCAAAGCGCTCAACGCAAAACCACGAGGACATTAAAAAATGCCAAATATAAAAGTGTTGCTCCCACAATGGGGCATGGGAATGGGCGAAGGCAAAATCGTCAAATGGTTGAAAGCTGTGGGCGACACCGTAGCCGAAGACGAACCGCTCGCCGAAATTGAAGCAGAGAAAACCACCGAAACATTGGAGTCTCCGGCGGCAGGCGTGCTCACCGAGCTTTTGTTCGAGGTCGACTCCGTGGTCGAAGTGCGAACCCCAATTGCCATTATCAAAATATCATAAACCGATTCAAAAAGGATTCTAAAATGCCCTGGGCCAATCCCCGTAAACTGATCGAAGCTGCACGCGCCGGCAAATATGCCGTGGGTGCTTTTAATATGCACAATGATGAAACCACACAAGCGCTGGTGCGTGCTGCTGAACAAGCAAATTCACCGGTGATCTTGCAAGTGGGCCGCGCTATTGTCCCACACATGGGCGTCAAAAAAGCTTTCGATATGACTAAGCGTATCGCTGAAGAATCCGATGCACAGTTTGTGATTCATTTGGATCATGGCCCGTGGGATGAATGTTTGGAGGCCATCAAACTTGGCTTTAATTCCATCATGTGTGATTTCGCGCATTTGCCATTTGAAGAAAATATCCGCATGACGAAACGCGTGGTCGTAATGGCTCATGATTTTGGCATTCCAGTCGAAGCTGAGCTCGGTAAAATTCCTGATGTTGGTCAGAATGTGAATTGGGAAGATTATTATACAACTGTTGAAGAGGCTCAGCGCTTCGTTGCTGAAACAGGCGTTGATTATTTGGCCATTTCTGTTGGCATTGTGCACGGCGTTATCCCCGGTCTGAAGCCAGAGCCTTTATCAATCAAACGCACACTTGAAATCCGCGATGCCACAAAAATTCCATTGGTGCTTCATGGCGCGTCCGGTATTCCGGTTGACGAAGTACAAGCGGCCAAAGCTGCGGGTGTTCACAAGTTCAACGCTGATACAGACCTCCGTCACGTGTTCCGCCAAGGCATGCTCGACGTGTGGTCAAAGGGTGATCATCAACTCGAAGACGCCATGGCCGAAGGCCGCAAGCGGATGATTGCTGCAACCATCGAAAAAATGGAACTTTATGGTTGTGCCGGAAAGGCCAAAGCGGCGTGAACCAAGCGTTCGGCGGGCCGTTCCAGTTTATTGACGATACTGGATTGCCCGCCGCTGATCGTCCTACGCCAGATGAATATGCCGCTTGGGTGCGTGATAACCTTACGAACCTACAACCGGGCGAACACGGTATCGTCCGCTTTCGCCGCCCGCGACCCACTGCGGCGTTTTCGCCTCAGGACACAACTCACCCAGACTATGAGCGCATAAAACATCAAGCGGCGGCAACTGGCTTTACACCCATCGAGCGTGGCACGGGCGGCAGGTTGACGATGTTTGATGAGTGCTCCATCGGCATCACGATTATCTCGCCCCACCCCGAACCACACCAACACACGATCCAACGCTTTGAGATATTTTCGAGTGCTATTGCGGATGCCCTCATAAAATTTGGTATCGACGCGCGGATAGGTGAGTTGGCGAATGAATACTGCCCTGGAAAATTCAGCATCAACGCTGAAGGCCGCGTGAAACTGGTTGGTGTTGCCCAGCGCATCAAACGCAAAAGTATACAGATGGGAGCGATCATCACGGTTGAACGATCTGAAAAAGCCTGCAACAGTATTGCCGAGGCATACCTTGCGATGGGCCTGAACTTTGATCCCAAAACCTACGGGGCTTTAACAGAACTGCAACCATCTCTAAACTATGCCAAAGTGACATCAGCCT
>JAYTUV010000131.1:0-15555 GCA_043744395.1 Aestuariivirga sp.
GGCCATTTTCCGCGTTTGCATCAAGTGCGCCTGCCTTAAAATCATAGAGCCCATCGAGTGCTGCACTGAGGCGGTGCGCTGGCCCAATTTGGCTGCCCCTGCCCCCACCGATCATGCCCCAACTGAGTTTCTTCATTTGTATTTCCTCTTCGTCTCAACTTCAATTCTAATCTTCTTTCTCGCCCTCGTCCAAGCTGGTTTCCCGCCTTCGCGGGAATGACGGGGTAGAGAGACTTAAAAACTTTTCACATCAACCCAGCGGCGCAATTCATGCGAGGCGAAGGCGGCTTCAATCACTTGGTTCACGAGCAAGCCATCACGAAACGTTGGCCAGCGCGATTTGCCTTCAGCAATTGATTCCAAAAAATCTTTCGCTTCAATAATAATTTGATCTTGATACCCCGTGCCATGGCCCGGCCCCAAGCAAAAGGGTTCGTAATCTTTGTGCAATGGCCCGGTTAGAATTTTGGTGAAACCTTGGCGGTTTGGCGCTGCATCACCCTTATAAAGCCAAAGTGCATTTTGATCTTCCTGATCAAAACGAATGGCACCTTTTGTGCCAAAGATTTCATAAATATATCCCATCTTGCGGCCCATGGCCACGCGGCTGATGAACAGCGAGCCCATGGCGCCTGATGCAAACCGACACATGATTTGCGCCTGGTCATCATTGGTCACAGGCTTTGGGCCATCTGAGGAAGGCCGCATTTTGTGAACAGTTTCGATGTCGGCGATCAGCGATATGATCGGGCCAGCCAATGCGAAAGCTGCGTTGATGATATGCGGTGACAGGTCGCCCATATTGCCATTTGCTCTGCCGCTGGCGCGCCAGTTGGCGGGCAAGCTTGGGTCGGCATAAAAGTCCTCGGTGTGTTCGCCACGGAAGGATGTCATCTCGCCAATTTCGCCAGATGCAATAATCTCGCGTGCCAATTGCGAGGCGGGTGTGCGGATGTAGTTGAACCCGGTCATGTTAACGCAACCAGATTTTTCGGCGGCCTCCACCATCATGCGGCTGTCGTCCAAACCCATTCCCAACGGCTTTTCGCACAGCACATGTTTGCCTTTGGCAAATGCTGCGATAGCAATTTCGCGGTGAGTTTCTTGCGGGCTGGCGATGATGATGGCTTCAACTTTCGCGTCATCCACCAGTTTCCGCCAATCTGAGGTGGAACGGGCAAAGCCGAACTGACGGGCTTTACCAGCAGCGCCAGTTTCAGACGTTGTACAGATCATTTCCAAGCTGGGGCGCAGTTTGGTATCGAACACAGCGCCGACTGCTGCCATGGCCACTGAATGCGCCTTACCCATGTAACCGCCGCCAACGATGCCTATGCTAATTTTCGTCAATTTATGAGCCTTTGATTTGCACCCGATTGCAAACACCACACACCGCATTTAAGCTGAACCGTCAAGAACGACACGTTAGAAATTGTGAGCATCGGTGAAAAATATCAAAAACAATCATTTTCTGGTTTTGGGCCGCGCAGGGCTTGACCTTTATGCCGATCCACCGGGAACGCGAACTGAAGAAGCGCTGGCATTTTCATCCGCACTTGGTGGTTCGGCTGCGAACATTGCTGTGGCGATTTTAAAATTAAGCGGACAAGCTTCTTTGATCAGTTGTGTGTCGGATGATGCAGTTGGGCGTTACATTTTAAATCAGCTCGAACATTATGGTGTTGGGCGCGATCACATGCATGTTGTGGCGGGTGAGGCGCGCAGCAGTTTGGCGGTGGTTGAAACGCGTGCTGAGAATTGCCAGTCGGTGATTTACCGGAATGGTGCTTCTGATTTTTTGTTGAATGAAGAGCATGTGCACAGAATTTCATTCGCGGATTATGGTGCGCTGATTGTGACCGGAACGAGCTTGGCTGTACAACCATCTCGCTCAGCAACATTACTGGCGATGAAACTTGCAAAAGACGCTGGCTTGCCTGTGATTATTGATATTGATTATCGTCCCTATTCTTGGGCCAGCGCCGCCGAAGCATCTCAGACTTATTTGGCGGCTGCTAAGATCTGCAACATCATCATAGGCAATGATGTTGAGTTTGGCGTGATGGGTGACGGTTTAGCATTGGCGCGAAAGCTTTCGAAAACATGCGATGTCGTGATTTATAAAATGGGTGAAAAAGGATCCATCACCTTTGCTGACGCACAAGAATTTGAAACTGGAATTTATCCCGTAACGGCGCTCAAACCAACTGGCGCTGGCGATTCATTTATGGGGGCGTTCATCACCAGTTGGGCTGATGGCCTTGATCTTCAAACCTGCGTGAAGCGTGGTTCCGCAGCAGCCGCGATTGTCGTTACCAAAGTCGGCTGTGCGCCCGCCATGCCTACCGCCGAAGAACTCGATCAATTGATGAAAGACCATGCCTGATGCATATTCCTCCCTATGATAATAAAAACAATGCCATCGTCGATGTTGATGACGCGCGGGTGCCACTGAATTATTTCAACATTGTGAAATTAAAGCGCGATCAAGTTTTTGAATACCAAGTGCCGGGCTATGAAACGGCGATTGTTCCCGCCACCGGCACAATTGATGTCTCCGTTGAAGGCGAGAGTTTCGAAAATATCGGCAATCGCGGTGTTGATGTGTGGGACGGTGAGCCGGAAGGGGTTTATGCGCCCACAGCTTCGAAAGTGCGCATGGTTTGCAAGTCAGATGCAGCAGAAATATTTGTGGCGGGCGCGAAGTTTGACGGTGTACTTGCGCCCTTTGCTGTTCGCGTGGCTGATATTGATAAGATTCAATATGGCAGCGATGACACCAAAACCCACCGCAAGATCAAACATATTTTCGGCACGATATATAAAGACCGTGTTGGGCGCTTATTGGTTTCAGAACTTTTTACTGTTGGTCAAGGCGGCTGGTCGGGTTTTCCGTCACACAAGCACGATGCAGACCGTTTGCCCCTCGAAACGCGGCATGATGAAACTTATAATTTCCGCTTCCGCCCCACTCATGGATTTGGCATGCAGCTTGTGCAACGCGAAGATGGCAAAGTGGGTGACGCTTATCACATCGTCGATGGCTCGACGATTGTGCTCGACAAAGGCTATCATCCTTGTGTGGTGGGGCCGGGATATGAAATGTATTATTTCACAATTCTGGGCGGCCTCAGCCAGCGTTCATTGGTGCAGTTTTTTCAACCCGTGCACGCTTATCAAATTGAAACCATCCCCGGCATTAAAGACATGATTGCAAAATTTAAATGACTGTTGCCAATCTTAAAGATGTTTTGCTCCCTGCGATTGCTGGGCACTACGGTGTTGCTGGTGTTGTCGTGCTGGGTTGGGAAGATGCGAGGGCTTATGTTGAAGCGGCGGAAGAACTGGGCGTTTCGATTATTTTGCAAGCTGGGCCCGGTTGTCGTAAGCACATGCCCGTTCCAATTCTGGGAAAAATGTTCAGGCATTTAGCAGATCAAGCGAAGGTGCCTGTCGTCTGCCATATCGATCATGCGCTCACGGTCGAAGAATGTGTTTCAGGAATTGAACATGGTTTCACTTCGGTGATGTTAGATGGTTCGGCCTTGCCGATTTCTGATAACATTGAGCTTACAGCCCGCGTGGTTGAGATTGCGCATCGCGCTGGTGTTTCAGTTGAGGGGGAAGTTGGTTTTGTGGGTTATGTGAGTGGCGCTGCTTCTGCACACACCTCACCAGAGGAAGCACGACGCTTTGATCTGGAAAGTGGGGCTGATGCGATAGCCATTTCCATCGGCAATGTGCATCTCAATACCGAGAAAACATCGGGCATCAATTTTGAATCTTTGCGCGCGATTGAGGCCGTCACACGTTTGCCACTGGTGCTCCATGGTGGCAGTGGCATTCCCCTCGATGTTCGCGCGAAACTGTCGCATGAAACCCGCGTGAAGAAATTTAACATCGGCACTGAACTGCGCATGGCGTTTGGAACATCGCTCAGAGATTACTTAAACAAAAATCCGCAAAGCTTTGATCGTAATGAGATTTTAAAGGCCACGAGTGGTGAAGTGAAATTAGAAGCTGTGAAAGTTTTGATGGGTTTGAAATAGCGTTCAAACCTTGCCAATCATCGCCTTCATCGCTGCAGTATCTATTGTATCCAGCGCCCCAAACTCCAGCGCACAGGTAAAGCTCATTCCCGCTTCAATACTCAACACATTGCCTTTGGCTTTTTCGGCGGTGTAGCCATTGGCCTCCGCGGTGGCTGGCAAATAGATTCCAATTGCATCTTGATCGGCAGTGCGGGTGATCCAGCGCACGCCACGCGGCAATTCAATGGGGCGGTGGCTGATGAAATCGGCTGTGCCATCAGGCGAAGCTTGCATTGAATGCGCCCAACCTCGTTTGTCAGATTTGAAAGTCAGTCCCATTACCAACTCTGGATCAAACGTTTTTCCTTTGGTCATTTCACGATGAAGTTTTGGATTTGTCTGGAGTGATTTAATAAAAGTCAAATACTCAGGCGTTGTTTTAAAAATCGAAGGGAACTTGTCTCTCACATTCACTTTTGTGGCATCGTCAGATGCAGTGTCAATTAATTTTGCTCCATCGACAGGTTTGAAATTTACATGTGCCAGATACATAACATCCATCGGTGTGGCTTTGAGGTTTTTCACTTCGAGTTGCATGCCCAGTCGGCCATTGTTTTCATTCATGCGAATGCGAGGTTCGGCCACATAATTATGTGTGAAGGCGACGGTGTGACGATAGCGACCAGACACTTCAACATAGGCACCATTCTCATCAGCGCCGAAAGTGAGTTCTGCTTGCTGATAGATCGCATTCGGCAGTTCGCCATGCAATGGGTGGGTATCGCCAACGCCGGGATTGCCCATGGCGGTCGCCCCGCAGTGAAGGAGGAATGCGCCATAGTTGCTCAAATATTCTGTGGAACCTGTTGGATCATCAAACATTGAGCGCATGGTCAAGCGGCGACCATAAAACGTCGCGTCCCAAATCTGCTGGCCATGAAAGGGCAACATGATGATTTCACCAACCTTGTTAGTTATGCGGAGTGCGGCAACACCACTGGCATATTTAAGTGCGAAGACTTTGATCGCGCCGTGTTCAGCCAAAACTGTTTCAGCGCGGGTGAACTCAACGGCATTAAGATTGATTTTGGTTTCAGTCATTTGATGAGTGATTTCCATTTTGTGTAATAGGTTTCTAGCCCGCTTATAACCGCAGGCACAATAAGAGTTGTTTCGGGCGCTACGTGGTTTTTGCCCCATGTAGCCAACATGGCCGCACCCCGGGCTGTTCCAGAATGATCTTTGGCCGCAAGGAGCTTTTGTCCGGGGTGCAACGCTGCTACCAATCCACACAAAATTTCATTTTGCGCAAAATTGCCATCAACAATCAGGTCGCCCTGACTAACGCCTAAATCTTCCAAACGCTTTACACACATCAAAGCGCAATAAAGTGTGGCCATGCTGCTGCGCTGTTCAGGCTTTACGATGCCTTTGAATTCACCGCGCCGATTGGCATAAGGCCCGCCGCCGGGGCTAAAACTGGGAAGTGCGAACACGTCAGAATTTATCAGTGTACTGATGTCTTCAAGTGAGGGCGGTGTTTTGCAATCTCCAGCAATTGACAAATATTCCCGACCACCCATGAAATTCGCGCATGCAATAGGCCGTCCGAAAGCGTCTATGTTGGCCAGCATATCTAGCGCAGGATCGAGCGTATCCAAAGCATGACCCACCGCCATGATAATCACCCACGTGCCCGATGATAACAATGTGAACGGCGCTTTATGCGAACCGAGATAAGGCAGCAGTGAGGCGTTGGAATCGTGAATGCCGCAGAGCACTTTGACTTTGGATATTATGCCCCATTCTTTTGCGATAACGGGTGCGATCTCGCCAATCACTTGCCACGGTGGAACCATGCCCACGAGCCGCTTCGTGACGCCCAGCACATTGGCCAAATGCGATGGTTTGTTTTCGAGCGGCAGCCATAAATCAGTGTGTGTGCCAATTGAACAGATGTCACTGGCGAAAACGCCCGTTAAGCGCCAAACCCAATATTGCGGATAGGTTATGATGTGTGTTGCGGATTCATATTCAGTTGGATTGTTCCAAGCAGCATAAGCAATTTGGCGACCTAAGTTCAGACCAACAGTCAAGCTGGGCGAAAACGTTTTTGAAAAGGGATCCCGCAGTTCATTGTAACGGCTTGAAATATTTTCAATGCCAGTGAATTCATAATCCATAATCGGGAGGGCAAGTCCGTTGTCATTCATGATGCAACCAGACGCACCGTGGGTTGTGGGCACAAATGAATCAATCTCAAACTGCTCTGTGGCCTCGCGAAGAGAAACGCCCAGAAAATTCCAGATGCGTTCAACATCAAAATGCGGATATGGGGGAGTATCTAAAACATCGTTGCTGGTTTGGCGCTCGAACAGCGTATGACCTTCGGCATTAAACACCACAAATTTAACATTGGTTTTACCAATATCAAGAACGGCTGTGTTCATCGGAATCTGGCGGCAACGATGGGAATGGCAATTGAAATGATGAGCAGCGCCCCGATCAAAATCGCAATCACAATGCCCGGCACATTGACAAGCGAGAGGCCAAAAATGGTGAGGCCGAGAATGAACACGGATAATACAAGACCCAGGATTGTGCCCGTGCCTCCTGAAATGGATATGCCCCCAAGGATCACCATTGTCACAATCTCAAGCTCCCAACCCAATGCAATGTTTGGCCGCGTGGAGCCGATGCGTCCAGTTAGTAGCACAGCAGCGATGCCTGCCATCAGCCCCGTTAAAACAAAAAGCCAGAAGCGAATTTTTTCAACTTTGATTCCTGAAAAACGAGCCGCTGTTGGATTGTGACCAATAGCAAAAATTTGCCTGCCGATGACTGTGCGGTGGAGAACAAAACCAAAGATGCAAGCGATGATCAAGAATAGTGCAAATGAATTTGGAATTGGAATTCCGGGCCAAATATATCCCTGTCCGAACGACGTTAAGCCGCTTGGATATTTAGTGAGTGCTTGATCTCCCAAAACCACTTGGGCCAGGCCACGAAAAAGTGACATTGTGCCAATCGTGACGACGATCGATGGTAGGCGGAAATACGTCACCAGTGCGCCGTTCACAGCGCCGCACATTGTTCCGATGGAGAGACCTACGAAGGCCAGCGAAAAGGTTCCGAACCCCATGTTCGATAACAGACCCATGCCCAGCGAGCACACCGCAATGTTTGCAGCAACTGATAGGTCAATCTCGCGACTGATGATGAGAAGTGCCATGGCCAATGCGATGATCGCTTTTTCGGAAAAATTAAAGGTCGCATCCGAGAGGTTATAGACATCAAGAAAATAAGGTGAAATCCACGTATTGAGGATAATCACTGCGGCCAATAACATGACCAATATGCTTTCCCATCTTAACAGATAGTTTCGCAGGCTGAAGGTTGGGCGATCTAAAACTTTATACCTTTGTGTGTCGCTCATGATGCAGCAACTTTCTTGCGGGCGCTGGCGAGAATGAGTTTACCTATCGGGCGTTCAGAACGTGCATTCACAATGACGGCGGCAAGAATTACGATTCCTGAAATCAACATTTGCCAAAATGGCGAAACGTTTATGACGGGAAGCGCGTTCACAATAACACCGAGAAAAAGCGCGCCCAACAATGCGCCTGAGACGCTGCCAATACCGCCGGCAATCGAAACTCCGCCAATGACGCAGGCTGCAATGATCGTCAGTTCATAACCTTGCGCGTTATCAACAAAGGCAATGCCATAACGCGCGACCCATAGATATCCGCATAGCCCAGACACAGCGCCAGCCAGCGTGTAAACCATGAATTGCTCATAGGGAATGTTTATGCCGCAATACCTTGCAGCTGTTGGGTTTCCACCAATCGCATAAAGCCCACGGCCAAATTGGGTTTGGCGATAGAGAAGCCAATATAGCGCCGTGACGATGAGCGCCAACCAGATGAGACTGGGGACGCCGAGCAAAACGGCATGTGGAAAATCCAGAAAATCTTTGCTCATGTCTTTCGAGGTGAGCCATTCACCGCCCGCCAATAAAAAGATCAGTCCACGGAAGATCGCCAATGTGCCAAGTGTCACGACAATCGGCGGTATGCCAACAAATGCGACAAATGCACCATTCACCGCGCCCAATGCGGCGCCGATTAAAATGGACATGATGATGATTGCATAAAGCGGTACAGCGGGATTTGCGCGCGAGAACAATGCGACCACCATTCCTGTGAGGGCGAGGTTTGCAGCCACTGAAAGATCAATGCCGCGCGTGATGATGATGGCCATCTGCGCTAATGTGAGCATGAAGAGGAAGCTTGTGTCGGTCATGACGTTGAGCAAACTATCCGCCGTTAAAAAAACTGGCGCACGAATGCCAACGGCCAGAACCAACGCCGCCACGATTGATGCAAGCAGAATTTCGCGATTTGCAAAGACCTTCATCAATGAGCACCCCCTGATGCAGCACCCACAATTTTTTCTGGTGTTGCTTCAGCGCGCGAAAAACGTTTCACAAATTTACCTTCATGCATCACTTGAATGGAGTCTGACATGCCGATCACTTCTGGCAACTCACTTGAAATTAAAATGATCGCAAGTCCCTCTGCCGCCAGCTCGCCGATAAATTCATGCACGGCGGCTTTCGACCCGATGTCGATGCCCTTGGTGGGTTCATCCAAAATCAAAATGCGCGGGCGCGTGGCGAGCCATTTGGCGATGACAACCTTTTGCTGATTGCCACCTGAAAGTTCGCCCAAACGCTGTTCCCAACTGGCCGCTTTTACTGCCAGTTTTGTGCCAAATTTGCGGGAGGTATCAAGTTCATTCTGATATGAAATCACGTTACTCTTGGCGTGTTCTTTGATGCTTGGTAACGTCATGTTTTCACGTATGCCAAATGGCTGGAAGGTGCCTTGCACTTGGCGGTCTTCGGGCACATAGGCAATGCCTGCAGCAATGGCTTCGGCAGCGCTATTAATTTGGATGGGCTGGCCGGAAATTTTGATTGAACCGCGTTCAATCTCCGTCAGGCCAAACAGCGCCTGCATCAATTCAGAACGCCCTGCCCCAACCAAACCATAGAAACCCAATATTTCGCCCTGGCAGAGTTCAAAGCTTGCGCCATCAAATTCCGTGGCGTTTGATAAATCATCAACCTCAAGAATGACATCACCAATTTTTACATCGCGTTTTGGAAAGACTTGATCAATCGAACGACCAACCATCAATTTTACAAGCTCGGCCTGCGTGACGTTTTTAATCTGTCCTTCGCCCACATATTCGCCATCCCGCAAACATATCCAGCGATCAGCAATTTTGAAAATTTCATCGAACTTGTGGCTGATAAAAATAATGGCGCAGCCTTGAGATTTAAGTTGCGTAATGATTCCGAACAGATCGTCAATCTCGCGGCCAGAAAGTGCAGCCGTTGGTTCGTCCATAATGATAATACGCGCATTGTGGCTGAGAGCGCGCGCGATTTCCACCATGTGTTTTTGCGCAACACCAAGTGTTTTCAAAACCGTGTCGCTCGAAAATTCCGCGTCAATACGCTTCAACAATTCCTGAGACTTCGAATGCAAGAATGGCCAATCAACCAGACCCGAACTCTTGCGCGGCATGTGACCCATGAAAATATTTTCGGCAACTGAAAGTTCATCGAACATAACAGTTTCTTGGTGGATCGCGGCAATGCCTGCTTTCCAAGAATCCGTCGGTTTGGAAAAAGAAACTGCTTTTCCAGCGATTAAAATCTCGCCAGCATCTGGCTTGTAAATTCCAGTTAGAATTTTCACAAGTGTGGATTTACCCGCGCCATTTTCGCCAAGCAGGGCCGTCACTTCGCCGCTCCGCAAAGTTAACTTTGCGTCTTTCAAGGCGCGAACGCCCGGGAAGCTTTTGGCAAGTCCCGAAATGGTAAGAATGGGGGGAATATCAGTCATGATAAAAAGCGGCCCTCACCCGGGAGGAAAGCAAGGGCCGCAGATTCTCTTAGAATATTTTAGAGAATTGTTCGATGTTGGATTTATCGAATGTAAACGGATCTGCCATTGCTGCTGAACCATCTTCACCGATCTTGATCTCACCCATGCGGCCAGCCATCACGGATGTGCCTGGTGCGCCTGTTGCTTTGCCGGATTGGATCATGGCGGCAATCATGACTGCTGAATATCCAAGATCAATTGGGTTCCAGATTGCAAATGTATCCGTTGCACCAGCCAGAACTGCGCCCTTCATTTCGGAAGGGAGGCCGAGGCCCGTTACAAACACTTTGCCAACCAAGCCAGCATCAACCACAGCTTTAGCTGCAGCAACAATGCCCACTGATGTTGGCGCGATGATGCCTTTCAGGTTTGGATTGGCTTTCAGCAAGCCTTGGGTTTCGCGGTATGATTTATCAGCTTGGTCATCGCCATAAACGGTGGCCACCAATTTCATTTTGGCGTAGTCAGGCTTGGCCCATTCCTTTTTCATTTCTTCAATCCAGATGTTCTGGTTTGTGGCTTGGGCAGTGGCTGAAAGAATGGCGACTTCGCCTTCGTTCTTCAAAGTCTTGGCCATCATCTGCACGCATTTCGAACCGATCAAAGCGTTATTTGATGGATTGAGGTGCATAATACGGCCATCTTTGCCGACACCTGAGTCAAACGAGATCACCTTAATGCCACGTTGCATGGCTTTTTTGCAAACGGGAACAAGCGCATCTTGGTCGTTGGCGGAAATCGCAATCGCATCAACCTTTTGTGCAATCAACGAATCGATCACAGCAATTTGTTCCTCGGCTGTGGTCTTGGTTGGGCCGGTATAGATCAAATCAACATTGCCCAGTTCTTTGGCAGCTTCCATGCCACCATCACGGCAGGCATCGAAAAAGCCAATGCCCAATGCTTTTACAACAAGTGCGATTCGCACTTTATCAGCGGCTAATAAAGGCGTGGCAACTGCCAATGACGCTGCCGATGCGCCCATCAATGTTACAACGGAACGACGTGAAATATGCTTCATAACTTCCTCCCAATGTGCCCGCCTGATTGCGAGCTGTTATCGTTATCAGATGAGCGCAGCGCTATGCCGCTGATGTCACCAGCACGAATTCTTTTTGAACGATCACAACATTGACGCCCGCACCTTGCAGCATTTCAAGACTGGCTTCTGGAGCAGATTCGTCTGTGATCAAAATATCAATGCGCGACAGGGGGCATACAACCAGCGAGCCACGATTAACGAATTTCGAGCCATCCACCATCACGCATAATTTTTCGGCGCGTTTCAAAAGTTTGGCCTCAGCACGCGCAATCAATGGATCGCCTTCAATAACACCGAGAGGCCCGACTGAGATTGCGCTCATAAACATCCGAGATGCAGAATAATGCTGAATGGCGTCATCCTCAAAGGGTGAAACGATGAGTTTTTGCTCGCGGTAAACTTCGCCACCGGGCAAAGCCACGCGGCATTTGCTGTCGTGAATCAAGGTCTCAGCAAGCGGATAGGAGTTGGTGAGAATTTTCAGTTTGCGATTGCGCAGAAATTCACCCATCTGGAATGTGGTGGTGCCACCATTGATGATGATCGCCTCGCCGTCTTCGCAAAGATCAACAGCCGCTTTGGCGATGGCACGCTTGGCTGCGATGTTATGCGTTTGTGAAACATCAAATGAGCGTGTGGCAAGGCTTGGTGTTTCAGGTTGATTGACAGTGTTATCGATGCTTTCCAGCGCACCATGAATACGACGTGCCAAGCCTAAATCAGCAAGCTTGGCGAAGTCACGCCTGATGGATGCAGCAGACGCGCCGGTGGCTGCACTAATGTCAGCCACTTGCACAAGCCCTTTGGCGCGCAACATGCCTTGTATCACCTGCCACCTTTCGCGCTCGTGCATTGACTTCTCCAATTTGCGCAAAACTAATCAAACTCAATCAAGACTGTCAACGAAAAAGACTCTTTTGATTTATAATTCGCACTGCAGTAAATTATTGCGACGCAATATGCGCAATTATGATTGACCTTGATCATTTTGGTTTTTAAGTTGAAATCGAAAGAGGAGTTTCAAAAATGGCTGGTTTGATCCCAAATTTATGGCGCGATGACGCAGTAAAGGGCATGGATGAGCCTGGCCTTCTGCTTTATCGCTCAAATCTGCTGGGCAGTGATTTGCGCATCACCAATTTTGGTGGCGGCAACACGTCTGCAAAAGTGATGATGAAGGATCCACTTTCTGGGGCAACTGTTGAAGTGCTTTGGGTAAAGGGTTCGGGCGGCGATATTGGGTCGATGAAGCTTGATGGTTTTTCAACTCTCTATATGGACAAGCTGAACAGTCTTAAAAATATCTACAAAGATATTTCTCAAGAAGATGAGATGGTGGGCATGTTTAATCACTGCACGTTCAATCTCAATCCGCGCGCCACATCGATTGATACAGCACTGCATGGGTTCGTTCCATATGCCCACGTTGATCATGTGCATGCAGATGCTGTGATTGCCATTGCCTCGTCAAAAAATTCAGAAGAGCTGACGCACAGAGTTTTTGGCGATGAGATTGGTTATCTGCCCTGGCAAAGGCCTGGATTTGATTTGGGGTTGAAGCTTGGCGCTTTGGCGAAGGCCAATCCGAAATTGGTTGGTGTTGTGCTGGGTGCACATGGCCTGTTTACATGGGGGAACACGGCCAAAAGTTGCTATGAAACAACTTTGCGCATCATCAATCATGCGGCGGAATGGCTTTCACAAAATGTGAAGATTCCAGCTTTTGATGGTGAGAGCGTGAAATCGCTTGATGCTGGGGGCCGTGCCGCCGTTGCAGAAAGATTAATGCCAGCTATTCGGGGTTTGATTTCAACACATGAAAGCAAGGCGGGGCATTTCACCGACGCGCCAGAGGTTTTGGAATTTGTGAATTCGAAAGCACTCGACGCGCTGGCACTTTTGGGCACGTCCTGCCCTGATCATTTTCTGCGCACAAAAATTCGCCCATTGGTTTTGCCTGCAAATGGCGATGTGGGCGATGCTTTGAAAACACTTATTGATCAGTATGCAGATGATTATGCAACCTATTATAGTCGTTGCAAGCATGCGAATTCGCCCGCAATGCGTGATCCGAATGCGGTCATCTATCTTGTGCCGGGCGTGGGTATGATTTCATTTGCGAAAGATAAAGCCACAGCGCGCATTGCAGCGGAGTTTTATGTCAACGCGATCAACGTGATGCGCGGCGCTTCAGGCGTTTCGACTTATATGGGGCTGCCAGAGCAAGAAGCATTTAACATTGAATATTGGCTGCTCGAAGAAGCCAAACTTTCGCGGATGCCCAAGCCCAAGCCTTTGCAGGGCCGCATTGCATTGGTAACGGGTGGTGCATCTGGCATTGGCTTGGCAATTGCGGAAAAGTTGGCGCAACAGGGTGCGTGTGTTGCCATTGCCGATATTAACACTGAAGGCATGGCCGAAGTTGTTGCGGATTTTGGTAGGAAATATGGCAAGGATAATGTGAGCTCGGTTCATATGGATGTGACCAAGGAAGAAGCTGTGATCAAAGGCTTCACTGATACTGTGGCGCGTTTTGGCGGTCTGGACATTGTGGTGAATAATGCCGGTATTGCCATTCCTTCGCCTGCTGATGAAACATCGCTCGAAACGTGGAATAAGCAAATGGCTATTTTGGGCACGGGCTATTTTCTCGTGGGCCGCGAAGGTTTCCGCATTTTGAAGCGGCAGAATTGTTCTGGATCGATGATCTATATCGCTTCCAAAAATGGCATGGTGGCTTCGCCTGGTACATCAGCATATGGCGCGATGAAGGCTGCAGAAATTCATCTGGCCCGCGTGCTGGCAGCGGAAGGTGCGCCTTTTGGCATTCGCGTAAATACTGTGAACCCCGATGCGGTTATCCGTGGGTCCAAAATCATGTCGGAGGGTTACAAGGCCATTCGCGCAAATAGTTTAGGGATCAAGCCCGAAGAATTAGAAGACCATTACCGCAAGCGCTCGCTTTTGCAGCGCAGTGTGTTTCCAGAAGACATTGCGGAAGCGGTTTATTGGTTTGCTTCTGATGCCTCAAACAAATCGACTGGTAACATCATCAATGTTGATGCTGGCCATTTAGCTTCATTCACGAGATAGATCATGACCTTTGCAATCTCGCCTGATTTCATCGCAACCCAAAATGAAAAATCCATGGTTGCGCACCGTGAAGATTATGCAGCACTTACGCGCCAACTTGAACGGCGCGGCATTGATATTGAAGCCATGACACTGCGCGCCATGGCTTATGCGGTGGCCGTTCCCACATGGGGGGTGGGCACTGGTGGCACACGGTTTGCGCGTTTTCCCGGCCCTGGTGAACCGCGCGGCATTCATGAAAAATTGGAAGATTGCGGAGTGATCAACCAGCTTGCCCGCACAACGCCGACAGTGTCCCCGCATTTTCCATGGGATAAGGTTTCGGATTACCGAGCATTGCGCCAAGAAGCCGCTTCGCATGAAATTGGCTTCGATTGTGTAAACTCAAATACGTTTCAAGATCAAGTTGGTCAAACTAAGTCCTACAAGTTTGGTTCGCTAAGTCATGCTGAGCAATCGACACGCAATCAAGCTATTGAACATAATATTGAATGCATTGAAATTGGTCAGCAACTTGGTTCCAATGCACTTACAGTTTGGATTGCAGACGGCAGCAATTTTCCGGGCCAATCAAACCTTGGCAAAGTGTTTGATCATTACATGCAGTCGCTTATGGCAATCTATGACAAGCTGCCGAAAAACTGGTTGGTGTTTCTTGAACACAAAATGTATGAGCCCGCTTTTTACTCTACAGTTATTGCCGACTGGGGTTCCAGCTTGATGGCGGCGACGGAACTCGGTGATAAGGCCAAATGCCTTGTTGATCTCGGTCACCATGCGCCCAACACGAATATTGAACAAATTGTGTCGCGGCTCATACGCGTGCAAAAATTGGCAGGGTTTCATTTCAACGATTCAAAATATGGGGACGATGATTTGGATGCAGGTTCGGTTGATCCGTTCCGCCTCTTCCTCGTGTTCAATGAATTGGTCGATGCCGAGTTGAGCAAGGCCAAGGGTTTCAACCCTGCTTACATGATTGACCAATCGCATAATGTGACCGACCCGATTGAAAGCCTGATTTCGTCGGCAATGGAAATTCAACGGTCGTACATTAAAGCTTCATTGATTGACCGTGCCGAGCTTGCTGACTTGCAGGATCAAAGCGATGCGCTGGCTGCGCACCGGTTGGTGAAGCAGGCTTTCAATTGTGATGTTACGCCGATATTGTGTGAAGCACGGTTGCGCAAAGGTGGCGCGCTGCACCCGTTTGCGATTTTCCGCGCCAGTGGATACCGCAAGGAGAAGGCCAAAGAACGGCCCGCTGTTGCTGGGTCGAGTTCGGGGATTGTGTGAGTTCTCCTCTCGACCGTCATTCCTGCGAAAGCAGGAAGGTGGATTCACATTTGAAGTGCAACAGTTGTTTTGAGAATAGCTCGGCTGGTGTCTTGAAGCCAAGACATTTGCGCGGGGTATTGTTGATTTTGTC
>JAYTUV010000132.1:0-15546 GCA_043744395.1 Aestuariivirga sp.
CATGCGCTCAGCAATGATCGCCAACGTGTGAGCGTGTTTCTGTTCGGGACACGCCTCACCAATGTAACGCGAGATTTGAAACGTCGCGATGTTGATGAAGCCATTGCGCGTGTTTCGACAAACGTCAAGGACTGGAGCGGCGGTACGCGCATCGGAACAACGCTGCATGAATTCAACTTCAAATGGGCCAGACGCATGTTGGGCTCTGGTGCGCATGTGTTGATCATGACCGACGGCCTCGACCGCGAAGACGTCACTCAACTGAGCGAAGAAATGCAGCGCCTGCGCCGCTCGGCCAAACGCATTATCTGGCTCAATCCACTTCTACGATTTGATAAATTTCAGGCCAAAGCCGAAGGCATTCGCGCAATGATGCCATATGTAGATGAGTTTCGCCCAGTGCACAGCCTAGATAGTCTAGCCGATTTGGCGCGGTCACTGGTATCGACCAACAGATCAGAACACGATCCCAAAAAGTGGCTTTCGGCGTCTTAAGGTGCTTGCAAATCGCCACCGTAATCCGTCATCCCCGCGCAGGCGGGGACCCAACTTTGCCTAAGTGAATTGTAGCCAAGTTGGGTTCCCGCCTGCGCGGGAATGACGACGTAGAGGAGGTGTCTGAATTGAAACTCTCGCTTATTTGCTAAAAGCTGCCGCCATTAAATTGCGCGTGTATTGTTCGCGTGGGTTGTCCATGATTTCATCCACGCTGCCTTGCTCCACCATCGCGCCGTCTTTCATCACGATCACGAAATCAGCCATAGCGCGAACCACAGCAAGATCGTGGCTTATAAACAGATATGACAAACCGAGAGATTTTTGCAGATTGCGCAAAAGATCGACAATTTGCTTTTGCACTTGGCGGTCGAGCGCTGATGTGGGCTCATCCAGCACAACCAATTTTGGCTTTAAAATAATGGCGCGCGCAATGGCGATGCGTTGGCGTTGGCCGCCCGAAAATTCATGCGGATAACGATTGCGCAAGGCCGGGTCAATTTGAACTTCTTCCAAGGCCTGAATGGCACGAAGATCGCGTGCGGCTTTGCTCATTGCGGGCTCATGTACTATCAGACCCTCAGTTATAATCTGGCCCACAGTCATGCGTGGTGAAAGCGAACCAAAGGGATCTTGAAACACAATTTGCGCTTGCTTGCGCAGGGGCCGCATCTGTTGTCGGTCAAGCCCTGTAATTGACCTTCCCTCAAAATTAATCGCCCCTTCGCTCGGCAAAAGCCGCAACAGCGCTCTGGCTAAAGTGGATTTGCCAGAACCAGACTCGCCCACAATGCCAATAGTTTGACCCTGCTTCAAAACCAGAGAAACACCGTCCACGGCTTTCAATGCGATGGCGGGCGATCCCAAAAAACCGCCGCCAATCTTAAACGTGACACGCACATTATTCCCACTTAATAGAATAGGCGCTTTTACATCCGGTGGAGTTTTAGTTCCCGTCGGCTCCGCATCCAGCAGCGCCTTGGTGTAAGCGTGCTTGGGGTTTGAGAAAACTATTTCAGTATTACCATCTTCAACAACTTCGCCCTTGCGCATCACATAAACGCGGTTGGCAATGCGTTTCACAATGCCAAGATCATGCGTGATAAAAATCATCGCCATGCCCAATTTCTTTTGCAAGCCAGCCATGAGTTCGAGAATTTCGGCCTGAACTGTCACATCCAACGCTGTCGTTGGTTCATCCGCAATCAGCAATGCCGGACTATTGGCCAGCGCCATGGCAATCATCACGCGTTGCCGCTGCCCGCCAGACATTTCATGAGGATATGATCGCAATCGCCGTTCTGGTTCCTTGATCTTCACAAGTTCCAACATTTCAAGCGCGCGCTTTCTGGCGGAGGCGCGATCAAGACCAGTGTGTCGGCGGATGGGTTCGATCAACTGACTGCCAATCGTGTAAAGCGGATCAAGCGATGTCATTGGCTCTTGAAAAATCATCGTGATTTTTGAGCCGCGAATGGTGTTGAGCTCCGCCTTGGACATGCCGATCAGGTTGCGCCCTTCAAACAAGGCCTCGCCATGCGCATCGCCATTCGCCGCCAGAAGCCCCATCACCCCCATCATCATTTGACTTTTGCCAGAACCAGACTCGCCGACGATGGCAATCGTCTCACCAACGTTAACAGTTATGTTTGCACCTTTGACCGCCGCCACATTGCCATCCAGCGTGTCGAAATTCACTTTAACATTTTTAAGTTCAAGCACAGGGTTCATGTCAACGATCCTTGGGATCAAGCGCATCGCGCAGACCGTCGCCAATAAAATTCAGCGCGAATAAAGTGCTGGTCAGGAAAACGGCAGGCACAATCAACAAATAAGTGGCACCCTCCATATTGCGGGAACCTTGGGAAATCTGCACCCCCCAACTCGACATTGGCTCCTGAACGCCGAGGCCGAGATAAGAGAGGAAACTTTCAAGAATAATGACTTGCGGCACCAGCAGTGTCACGTAGATGATGATCGGCCCCAGCATATTGGGAATGATGTGGCGCACCAAAATGCCCCAACTGTTAACGCCCATCGCCTCAGCAGCCTGCACATACTCTTGACGTTTTAGTGAAAGCGTTTGCCCACGCACAATCCGCGCCATGTCGAGCCACAGCACCGCACCAATAGCTAAAAACATCAGCATAAAGTTTCGCCCGAAAAACACGACAAGCATGATGACGAAAAATGTAAACGGAAGCGCATAAAGAATATCAACAATGCGCATCATTAACTCATCAATCTTACCTCCCAGAAAGCCCGACACTGAACCATAAAGAACGCCAATGGTCACAGCCACCATGCCGGCAAGCAGGCCGACCAAAAGTGACACCCGCCCCGCCATCAATGTTCGAGTGAGAAGATCGCGGCCGCTAATGTCTGTGCCTAAGAAAAAATAGAGATGCTGCACTGAAGCACTCATCGTCATTTCTAAGCCGTCGGCGGATTTGCTTTCCACCCTGCCATCTTTGAAAGAATCCGAACGGTCGAGATAGCGAGTCACACGGTCATCAATCGGTTTGGGTGATGTGACCGTGACTAGAAAGCGCCCGCCTTCTTGCTTCCATTCTTTCAAGGTGAGATGCGCCCTCGTGATAATTTCTTTAATCTCTTGATCAAGTTTATCTGCCTTCGGGTAGGGATCTAAACTTGGAGAGACTCGCACATAGCTGGGATATTGCGTTGTGAAATCATGACCAGTCAAATTTGGGCCAATGATTGTGAACAGAACAATAAAACATAAATAAATGGCGCTGATAATGGCCGCGCGGTTGGCCTTCAAGCGGTTCCATGCGTCGATCCACAATGACCGGCCTTTGGTTGCAAAAACATCAGTCATAGCGCACCCGTGGA
This sequence comes from Aestuariivirga sp., assembly GCA_043744395.1. GTDB lineage: Bacteria > Pseudomonadota > Alphaproteobacteria > Rhizobiales > Aestuariivirgaceae > Aestuariivirga. The sequence goes on from JAYTUV010000132.1 coordinate 3,352, forward strand.
TCAACCAAAGCATAAAGAATATCGGATAAGAAATTGAAAAGAATCGTAAAAACCGCAATCAAAATAACTGTTCCCATGACTAGCGTGTAATCACGGTTGAGCGCTCCATCGATAAAAGCACGCCCCACACCGGGAATTTGAAAAATGGTTTCAACAATTATTGAACCTGTGACTAGGCCCGCAGCAGCAGGGCCCGCATAAGAAACAATCGGCAGCAACGCGCCACGCATGGCATGCCTCACCACCACAGAAAAATCTGAAAGCCCCATGGCCCGCGCGGTGCGAATGTGATGGGCGTTCAGCGCCTCAATCATCGAACCGCGCATCAGCCGCGCAACGGTTGCAAGTTGTGGCAACGCCAGAGTTATGATCGGCCCAATCGCCGCCGCCATTTCTCCATCGTGCCAGCCGCCAATCCAAATCCATTTTAATGTCAAGCCGAAAACCAACTGAATGAGCGGAGCCGTTACAAAAGTTGGAAGGGTTGATCCGCCCGTGGCCAAAGTGACGATAAAATAATCAACAAACTTGTTATGGCGTAATGCAGCAAGAACACCCATTGCAGAACCAACAACAAGCGACAGCAACATGGCCCAGCCTCCAATGCGAATAGACACAGGCAAACTTTGCGCAAATAATTCGGCGACTGAAAAATTTACAAGAATATAACTTGGCCCTAAATCGCCATGCGCCAAATTTCCAAGGTAACGAAAATATTGCATCCACACGGGTTCATCCAAATGAAACACCCGCTCGATGTTGGCTTTGATTTCAGGCGGAATACCGCGTTCCATATTGAACGGGCCGCCCGGTGCAATGTGCATCAGGAAAAATGAAATGGTGATAATCAGAAACAGCGTGGGGATTGCCGTCAGCAACCGCCGAAACACATATCGCAGCATAGGCTTGCACCTGTAAAAAGACCCGCCTGCATGAAACGCAAACGGGCCTAAAGTTCAGTGATTAGTCTTTGCTGACATAACGTGAGGCATGCTTATCCATCGGATTTTCGATAAAGCCATGCAGCTTCGACGAAATCAAATTATGAGTGCTGTAATAGAGCAGCGGCATCAAAGGCACGTCTTTCATGAAAATGGCTTCCGCGTCAGAAAGCATTTTCATACGTGTCGCGGGGTCGACTTCAACTGAAGCTTTATCCAAAAGTGCGTCATAGTCCTTATTGCTATAATCGGCGTAGTTGTTGCCGTCGCCCGTGTGGGCAAGGTTAAGGAACGTGACTGGGTCTTTGAAATCCGCAATCCAGCCTGCGCGCGCCAAATCAAAATCACCGCGTTGTTCTAAATAGCTGTAATGCGTTTTGCCGTCAGTATTGATCAACGAAACATCAAAACCCCAAGGCTTCAGCATTTCTTGAATGGCGACGGCCGTGTTCTTGTGGTTTTCAGATGTGTTGTACCGAATTTCCAGTTTTTGCGGCTTCGCAGGCGAAATGCCCAATTCGTCAAAAATCTTTTTAGCCGCATCTTCGCGGTCAAGCTGGGTCATGCCCGCATAGTCCATGGTGCGAATGGTATAACCCTTCACACCCGGAGGCACCATCGAATAAGCAGGCAACATGGCGTTTGACCAAGTCTTCGTGGCCAGTTGGTCGCGGTCGATCACCATAGAAATGGCATTACGAAGCTTTGGGTTGTCCCATGGCGCTTTCTTGGCCTTGAACACGTAGTAGTAGGTGCCGAGCTGAGCCGTGATATGAACTTGATCGCCAAACTTGGCTTTCATATCAGTCAACTGCTCGGTTGGAATATCATTCATAGAGTCAATTTCGCCAGCTTGAAAACGCTTCACACCAGCAGCGCGGTCTTCTGTTGGAATGTAATTGACGGCATCAAGTGAAACTTTATCAGCGTCAAAGAACTTTAGATTTTTAACGAGCTTGATATGATCACCTGGCACATTTTCAGCCAAAGTGAATGCACCATTCGAAACTAGGTTTCCGACCTTCACAAAATCATTGCCAAACTTTTTTACATTGGCTTCCGACACGCCATACATGGCTTGGTGGGTGAGCATTTCAAGAAAATAAGGCGTTGGGCCCTTCAGCGTAATTTCAAGCGTGCCGTCATCAATCGCTTTAACGCCCACATCCTCAAGTTTGGCTTTGCCGCCATTGGCTTGCTCAGCATTTAAAACCGGAAACGCCATTGAAGCATATTCTGATGCCGTGGCAGGATCAATCACACGGCGAATGGAAAACGCAAAATCTTTCGCTGTCACAGGCGTTCCATCAGACCAAACTGCACCGCTGCGCATTTTGAATGTATAGACTTTCAGATCAGCAGATGCTGTCCAGCTTTCTGCTGCACCAGGAATAATATTGCCTTCGGCGTCCACCGCCACCAACCCGGTAAACAAATCACCAATGATGTTGGCTTCTTCGATTGTGGAGGTTTTATGGGGGTCAAGCGATTGCACATCACCATTAGCACCTCGGTTCCAAGTGCCTGCCGCAAATGCAGCCGAACTCATTAAAGCGAAAATGGCAGCACCCGCCAAAAGTAATTTCACATTGGTTTTTGTCATGTGTTTCTCCTCTGTTTGAATTGTTGAAATTTCTTGTTATGAGAAACATGTAAGCACTCATCGTTGCTTAAAACAAGTTTATCAGCCCAGTTGGAGGGGCATATTTTGTCAACCAAAAACACAATTGAAACCCGCCAATCCATCATTGATGCCTGCATCGCTTCAAACCGAACCGGCCTAAACCAAGGCACATCCGGCAATATTAGCGTTCGCACGGATGATGGCGTGGTTATCACGCCGACATCGCGTGCTTATGAAACAATGCAACCAGCGGATTTGGCGCTGCTGCCCTTTGGTGGCAAATATGGAGAATTTTCTGGGCCGTATAAGCCATCAACGGAATGGCGTTTCCATTTTGACATTTACACCGCAAGACCAGACGTGAATGCCATCGTTCATGTGCACTCAACTTATGCCACGGTGCTTTCAATGCTGCGCAAAGAAATTCCTGCATGCCACTATATGATAGCTGCTTTCGGTGGCCCGAATATTAGGTGTGCGGATTATGCGGTGTTTGGATCGAAAGAATTATCAGATCATGTTGTAAAAGCTCTGGACGGCCGCTCGGGCTGCATCATGGGCACGCACGGCATGATTGCCGTTGGCGCAAATTTAGATAAGGCCATGTGGCTGGCCATCGAACTCGAAACCTTGGCCAAGCAATATTACCTCGCTCTGCAAATCGGCCAGCCGGTCATTTTATCGGATGAAGAAATCGAACGTGTGCGTCTGCGCATGAAAGACGGCTACGGCATTTGGGGATGAAAGATGGCGTTCTGATTGGGATTGATGCTGGCACATCAGTTTTAAAATCTGTGGCCTTCACTTTGTTGGGCGAGCAAATCGCTTTCGCCGCCATTCCCAATTCCTATGTGAGTTTACCCAATGGCGGCGTTGAGCAAGATATGGCCCGCACGTGGCGTGACGCAGTGGCTTGCCTCAAACTGCTCGTTGCGAAAGTTCCAAACTTAGCAAACAGGCTGGTTGCCATTGCCGTGACCGGGCAGGGTGATGGAAATTGGATGATCGACGCGGAGGGAAAGCCGGTTGGCCCGGCTTTTCTTTGGCTGGATGCGCGCGCCGTTTCTATTGCTGAAGAATATGTGCGCAGCAAAAATTATGCTGATCATTATGGCCGCACCGGCACCGGCGTCTATGCGGGCCAAGCCTCCAGTCAATTGGTTTGGTTGAAACGAAACACACCTGATGTGTTAATTAATGCAACAACCGCATTTCATTGTAAAGACTGGCTCTATTATAATCTCACAAGTCAGCGCTGCACCGACCCGTCAGAAGCAAATTTCACTTTTGGCAATTTCAGGACGCGAGAATATCAAGCCGATTTCTTAGACCAGATGGGTGCCGGCGATACCAAGCATTTGCTGCCGCCCATCGTCGACGGCACAACGACATCGCATCCGTTATCTGCGTCTATCGCATGTGACATCGGCCTCAAACCCGGAACCCCTGTGGTGCTTGGCTTTGTTGATGTGGTCTGCGCTGGCCTTGGTGGCGGGCTTTATGATCCGCTAGGAAAACTGGGGTGCACAATCGTTGGTTCCACCGGCATGCACATGCGCATCGTACCAAACGCCAAGGATGTGAAGCTCAATTCTGAGATGTCGGGTTTCACCATGCCATTCCCAGAATCAGGTTTGCAAACTCAGTCCCAGTCCAACATGGCGTCCACCTTGAACATTGATTGGATGCTTAATCTGGGGTTGGATGTTCTCAAAAGCCAAGGCATCACCCGCAGCCGTGCCGACCTTCTCAAAACCCTCGACGAAAATATTCTGAACGCAAAACCCGCCACCTCAATCTATCATCCCTATATTTCTCATGCCGGAGAACGCGGGCCATTCCTTGATGCAAATGCGCGTGCCATGTTCACAGGGTTAGAGCTCGGCGCAAGCTACGCGGATCTCATGCGCAGTGTTTATGAAGGTTTGTGTTTTGCTGCGCGTGATTGTTATGCGGTGATGGGCGGCATACCCCAGGAGGTTCGCATCACGGGAGGTGCTGCGCGTTCAAAAGCCTTGCCCGTCATTTTAGCCAGCGTCCTGAATTCCAAAATTTGCGTTGTCGCGCGCGAAGAGGCAGGTGCCGCCGGGGTCGCGATGATCGCCGCAGTCCAACAAAAAATTTACCCTAATATGAGCGCTTGCGTTGACCAATGGGTCAAGCCTTTGATAGGTCAGGCAACACTGCCAGATGCTGGTCTAACAAAAATCTACGATGATGCATTTTCAATCTATAAAGAAACCCGTGAAGTCATGCGTCCTGTCTGGCGTAAATCATTTGAGCTGAAAAACCATGCCCCATAAAATTTCCGTCATCGGCGATCGCTTTATGCTTTCTGATATGTTTGAAGCGGCTCTGCTTAAGCGCTGCAAAGGCTTCGAACTTGAAATCCAGAAACATGATTTGCCCTGGCCCGATGAACCCATGGAACATGGCTATGCTGTTGAGGGCATGGACGGCTTGAAAGAATATATGGGCAATGCAGATCAAGTGGTTGAATTGGTGGGCGGTGCAACTGTTGCCGTCACCCAGCTCGCACCCTTTTCAGCCAGCATCATGCACCGCCTACCAAATTTGAAACTCATCGCCGTATCACGCGGTGGGCCTGTGAACATCGATATGAAAGCCGCGCGTGCAAGAAATATCAAAGTGGTCAACACGCCGGGTCGCAATGCTTCCGCCGTTGCAGAATTCACCATTGGCGCAATTCTTGCCGAAACCCGCAATATCACCAAAGGCCATGATGCACTGCGCAAAGGCGAATATCGTGGTGATTTATACCGCGCAGACGTAACAGGCCGTGAGCTTTCTGAAATGACTGTGGGCCTTATCGGCTATGGCGAAGTGGGCCGCCGCGTTGTGAAATTTCTAAAAGTGTTTGGTTGCAAAATCCTAGTGTCTGATCCCTATGTGCAACTCAGTGCCGAGGACTTGCATGATGGTGTTATCCAAACTTCGCTCGACACGCTTCTGGCGGAGTCTGATGTCATCTCGCTTCACCCCCGTGTCACTGCAGAAACCACGAAGATGATCAACGAAGCAACGCTCCGAAAAATGAAACCAGACGCCACATTTATCAACACAGCGCGTGGCCCTTTGCTGGATTATGATGCGCTTTATAAAGTGATGAGCGAAGGTCATTTGCGCGGTGCTATGCTCGAAACATTTGCAATTGAACCAGTGCCTGCAGACTGGCCTTTGCTGCAACTCCCCAACGTCACACTCACCCCCCATATTGCGGGCGCGTCGGTTCGCACCATCACTTACGCCGCAGGCCTTGCTGCTGAAGAAGTGCGCAGATTTTTGGCGGGTGAGGCCTTGGTCAATGTGTGTTAGATCAATCTGACTTTTGACGGAGTCGTCAAAAGTCAGATAAATTGATTGAAAATAATAAGTTAGAGCGTTTTGATGTTTCCATGAAACATCAAAACGCTCTAGAAATCAAGCCGATTGATCGCAGCCACATTCTCAGCTGATGAACCTTTTGGATCAAACTCACTCGCCAAATACATATCAACAATAGCCTTGGCTAGTTCTGGCCCAATCACCCGCGCACCCATTGTTATGATCTGCGCGTTGTTGGATTTAGCCGCGCGTTCCGCAGAGTAAGTGTCATGGGTCAATGCTGCACGAATGCCGGGAATTTTATTAGCTGCGATGCAAACGCCGATTCCAGTGCCACATGAAAGTATGGCGCGGTCAACTTTGCCGTCAATCACGGCCTTGCTGACCAAAGCTGACAGGTCAGCATAAAATCCGCTCTGGCTCATATTGACAATTTCATGTTCCCCCCTTGCTTTCAGGTGGGCTTCAATCACGTCAATCAAAGGTTTCCCCGCGCTATCAGCGCCCAGCGCAATCTTCATGTTCAAACTCCCTGTGAATCAAGAACAGACTGTATTATACTAAGAAAGCCTTGAACATCCCATGCAGAACGCCCAATAAACAACCCGTCAATATCAGGCTGTGCCGCAAGCTCCACGCAATTTTGAGCATTCACGCTACCACCATAAACTACGCGCAAGGGCTTGCCCACAACATCTGCGGTCACTTGTTTAATAAGCTTGTGTTGCACCTCTGCAAATGCAGGCGGTGCCGGTGTTCCACCCTCGCCAATCGACCATACAGGTTCGTATGCGATGACAACCTTGCTGGCATCGGAAACGCCACTCAGCAACATGCGTGTCTGATGTTCTAAAACCTGCCCCGTTCTCCCGGCATCATATTCCGCTTTGGTATCACCAATGCAAACCAATGCAATCAGGCCATGCTTAACCGCGGCTGCCGTTTTCTTGGCAACGGTTTCATCTGTTTCGCCAAAGTGCGTTCGCCTTTCACTATGGCCAATTTCAACGATGCGTGCCCCGCAATCTAAAAGCATCAATGGCGAAACCTCGCCTGTCCACGCGCCTTCATCTTGCCAATGCATATTCTGTGCCCCCACCAAAACTTCGGTGTCGCGCAGCAGATCGGCAGTTTCAGCAATATATGGAAAAGGCGGAATAACAAATGTCTGAACGCGTGCATTGCCAGACAAAGGCGACCCAGCAAGCCCTTCAGAAAAAGCCCTCGCCTCGGCCCGGACTTTGTTCATCTTCCAACTGGTGCCAATCCACAGTTTGTTTTTTTTCATCGCGCTTTTAACAATCCCTTGGCGGTTTCTTCGTTGGTAATCAGAACATTGCAATTGATCAACTTGATCGCGCCAAGAATAGCCTCAGCTTTTTCAGCACCACCAGCCGAAATCACCCGCAGTGGCACATCGCGCAATTGTTCAAGCGGAATAGACATGATGCGCTTGTTTACGGGATGGTCAACCAATTTTCCATCAATATCATAAAAATTATAGAGTAAATCACCAACAGCCCCAGCTTTGATGAGTGCAATCCGGTCTTCTTCCAATAACATTTCAAACTGGAACGCGGTCGATTTTGGTTCCATATTACCGCAGCTCAACATCGCAATATCAAGTTTTTCAGCACGTTTAAAAACATCCCGCAGACCACAGCGTTCCACCAAAGCTTCGCGGGTTTCAGGTGAATCGACAACAGCTGGCGCTTGCAACAAATAACAATCGGCACCCACAGCCCGCGCAAACTGCCACGCAAACTCGGCGGGGTTAAAGCGCCGCGCTTGCACGATGCCGCCCAATAATGAAATAACTTTCACATCTTTGAGTTCTCGCGTGGTCAGCGTCGCCAGAGATTCATAAAGCGTTGCCCCCCAGCCCACTCCAACAGACATCCTATCTTTCAAAGTATCAGACATAAACATGCCTGCCGCATTGCCAATTGATTTCGCAATGCCAGCAGGAGAGCTTGGCTCAGGAACAACGATGGCGTCTTTGAAATTAAAAACCTTCTTCAACTGGTTCTCAATATCAATACATTCGGCCACTTCGCCTTCGATCCAGATTTTAACTTCACGTTGCTTTATAGATTTATTGATGTTGCGAACAACCGTGACGCGCCCGATGCCCAACCGCTCGGCAATCTCATTTTGCGTCAGTCCCTCGACATAATACATCCAAGCAATACGAATGCGATTGCGCGCAATGCGTCCCGCGCCACGATCTAAAGGTGTGACAGCAATTGAACCTATATGGCCGTCATCATGCTTTGGCATAAATGCTCTTTCCGTCAGCCGCCAATGCGGACATCACTGCGGCCACAATGCCTGCGCGGTCAAGACCACTGCGTGCATACATTGTTTCAGGTTTGGCCTGATCCGTAAATTCATCTTTGAGAGTTAAACAGCGAATTTTTAATCCGCGATCGAGCAACCCCAGATTAGCCAGAGCATGCAAAACTTGGCCGTCAAAACCGCCTGTGGCCCCTTCCTCGACTGTCACCAAAATTTCGTGTTCCTTAGCCAAGCGCCGCAGCAAATCTAAATCCAATGGTTTTGCAAATCGCGCATCAGCCACGGTTGTTGAAAGCCCTGCCGCATCCAAATCTTGCGCCGCAGAAACGCAATCCGCCAGCCGCGTAACAAAAGAAAGCAAAGCAATTTTGGTTCCTTCTTTAACAATTCGCCCTTTGCCAATTTCTAAAATTGAGCCACGCTCTGGCAGATCAACCCCCACGCCATCACCGCGTGGAAAGCGAAATGAAATTGGCCCATCTGCCCCCACATATCCCGCACGATCAATGGGAAACCGCACTGGTAACTTCTGAATCGCCACATCGTGAACGATTTGATCATAGGCGCGCTGCAGAAAGGTTGAATAAATCGCAACAAACGGCTTCATGCCTTCAGTGGCCATGCCAGCGGCAAACGTCACAGCATGTTGTTCGGCAATACCCACATCAAAAACCCGATTTGGAAAAACCTCGCCAAACAAATCAAGACCAGTTCCCGTCGGCATAGCCGCCGTATTACCAACAATACGGTCATCAAATTCTGCTTCCTGAATCAAACTTTGTGCAAACACTTTTGTATAAGCTGGCGCGTTAGAGGCCGCCTTGCTTTGCGTTCCCGTAGTCACGTCAAACTTGTTCACACCATGATATTTATCAGCAGCCTCCTCAGCAGGCGCATAACCCTTGCCCTTCTTTGTGACCACATGGATCAACACTGGCCCCTTGCTGTGGTCGCGCACATTGCTAAGCACCGGAATGAGATCATCAAAATTATGTCCTTCAATCGGACCAATACGTTCAAAGCCTAACTCTTCAAACATCGTGCCACCCGTCACAAAGCCGCGCGCGTGTCCCACAGCGCGTGAAATTGCGCGTTCAGCCCGCTTACCCAAACGCGACGAAAGTTTTTTACCGAGATCGCGAAAATCACTATAGAATTTCCCCGAAGCCAATCTCGCCAAATAAGAACTTGATGCACCTGAAGGCGGCGCAATCGACATGTCATTATCATTGAGGATAACGATCAACCGCGCATCCATAGCACCTGCATTATTCAACGCCTCAAACGCCATGCCAGCGGACATGGCACCATCACCAATCACAGAAATCACGTTGTTAGTTTTGCTTTGCAAATCCCGCACTACGGCCATGCCAAGGCCAGCCGAAATTGAAGTGGAAGAATGCGCCGCGCCAAAAGGATCATATTCACTCTCGGCCCGTTTGGTAAAACCCGAAATGCCATTTTCCTGGCGTAATGTGCCGAAGCGCTCGCGCCTGCCTGTCAGCAGTTTATGCGGATAGCTCTGATGCCCCACATCCCAAATAACCCGGTCAAACAGTGGAGTGGCAGAACTTGCGATTGACAAAATGCGGTTCCTAAAAAACACTCTCTCTTGCTTACACTGTCTTTTTTAGCTGCGCCAAGGCAAAATATCGGAGCTCATTTTGGGCTCAAATCTTTCGAAGAGCCATCGCGATCATGATAACATGCGCCTTAGCTCCCAAGCACCTTAAACTGCCAGAGTTATGTCATCAATAAAATTGGTGCCAGCGCCCGCAGGAATTTCGGTAAATGGCCAACCCAAACAATCAAAGGTGTAAACCCCCATTGATGTGTAATCATAACGTGGCATTTATGCCGCTGTCGCCTTCAACATATCATCCTGCCGCTTGCGCAATGTTACGATCTTTGCAGATGTATCAATCGATATATTCTCGGTCGTCAACAACTGGCCCTTCTTGATAGGCTTGGTCACCTTGCTATTTTCAATCAACCCGAAAGGCACAGCCTTGGCTGCCACAGCTTCGGCAACAACCATAATCCAAGCCCGATAGGTCTATTTACCAATCGCATCCAAGCGCTCACCCACAACCCCTTTAAGAGAGAGTATGCCACCATCTGCAACTGGGCACAGAACATGTTCAAGCTCTGTGAGCGAGCAATTCGGGCCGTGCATGCCCGCCTTATCGGGAACCAATACCGTTGCGTTCGAAATAGCCGCCATGAAAATAGTAAGTTTTACAAGAGCAGGTGCAGTGTTAATCTTTCAACATCATGTGCTTGGCTTGTAACGCCTTGCGCATCCATGGCACATCGGGTGCATCCCAGTTTGGTTCTTGGCCGCACACCAGATCAAAGAACGCAATGGCCGAAGCTGGGGTTTCCAAAGTGTTTTCCTTAAACGTATCCCAGAATGCCGGGTCGTCTGAAGGGCCACCCGCATCTGGTTCGGTCTCGCCCATTTCGCGCAGAATAGCCCCTGCAACAGATAAGCAAAAACTGGTATAAGCATAGCCCTCCGGCCACCGTGACATTAATTGATCTGCTGGTATCGCTACAGAGTTTTCGGCGATAGGACGCGCTTGAGTTTTGAGTGGCGCAGCCGCCACCAATTCCTTCAACATTAAGCCCGCAGCATAAATCACAAAGTCATGGCGGTTGGTGTCGGCTAGATATTTGGTTTTATCAAAACGTTGCCGCCAATTGGAAAAGGCGGTGGCCAATGCGGCATGGTCTATCACTGGGGAGAGGGATGAGTTTTTGAACAGTAAATCGAGATTCGTCTCGAACATCTGCAAAACCGTGCGGAAGCGCCTGGCAGCGTGGGTTAAATCGCCAATTTTGGAAGCATCGTTTGTTAATGGTGTTTTCATGCGACCATATCATCGCTTGACGAAGCGGACGTTGCAAGGCTCAATTGGCCACATGATTATTTCATTCAAAACGGCCGAGCGTTTGTCTGATCATGCTTGGTGCATGGCGGCGGGCATTCGCGACAGTTTGCGTACTGCTCAGTTTTACGTGCGCGATCTGCGCAATGCGGATGGGCAGGGCACAGCATTCCCCAGACAATCGACTTTCCTATCCCGCTTGGTGGCTGGCTTTGCGCGTTTCATTGATGACGCAATGACCAAGGGTGGCAATCTTTCAATCCGGCTTTTGCTTCCGAATTGGCGCAAATTGCCATCTCCGTTTACGTCTGGTTTTATGGATGAAGTACAAACCGCTATCAGCCACAACAAGCTGGCTGAAAACCCTATTTTCAACGCCTATTTTTTTCGGAGCAGCCAAAATATTTTGTCGCGATGGGCAGAACCACCCTATTTGGTGCTCGAACACCGCATTGATGCCGCTCGGCGCGAATTGGCTTTGGCGAAGGCACCAGCTGACAAACTTGAGTTTTTAAGCCAAACACTTTTGGCTCTGGTGGAATCTGCACCAATTGCCCGTCTTGGAACTTTGCGAGATGGCGGCAAATTGCTGGGCAATGGCGACCCGAATGTTGCGGTCTGTGCCACAGCTTGCCTGGCTTTACTGCTCGCCGAAGAGGGCGGTGCGATTAAGGGAATCGGCGATGATGAATTTTTCGCCATCGTCGGCGCATTGATGTTGCCCCGCCTAAATTTTATGCAACTGGCCGTGAAAGAGAGAGATGTGCAGAAGTTAGCGACCGAACTCGAAGCCATTCGGGATCAATACTAGATACACTATCCTGAGATAGCATTTAAATCAATTATCAGAGCCACCAGAGGGTAGTTCTACCTTGGGTGTCACAAGGTAGCTGAGAGATACGGTTGGAGAGCCAGAAGGCCGCGCATGAACTGCCAGATATTTTCCTGGGGGTTCAGTTCCGGTGCCCGCGACGGCAGAAAGACCAGCGTGAGGTTTAGGGGCGGATTGAGCTTGGTTGTTGTATGCCCCACCCCGCGCGGTCGAGCAGAACAACACCGTGCGAACCCTTGGTGATGTGACGGGATATCTCTTCCA
>JAYTUV010000133.1:0-14766 GCA_043744395.1 Aestuariivirga sp.
CAAAACACTCTGGGAAGAAAAAGGCGCAAGAGAGATAAATGTGACGAATTTCTGTTCGAGTTTGGCTTCGGAGCAAGTGGCGGTTTGTTTTCAATCAGCATTAGGACTAGACATGGGCCTTCTTGAACAACAACTTGATCAAGCGATTCAGCGCCACGAAAAAAAACTAGCAGAAGCATGAGTGTTGAAAAGACAAATGGCAAAACTTTTAGTTGCCGATAGCTTCTATGAATTTCGAGTCGTAAGCAAAATATCTACAATTCTAGAACTGGCATTGCCGTCCCCAAAAGGGTTTGATGCCATGGCCATTGCCTTGTAGGCATTCTCGTTTTTCAACAACAAAGTAGCGCACTGAATAAGCTCAATCTTGCTGGTCCCAACAAGTTTGGCTGTGCCTGCCGCAATAGCCTCGGGTCTCTCTGTTGTGTCTCTCATAACCAAAACCGGCTTCCCCAAGGCTGGCGCTTCCTCCTGAATGCCGCCGCTATCTGTGATCACAAAATATGACTTCATGAGAATGAAAACAAAACTCTGATAGTCCAATGGTTCTACAAGATGCACATTCGCAACATTCGAAAGCACGCTTCTCACTTGTGCTTGAACATTTGGGTTCAAGTGCACAGGATAAATAATTTGAACATCGCCTCTGGCCGCAATCTGCTTCAAGGCCTCGCACATATTCAACAATGCGCCATTTTGAAAATTCTCACGACGATGCCCCGTCACAAGAATAAGTTTTCGTCTATCTAAGTATGAAAATCGTTCCTCAATTTTCTTGTAGAGCGCGGTGTCCGTTGAAATCCGACCAGCCACGCTTTGCAGAGCATCAATAACTGTATTTCCGGTGACATGAATGCTTTCAGGCGCGATTTTTTCGAGATGAAGATTGCTTGCAGCGTCGGATGTGGGTGCAAAATGTAAATTGGAAATTGCACTGATGAGTTTGCGGTTACCCTCTTCTGGCCAGGGCGAAGCGAGGCTCCCTGTTCGAAGCCCAGCTTCCACATGTCCAACATTCACCTTATTGTAAAATGCAGCAAGCGCCCCTGCAAAAGCCGTGGTCGTGTCCCCTTGAACAAGAATCCAATCAGGTTTGCGGCGCTCAATGACCGCCGTAATCCCTTGAAGTGCTAGCGATGTTAAGCTGCCAAGGGTTTGATCCTGCGCCATCAGTTTGAGATCATCATCTGGCTTGATGTTAAAAGTTTCAAGAATTTGGTCAAGCATATGACGGTGCTGACCCGTCACGCAGCAAAAGTGTTGGATTTTTGGGGTGGCGTTCAACTTGGCAACAAGAGGAGCCATTTTAATCGCCTCTGGCCGGGTTCCAAATATTGTCAATATGCGCATATGATTATAAGCTCGTGTTACAATTTAATTCGACAGCCTTAGCCGATGTTCACGGAATTCTCGAGTTATCATTATGAAAATCGGTCGGTCACTTCATTTGGATTTTAGATCAACCACCGAAGAGAAATGGGCCAACAGAAAATAACCTGCCTCGTGTTTTCTATAACAGCAAATGATACGCTTGCACCTGCACTGAAACTGAGTGAACATAGTTCTTTAATTCGTAAACTAGCTTGGAAGAAAATATGACTCGCTTCAATGCCGAACTTTATGACTCGTCCGTCGTCGATTCAATTGCTGATTTTTGTAAAAATGTTATCAGCCCCGAAGCTCGCGCCACCGACCAGCAAGCCCGTGCCGCTGCTATTTTCCACCGCAAAGCCTTGAGCGAAATGGGAATCATGGGTATGAACTTGCCTGCCGAATATGGTGGGATGGGGCTGGATGCTTTTACTTTCCTAGAATCAATGGCCACGCTATCGGGCACATGCGCATCGACCGGCTCATTTGTATCAGCGCATTTTTTGGCTTCGGACTCAATAAAGTTTGGAGGCAGCGAAGAACAGCGCCAGAAATATTTGCCCGTGCTCGCATCGGGCCAAGCAATGGGCGCATTCGCCTTGACTGAACCCACGGCAGGCTCTGACCCCGCATCGATGTTGACCAAGGCCACGCGTGACGGCGACCGCTATCACATTAAAGGCACCAAACATTTCATCTCCAATGCGGGCTATGCCGATTTATTTGTGATCTATGCATCGACAAATCCCGCCGCTGGCAGCAAGGGCATTTCGGCTTTTGTAATTGAGAAGAAAAATGGCGGCATCACTTTAGGAAAACCTGAATCCACCATGGGACTTCGTGGCGCACATGCGTTTGAATTTTCAATTGATGCAAAAGTGCCGGTCGCAAACATATTGGGCGAAGAAGGCTCCGGCCTTCGCACCGCGATGAAAACACTGGATGCAGGCCGAATCGATATTGCCATGTGTTCTGTAGGCATCGCCGAAGCCGCCTATGCCGCTGCATTAGACTGGATGAAGACCCGCAAAATGGGTGGTGTAAACATCTCGAGCTATCAAGGCCTGCAATGGATGCTGGCGGATATGGCCACCGACATCGCCGCGGCGCGCGGGCTTTGTTTGGCCACGATCCACAAACGGATGAAGGGCGAGCGCTATTCACTCGAAGCATCGATGGCCAAACTATTTGCATCTGAAATGGCTGGTCGCGTGACTGACCAGGCGCTGCAAATCCACGGCGGCTACGGTTTTACGCAAAGCTACGATGTGGAGCGCTATGTGCGCGACGCCCGCATCATGCGTATCTATGAAGGAACCTCTGAAATTCAGCGGAATATTATTTCGCGCGCCTTGCTGGCCGATTAAAGTTCAGCGGCAATGGTATGCGCCGCCGCCATTGTTGCAATGGCAAATTTTGCATTGAGAAAATCTGGCCAACTCGACATTTTAACAATGACCATTTCATGCGCGAAGTCGATATAAATCCATTGGCCAAAAACACCCCGCGCCATGAGATTGCGTGACTGGGGATCTTCGATCCACCATTGATTATGATAAGCGCCGTCCGGCAATGCGATGTTATAGGGATTACCAAAAATGTTATGATCGCCATTGCGCGTTGTCTCAATCCATTGACTTGGCACAACGCCAGCACCACCCGATAAAACCATCTGCCCAAAGCGACCATAGTCCCGAAGCGTGGCATTAAACCCGCCATCGGCAATTGCATAACCAGCGCGGTCAACGGTAAAGTAGCCACTCTCTTCCATTCCCAATTTTTGCCACAGCTCTTCTGAAATAATTTGGGGCAAACGCTTCCCCGTCACGCGCTCCATCGCAAAGGCCAGCACATCGGTTTCAATCGAGCGATATTCAAACGCCGCGCCATGTGGCCGTGTGCGTTCTTTCAAACCCAATATCTGCTCCCACACATGGGTTGGCCATTTGAGCTTTGGGTCGATGCCAAGTGGGATGGGCTTCCAGCCCGATGCCACATCAAGCTGACCCATATCGGAATGCGGATCCGTGTATGTCTCGTCGAACCTCGTACCCGTGGTCATATCCAGCACATGTTGCAAAGTGGCCCCGGCCCATCCAGTTTGAGCAAGCTCTGGCAAATAATGGGTGACCAGTTGTTTTGGATCAAGCAAGCCACGTTCAACCAAAACACCTAACACCATGCCGACAACAGATTTTGCAACCGATTGCGAAAGATGCAGCGAACGCGGCGTCATGGTGCCGAAGTAGCGCTCATAAACAGTCGCACCGCGATGCATCACTAGAAAGCCGTCAGTATAAGTTTCGTCGAGGAACGCTGATAGAGATGTTGGAGCACCTGCCAAACCTTTCACATTCAACCCATCGAGATTTTTCTCTTTGCGCTGCAAAGAACGAACCGGCCCATCGCCGCGCCATACTTCAACCGTGGGAACAATCTCGCGCATGTGGTGAAACGACCATCGGTTCCACGGGCTCCGGTCCCAGTCCATGGGAGGCAAAGGATTTCTATGAGATGGGATATTCATAAGCACCTCCAAGCAAACTAAGCCCCGGAGGTTTCCCACCGGGGCTTTTGAAAACAAATTATTACTTCTTTAAATTCGTCCAAATCTTATTGTAAATCTCAACCACTTCTGGAGGGCAAGGTGGCACAAACTCTGGAACTGGCGCACTTGCAGGGCGGTTAAGTTCTGGTGAATTTTTGAACGCATCTGAAAGCGTGGCTAAGCCACCTGTAATGCCGTTATCATAACCAGCAAAATCAGAAGCCAATGCAGCATTGGCCGGATCCATCATAAAGTTTTGGAAAGCCTTGGCATTGTCCATGTTCTTGGCGCCCTTGAGCACGGCCACATTGTCCATCCAACCCTCAACGCCTTCTTTGGGGTAGGCGAATGTGGCAGCAGGCAAGACTTTGCGAACACGGTAGGAGTCACCGTTCCAATCTTGTGAAACGATAACATCTCCGGAAGTCATTTTTGCCAAAACATCATAACTGAAAGTTTTCCAGTTTGGCTTAGCGGCTAACAAAACATCATTGACCTTTTTAAGGTTTGCTTTGTCAGCGCCACAGCGCGGCACACCAGCATATCGCTCAGCTGCGTGAATAACAGAATTAATGTCATCCAACATATTGATCTGGCCTTTGAGTTCATCTGGCGGATCAAACAAAATCGCCAATGAATCGATTGGACCTTTATATTTATCAGTATTCACAGTGAAGTTTGTCATGCCGAATTGCCACGGAACAGAATAATTGCGGCCTTCATCCCAGTAAATATTTACAAATTCTGGCTTCATGTTTTTGAAGTTTGGCATTTTGTTGGGCTCTGTTTTTTCCAACATGCCATCACCGATCATGATCTTCACGGTGTAATCTGACGGAACCACGATGTCATAGCCAGAGTTTCCGGCGCGCACTTTCGATAGCATCGTTTCATTTGAGTCATATTCGTCAAGAGTAACTTTGACATCAAATTCTTTTTCAAACTTCTTGATCAGTTCCGGATTGGTATAGTTGCCCCAATTGTAAATATGTAATTCGCCTGCTGCCATGGCTGGCCCGGCAACAAATGCAAGCGTTAGAGCCGAACTGGCCCACATCAATAATTTCTTCATATATTTTCTCCCTAGGTTAAACTTTAGACTACGATTTCCGAGACTTTGAAATGATGAAGGAAACGGAAATAAACAATATTGAAACCATCAACAGAATTGTGGAGATGGCATTTATCTCAGGCGTCATCGGCCTGCGAATTTGGTTCCAGATAAACAATGGCAAAGTGGTTTGACCCGGCCCCGCCACCAACTGCGTGATCGTAAAATCATCAAATGACACAATAAAGGCAAGCGCTGTGCCCGATGCAATGCCGGGCATGAGTAACGGAAGCGTGATGCGCTTGAAGGCCTGCCACGGCGATGCATAAAGATCAGCCGCCGCATTTTCCAATGTCAGATCCATGTCTTCAAGCCGTGCTTTAATCGGCATATAGGCAAAAGGAATGCAGAACACTGTGTGAGCAATAATGATGTTACCGATGCCAAAATTCAAACCAAAGGCTCCCGCAATCAATGCAAAGAATGAAAGCGTTGCCACAGCCGTAATAATTTCCGGCACCATAAGCGGTAAATTGATAATCATGAAAGCCCAAGACATGCCGGGCCATGGCTTTATCCGCGTGGTGCCAATAGCGGCCAATATAGCCGCAATGGTTGAAAATATCGTGGCCGTAAATGAGATGATTAACGTGTTTTTGGTCGCATTATAAAATTCTTTATTCTGAAGCGCGGAGGCATACCAACCTAAGCCCAAACCTTCAAATTTGGTAATTTGTGTACCGCTGTTAAATGAAAACAAAATCAACACAAGGATCGGTGCATAGAGAATGATCAAACATAAGACAGCAATGGTGCCAAAGCCCGCCTGTTTTTTGAGGTCAAGTTTTTTGTTCAAATCAGCCATGTTTCACAGGCCCTGCTTCATTGCGCGAATAGAAATAAAGCGCCACCAACACAGCCGCCATTAAGATCAAAGCTTGGGCTGACCCCAGTGGCCAGTTACGTCCAGAACCAAACTGCTGGGCAATCAAATCACCAATCATAAGATGACGACCGCCACCCAGAATAAGGGGAGGAACATAAGCACCCAGAGCAGGGATAAACACAAGCAAACTGCCCGCCACAATCCCTGGCTTTGCCAGCGGAATAATGATCCGCCATAAAACCTGCCAGCGCGACGCATAAAGATCATAGCCCGCCTCAACCAAACGAAAATCCATTTTTTCTAAACTGGAATAAAGCGGCAACACCATGAAGGGTAAGAAAGAGTAGAGCAGCCCCAAGATGATTGCAAAATCCGTGTAGAGCATGGTAATCGGTTTATCGATGATATGAAAATAAATCAGTGCATCATTGATCAAACCTTCATCGCGAATGATGAACATGATGGCCACAGTTCGCACCAATAAATTTGACCAGAAGGGAATGGTGATCAGCAGCACCCACCAATTGCGCTGCTCGGGCGGACGCGTGGCCATAAAGTAAGCAGTTGGGAAACCAAGAAGCAAACACACAATCGTTGTGAAAAGTGCATATAAAATTGAACGGCCATAAATAATCAAAAAGTCAGGTGCAAATTGCAACGTATCATCAAAAATATCGCGCTGAAAAAGAAAATTCAAATAAGCGTCAGTTGAGAATTGCCAAACCACACCACCATTTTGATATGGTTTGAGAAACGAATAAATACAAATCAAAACCAGCGGCAAAACACCGAATACAAAAACGATAAACAAAGCGGGCAAGGTGAGAAGCCTTGAACGTTTCGAAACAGCCAAATCATTTTCCGCTGCAATTTGTGCTGCTGGTGAGAGCGGTTGATCCATCATCAATCCCTCAATATCCGTGCGGTGCCTTCGTCAATTGAAATGCCAACTGCGGCACCAATTTTATAGGCATTTTTTTCCGATCCGCCTTCATTCTGCTGACGAACCATGAAGTGTGTGCCGTCATCAAGTTTCACGTGATAATGTGTATCCGTTCCGAAATAGACGGCATTTTCGAGCACGCCTTTAATTTTTCCCTGCTTGACAGCACAGAGATTTGAGTGTTCTGGCCTGACAACCACTGTTACCTTGCCCAGCGATTTCAAACCATCATCAGCACTGGCCGCAATTTCCGGGCCGCAATCCAACTTCACTTTTGAAACGCCTTTGGTCGTGGTCTTCACAACTCCGCTCAAGAAATTTGTTTCACCAATAAAGTCCGCCACAAAGCGCACGGCAGGCCGATCATAAATGTCGTGGGGGCTGCCCACCTGCAAAATTTTACCCTTGCTCATAACGGCAATGCGGTCACTCATGGTCAAGGCTTCTTCTTGATCATGCGTCACAAAAATAAAGGTGATGCCGGTTTCAGTTTGCAGACGCTTTAATTCGATCTGCATATCTTTGCGCAATTTGTAATCGAGCGCCGACAAAGGCTCATCAAGCAACAGAACTTTTGGTTTCGGTGCCAGTGCACGGGCCAAGGCAACGCGCTGCTGTTGACCGCCAGAAATCTGGCTGGTCTTCCGGTCTTTCATGGGCTCCATGCGAACCAGCTTCAACATCTCAGCAACACGCGCATCGATTTCAGCCTTTGGCTTGCCTTGCATTTCCAAACCAAAGCCGATGTTTTGTGCAACAGTCATGTGAGGGAAAAGCGCATAGCTTTGGAACACTGTGTTCACGGGGCGCTTGTAAGGCGGAAGCACGGCAATGTCTTCGCCGTAAAGCATGATCTGCCCGTCTGTTGGAAAATCAAATCCGGCAATCAACCGCAGCAGCGTGGTCTTGCCGCAACCTGATGGACCTAGAAGTGTAAAAAACTCATTCTCTTGAATAGAGACCGAAACATTATCCAGAGCTGCAACTGGCTCTTGCCCTGGCGCTTTAAAAACGCGGCTTGCGCCACGTACATCAATGGCGACTTTTGAATTACTCAATCTCTGCTCTCCGGCATTTCCCCGTTGGCTTTAGCTTAGAGCGCAAAATCACCTTCTGCCAAGGGGGATTATAACAATTTTATGTATTAAACCGACATGCCGCCATCGATTGTGAATGTTTGGCCGGTGATAAATGCGGCTTCATCTGATGCTAAATACAGCACCAAGCCTGCAATTTCATCAGCCTGCGCCAAACGGCCCATTGGCTGACGCGCAATGAACGCAGCCTTGGCTTTTTCAAAATCACCCTGCGCTTTCATGCGCTCATAAAGCGATGGGGTTTCAACTGTGCCCGGACAAATGGCATTCACCCGAATGCCCTTGGCGGTATAGTCTGCGGCCAATGCTTTGGTAAGACCGATGACGGCTGCTTTGCTTGCGCCATAAACCAATCGATTTGGCACACCTTTAATCGACGACGCCACCGAGGCCATATTTACAATACAGCCTGAACCTCGCGCCAACCAACCCGGCATAAAAGCTCTGATCATTTGGTAATGCGATTTCACGTTGAGATCGAAAGAAAAATCCCAATCCTTCTCTTCACACTCCATAATCGTGCCGCTGTGCACAAAGCCCGAGCAGTTGAAAAGAATATCAGGCGTTCCAATTTTTGCGGCAACAGCGGCAATCGCCTCAGCCTTTAAAACATCAAGTGTCAGAACTGCTATCCCACTTTGTTCTGCGGGAAGTGTTTTCAGCAACTCAGCATTTATATCGGTCGCCCACACCTTAGCACCTTCTCTAGCCATAGCGATTGCCGTGGCCCGTCCAATGCCTTGTGCAGCTGATGTGATGATCGCCGTTTTGCCGTGAAGTCTGCCGCTCATGAAAAGTATCCAGTTTGATGATTAAGGCTACCACTATAGACAACAGCCCGCATCTGTCCATTACCACCGGAGAAAGTGCAAGCCACCAACATCAAAATGTTAAGATGGCCTCTGTTCAGCCGCCGTTCTTACCGCCACCATTTTTCCCACCGCCCATACCGCCACCACTGTGACGACTACCACCAGATGTCGAGAACTGATCGGAGCCCATGTCATATTGGTCGTAATAAACATAGGGTTGTGCATAATGAATCCGGCGCTTCACATAACGAATCGCGGGTGGAGCGACATAAATGATTTGCGCATTTTCATAATACATTGGAGGTGGCGGTGCATACCCATAATTCTGATCATAAAGAACAGCCACACAATGTGGATTGCCTGGATAGTGCAAGCAGTAACGCCCATTTGCCTCAACCAACGACGTCGTCAAAATTGTTGCAAAAGTGGAAGCCAGACCAACGAGAAGAAACTTTTTCATTACACACCCCTAAACTTGGTTGACCTAGCTTGAACTAAAGCACGAAATTAACCTCTCGTTAAGGATTGTTTTAAGGCTTTGGAGTGCGGCCATCTAGGGTCATCAAGGCTCCATAAAGCTCAGGTCTGCGATCACGGAAAACTCCCCAACTACGGCGCAGTTCAAGGGCAGCATCAAAATCAAATTCTGCAACACGAACACCTTCCTCGGTGCGGTCCATCTCTTGAACTTTCTCACCCTGGTAATCGGCAATAAATGAGCGACCATAAAAAGTATCGCTGCGCCCGTCAGGTGCAGTCTCTTTGCCCACCCGGTTAGAGGCCATGAGCGGCATGATGTTTGCCGCCGCATGTCCACGCATTGTGTTTTGCCAATGTGAACTTGAATCGTAACCGGGGCTGGTCGGTTCCGATCCAATGGCCGTTGGATAAAGCAAAATCTCGGCCCCCATCAAGGCCATGGCCCGCGCGCACTCCGGAAACCATTGATCCCAACAAATGCCAAGCCCAATCGTGCCCACCGCCGTATCCCAAACCTTAAATCCGGTATCGCCCGGCGAAAAATAAAATTTCTCTTGGTAGCCGCGTCCATCGGGAATGTGGCTTTTGCGGTAAATGCCAAGCTCGCTTCCATCCGCATCAACAATGACAGTTGTATTGTAATGCGCTTGGCCTGCACGTTCAAAAACACAAACCGGCAAAACCACGCCCAGCTCCTTGGCCAATGCCGCAAAGCGCTTAACCGTGGGATGTTTATCAAGTTCAATGGCCTGTTTCAAAAATTTCGCGTGTTGCTCGATGCAAAAATAATCAGCATCAAAAAGCTCCTGTAGCAAAATTAATTTTGCACCTTTGGCAGCTGCTTCACGAACTAGCGCTTCACCCCGGTCACAATTCTTCTTCCAATCATTGTGAGAAGCCATTTGTGTGATGGCTACTTTGACATTTCTCATTTCCAATCCCTTAACCTTGCAACTTCGCGCCTGAATGGCAGGCGGTCACCAATATCTGGTTCATCTAATTCTTCCGCATAACGATGTCCCGCATAAGTGGCCCATGCAATGGCGGCGGGCGCGTTCGCACCCCCGACTACACGAACCGTTTGAATGCCAGCCGCCGACCACTCGCTTTCACGCGCCTTTAAATCGATATAGATTTGGTCATGCGGCAAGCGCGACGTGACCAGCACCACAGCATCACAAGTCACTTCAGTTTGCGCTCCCGTGTAGACACATGAAATTGAAACATGGTCCTTCTGAATTTCACAAAGTCCGCGCGTCACAAGCACATCAACACCAATCTCCAGAAGCCGTTGTTGAATAAATCCTTGCTCAAGCGTGTTGTAACTCCATTCCGAAACTTTTGTTGACGGCGTGACAAAAGTCACCGGGTTTCCATTTTTCACCAACAACTCGGCAAGCACACTAGCCATATAATAATGGTCATCATCATAAACCACCACATGACCATTTGGCAGTTTTCCCGCCATCAGATCACCCGGCGAATAAATCGGCATTGTATGCTCAATGTCAATCGGCAAAAGATTAAACCGCGCAATTCCATCTTTGCGCCAAGCAGAACCTGTTGCGATGCAAATATGTTCAGCACCAAATTCAAAAACATCTTCTGCACTCAATTTTGAATCACGATAGATGTTTACATTGGTCATCTTGTTAATTTGTCCAACGCGGTAATCCCGAACTCGCGCCCATGCTGAAAGCCCCGGTAATTTGCTTTCAAGCGTCACACGCCCGCCAGGTTCCAAACCCGCTTCTGCAAGTGAAACCTCATAACCACGAAGGCCCAATTTATGCGCTGCTGAGAGCCCCGTTGGCCCAGCACCAACAACCAATACCTTGCCTTTCGATGTCGCTCGTTTAATGCGCTCCGGATTCCAGCCTTTGCGCCATTCTTCCATGAAACTTGAATTCTGATTGCACCGCGATAGCGATTGTGTCATGTCTCCCGACACGCAAATATTGCAGCCGATACATTCTCTAATATCTTCAACCCGGCCTTGGTCAATTTTCTGAGGTAAAAACGGATCGGCGATGGAAGGCCGCGCTGCCCCCACAAAATTCATCAGTCCTTACTTCACCTGCCGCACCATCAAGTCAGGCGACGTAAAACGTCCAACACCAACAACTGGCTTTGAAGTCAGTTGCTTCAAACCACGGATTAAATATTCCTGTGCCGCTTCTGGCTTAAACCGCGATGTGCCTGAACAGGCTTCCCACGTTCCGTGCGCAAAATCCCAAAGGTCAGGCAGGTCGGCATGCATAGAAACAACATCGCGCAGTTCTTGGTTGGTAAAGCCTTTAGGGCCCGCCATTTCATCAAGAGAAAGCCTAACCGCAATTGCGCATGTGTCACCCACCTCATCGCGTGCATCAGACAACAGCTCCGTCATCAACCGTGCTCGGTTCTTAAGTGAACCACCATATTCATCCGTGCGCTGATTAATGCGTGGAGACAGAAAATGCTGAATCACGCCAAAGCCATGTGCACCATACAAACACAGAATATCAAACCCCACCTGCTTGGCCCGCCTATAAGCCAGCTTGTGCCAATGCCGCAGATTTTTAATATCCTGCTTGTCCATCGCCCGCGCTTGAACCGGATCGTTGGTGAATGTCAGGATGGGCGTATGCGACGGTGCCATCGGCACTTCCCGCGATGTGAGATTGGGGCCATTGGCTCCGCTATATGCCAATTCAATTCCCGCAAGTGCGCCATGTGAATGAATAGCATCTGCCATTTTCGCCAAAGCCGGAAGGTCATCATCATCCCAAAGTCGCAGCTCAATGAATGGCGTAATTTCTGATGTATGATGGATTTCCACTTGTTCAGTAAAAATAACGCCCCAACCGCCTTCGCTCTTTACGCGGCGCATCTCGGCAGCTGATGAAGGATCACGGTAGCCACCGCCATTACAATGCGGCACCTGATAAAAACGATTCTTCGCCGTCAGTGGCCCAATCTTAACCGGGTCAAATAAAAGATCATATCTCGGGTCGCGCATCATTCTGCTCTTTTAAAGTCAGATAGATGGTGCCAAGAAAAAAGCGCCAGAGCAACTCCAGCGCTTTAGAAACATTTTGTCCAGCTTTTAGCTGATGATTGTGAAACTGATTTTGCCAACGCCAGCAGCGTTCAATCCAATCACTTTCGCAGCACCCAAACTCAAATCCAAAATGCGTCCACGAATAAATGGCCCGCGATCATTCACCCGAACAATCACTGAGCGGCCGTTGCGCAAATTTGTGACCTTCAGCTTTGTGCCAAAAGCCAGTTTGCGGTGCGCGCAAGTCAGGCCCATGGGCTTGAAATGTTCGCCATTGGCGGTCAACCGACCAGACTTATAATAGGAAGCCCATCCCGTTGCGGCATGTACGGGAGCAGCAAATAGTCCAAGTGCCAAAATGGCTGGAAATACAAATTTCATGATAGACCCCTCTATGTTGCAGCGCACCATAGAGGGGAATGTGACTTTTATGAGGCCGTCTTAAACTGCAGCTTCAACCATAATCTCAACGTCCAGTCCGGGCGCTGCGAGTTTTGGCGATTCAACTGTTGCCCGCGCCGGGGTGTGGCCCTGCGGAACCCAAGCGTCCCAAGCTTCGTTCATCTGGGCAAAGCCCGTCATGCTGGTCAGCCAAATATTGACTTTCAAGAGCTTGGTCTTGTCTGTGCCAGCCTCTTTGAGCGTCGCATCAATCTGCGCCAATATATCGGCGGTCTGCTCTTTCACTGATTTGCCAGCAGCGGCTTCAGCCACAAAACCAGCAAGCCGCGCAACACCACCATAAACCACGCAAGCACTCATGCGCTTGCCCATACCAATCCGCTTAATCGTCATGTTCTTCTCCTATTATGAGAGGGCTCTTAGCCTGACTTGGCCACAGCATCAATCACCGCCAGCAAGGCCCGAGGCAAAACCTCAAAGGCATAGGGCGCGTGAAGCCTTTCGAGCCATTGATGATAATCCCGCCCCCAAGGCCCAAGATTAATGCACGAATATCCAGCAGCCTCGGGCATGTTGAAACCTGTGCCCCAAATTGGTGTGTTGGCGGCAACAATTGAAAGATCACCTGATGCCTCACCAAAAAAACTCATGTCTGAAATGCCTGCAAAATAATTAATTGAGCCGATGCCGAATGGCTTCACAGCATTTTCAATCGCGCCGCGCAATTTATGGTCACTCATCAAAACGGCAGGATATGGAATAGACCCAAAGCCCATGATCACGGTCGGCTTTGTCAAATTCGCCGTTGCACCCATTTCCATGATGGCCAATCGAGACTGCTCCGGAAAATTGAGTTTGGCATCTTGCTTTGCGGCTCTACGGCCAGCCCGTTTTTCCAATTCAGCATAGCTGATCAAATCAATATCGTGGCCAGTGCGCTTTTTGGCGCGATCAACCGCCTGTCTTGCATGTGCCATCACCAAATCAAAAACCTGTTCGGGCGAACGCCTATGTTGCATCGTATTCCAATAGACAAAAGCTTGCGCAGGTGTGGTGACATTGTAACCTTGCTTTAAATCTTTCGCGTAAAGTGCAGTCGGTGGTGCTGCCACTTCGCCATTTGTGTTTTCTGATAAATCGGCGGCAAGTTCAAATTCAGTGATCAGTTCCGCGGCCACATAAGCTGCATTGACACCATCTTGCGGATAGCCCGCATGCGTTTGCTTGCCATGCACAAAGGCTGTGACCAATTGCTTGCCGATGGAACCATAGGTAATGACGCGCCCTGTTGAACCATCACCCTGATCTGAAATCGCATCAAGATTGATGACGAGATGGATGTCGAGATTATTTTCATCTGCCGTTTTCTTTAAAGTTGTTGCGGTAGATCTTGCCCCTGCTGAACGCTCTTCTTCATCACTCACTGCAAGAAAAAGAATTGAAAGTTCACCTTTGTAAAATTCTGCCATCGCAATTCCAGCTGCAAGCCCAGCCTTCATGTCAAGCAAACCACGACCTGGTAGAAAATCACCACTTTCAAAATCCGCCAGAGCTTGTGGGTTTTCGCCTGAAGCTTTCAAGCGCGATACAATTTCAGGAAGCAATTTCTCTGATTGAAATGCGAGATTCTTTAGCGGCCCAAAATCTTCAATTGACACAACATCAAAATGGCCCGTCAAAACAATTGTTCGACTTGATGTTCCCCGCTTCAGCGCAAAAACATTACTCCGACCAGCTGTTTCATTTTCGATTGGTGACGTCCAAACCTTGTCGAAATTCTTGAGATATGAGGCTAATAATCCCGCAAACTTGGCTTCATCAACAGAACCCGTAACCGATGGCCAAGAGGTTAATTCAAGCGCGATATCTCTTGCCCGCGCTGCAATATCATTTCTCATGCATACGTCGCATCATGTGCCAACACGGCATTGAGCAAAACTTGCGCACCAGCACCACATTCCTCGAGTGTGGTCGACTCCGCCTCGTTGTGCGAAATGCCGCCGAGACACGGAACAAAGATCATTGTCGTGGGGGCAACGCGCGCAATATAGGCCGCATCATGACCAGCCCCAGAAGCCATTTCGCGCGAAGTATAGCCCGCTTGTTTGGCACCGGTGCGCACGCAATCAATGA
>JAYTUV010000134.1:0-14556 GCA_043744395.1 Aestuariivirga sp.
TCTTCGAAGGCCTCGGTCTTGGCGGCTTCATAGTCTGTTTTCCCATCCATCGGCCAACCCTTAGGAATAACCCAACGCTTGGTCTCGCGCGATGTAATAAGCAAAACCTCGACACCCTTTTTCTGCCGACGAAAAGGCAATGCCGCAATTTGATGATAAATGGGATGTTCCATCAATTGATATGGGTCGCGGCCCAATAGCCGATTGCAGCAATGATCGCCGCTGGTGGCATTGTGATCAGCCATGCCCTCGCAATGTCACCGATCAAAACATGCGACGACAATGAAGAAATGTCATGAGTTCTGGCCACGCTGGCTTTAATAATCAAGTCGAACACTCTGAATGTCATCATGCCATATCCATGCGGTTTGCACTTGCTTACATGTGATCGATGACAACTAAGTCGACCGCATAGGCTTCAAACAGATTGAAGAACTTATCTTCGCGCGGCATGAGCTTCTTCAAAAATCCAACCATGAGTCCCGCCCTGCTTTGTTAATCGTGACAATCATATGACATATTTATGACAGTGGTTAAAGCTGTTCAGCGCTTTATAAACCGCAAATAATTCTGCCCTCGGCCCTCGCGCACCGCCTTGGCTTCATAGCGCGTGCGTGTCCAGTTTTCGAAGGGTTGGGTGGGATCACCTTGTTCCATAAAACCGCCAAATGCCGCCACATGTTCGCGCGTCCACACCACATAATCATCAATATCACTGGCAAACCAAAACTGGCCATCGGGTTTCAGAACACGGTGGATGTGTGCCAGATTTTCAGGGTTCACAAAGCGCCGTTTGTTCTGCCGCGCTTTGGGCCACGGGTCGGGATAGAGAAGGTACACACGCTCAAAACATGCAGGTGGCAAAGCTTCGAGCAGCACCCGTGCATCGCCATAATGCACCCGTACATTGGTGAGTGCCCGTGCTTCAATTTCTGACATAAGTTTGGCCACGCCATTGAGATAAGGTTCAGCGCCGATGATCGAGACATCAGGATTGAGTGTGGCTTGATGGGCCAAATGCTCACCACCGCCAAAACCAATTTCGAGCCAGCAACAGGCCTTCGTGCCAGCGAGTGGTCCAGCAACATCAATACTAAATTGCGGCAGCAGATTTTCCATCAGGTCAACATGATGACGGCGCAAAGGTTTCCCCTTGCGCCGTCCATAAAATTGAAACTTTGGTGGGCTTTTTTCAGAGTGCATTTTCAACGGAAAACCGGCGTCCACTTTTCCTGAAAATGCATCAATCACTTCACCGCTTTTTTCAGCGCGGCAACGAGATCTGTCTTCTCCCACGAGAAGCCACCATCTTTTTCAGGCTTGCGACCAAAATGGCCATAAGCAGAAGTGCGGGCATAAATCGGGCGGTTAAGCTGCAAATGATTGCGAATGCCGTTTGGACGCAAATCCATAACCTTGCGCAATGCCTTTTCAATCTTGGCTTCGGCCACTTTGCCAGTGCCATGTGTATCGACATAAACCGACAAGGGTTCAGACACACCAATCGCGTATGAAAGTTGGATTGTGCATTTTGTGGCCATCTTGGCGGCAACCACGTTCTTGGCCAAATAACGCGCTGCATAGGCCGCCGAACGATCAACCTTGGTTGGGTCTTTGCCAGAGAACGCGCCGCCACCATGAGGGGCCGCACCACCATATGTATCCACAATAATCTTGCGACCCGTCAATCCAGCATCGCCGTCAGGCCCGCCGATAAAGAATTTGCCCGTTGGATTGATGTGCCAAACTGTGTCCTTGTTGATCCAGCCCTTAGGCAGCGCTTTCTTTACGTAAGGCACAATAATTTTATGCATATCAGCCGATGTGAGGCTTTCATCCAAATGCTGATGTGACACCACGATCTGCGTTGCGGCAACGGGTTTGCCGTTTTTATATTGCACTGAAATTTGACTTTTAGAGTCAGGCCCTAAACGCTTGTCTCCCGCATGACGCGCTTCCGCTAGAAGCTGCAGAATGCGCTGCGCATAATAAAGTGGTGCTGGCATAAGATCTGGCGTTTCATCGCAAGCATAACCAAACATAATACCTTGGTCGCCAGCGCCAACATCTTTGTTGGCTGTATCATCAACACCTTGAGCAATGTCAGCCGATTGATTGTGCAACAGCACTTCGATCTTTGCTGTTTCCCAATGGAAGCCAGATTGCTCATAACCAATGTCCTTAATGGCTTTGCGTGCTACATCAATGATCATCTCAGTGGTCACAGATTGTGGCCCGCGCACTTCACCACCGATGACCACACGGTTTGTTGTCGCAAAAGTTTCACAGCCCAAGCGCACCCGGGCGGGATCCATCTTCTCGGCCAGTGCTTCACGGAAAAACAAATCAACCACTTCGTCTGAGATCCGGTCACAGACCTTGTCTGGATGGCCTTCAGAGACCGATTCACTGGTAAAAACATAAGAACGACGTGCCATGACTGCTCCCGCAATAAGTGCTCAAAATCTACATAAAGAAAGCTTTATACCGTTGAAAAAGGTTAATGACAGCGCTTGAAGTCTAGGTCAAGCAAAACCCGCTTGGGACTTTCCAAGCGGGTTAAGTAGTTGAATTCAAAAAATTGCGCAGCTGAAGTTTAAGACTTCATGTCCACAACCAAACGCGCCAAACCCGCGATGAGTTTGCGTTTTGTTGCAGTGTCAGCATCGCTAAAGGCTTTAGCCAGCTGGATGCCCTCTGGTGTCATCATCGTAGCGACAAATTCATCGCCCTTGCTAGATTCATTGAAACCACTTTCAGCTTCGACCCCGGGAAGACCATCAAAGAAAAACTGCACCGGCACACCGAGTGTTTTGGCCGAATAAAAAAGCCTGGACGCACTGATGCGATTTGAGCCTTTTTCATATTTTTGAATCTGCTGAAAAGTGATGCCAAGCAATTCGCCTAAACGTTCTTGGCTCATGTTGATGAGCAGTCGGCGCATCCGCATTCTGGTTCCGACATGTACATCTATGTAGTTGGGGTCGCGCCGTGTCATATTTTCTTTACCTCAGACAATTATCCCCCAGTCTGATTACGTTGGTTGACAGAACCTTGTTATAACCAAAGTCAATTATTCCATCGATCACGAATTCGTGATAGGTAGTCCAATAATATTAGTTTTGCAATGGTAATCGGATTGGTTTGATAAAACCACGCATTCTGTGAACGCACAACCCCAGCAATCCAAAAGCCATCATCATCACTAACAAAACCTTATCACCGTAATTTGCATAGAGGCTGGGACCAATTGAGCGTGGAAGCGGAGCATCATAAACGCCCGTAACACCCATTTCAGATTGAAATAAAGCCCGCCCAAAAGGATCATATACTGTTGAAACGCCGGAATTTGCCGATCTTGCAACGGCAAGGCCTTGCTCAATGGCGCGCAAGCGCAACTGCGCTAAATGCT
Source organism: Aestuariivirga sp. (assembly GCA_043744395.1). Taxonomy (GTDB): domain Bacteria; phylum Pseudomonadota; class Alphaproteobacteria; order Rhizobiales; family Aestuariivirgaceae; genus Aestuariivirga. The sequence continues at coordinate 3,413 of JAYTUV010000134.1, forward strand.
GCCTTGGCCCTGATGAATTTCCAAACCAGCCATCATTGGTCACATTCACAAGCCAATTTGGCCGGCGCAACGGATTGACAGTTTCGGCGGGGAAAATTGCTTCATAACACACCTGCGCACCAACCAATCCAGCACCGGGAACCTCTAATGATTCGGGGCCAGAGCCTTCGCGAAAACTTTCAGGCATAGCGACAACCTGCCTGAAACCCAGAGGCTCCAAAAGCCAAGCCAAGGGCAAGAACTCGCCCCCCGGCACCAGATGCGATTTATCATAATGCCCAACAACTTTAGCATTGCCGTCAATCACCAAAACACTGGTAAAATAATCCGCCGTTGGCGACGGTGCCGAACGCCGAACTGAACCGGTCAACAATATTCTTGTCGGGCCCAACATTTTTGCGACTTCTCTCAACCCTTCTGGGCTTTCATCAATCAAGAATGGCACAATAGATTCGGGCCAAATAATATGCGTCAATGGCCTATCGTTTTTGCTGGGTTCAGCCGAAAGCGAGAGTAACTTATCAAAAATCTCGCGCGCATGCTTGTTTCGCCAGTCATCGTCTTGGGAGATATTGGGCTGAACAATGCGCAAATTTACACCCTCAACAAATTGTGTGGGGTTGCTCGCCAGACGCCACTCACCATAAAACCAACATAGGGGCAGAAGTAAAGCCGCGAATGTGGTTAATATTTTCTGGCCATCAAAAAACAAAAGGGGCGTTGTCGCCCACATCACGACCAGAAATGTTAAACCGTTCATACCAACAAGATATGTCAGCTGATCAACACCGCCCATGCCATCAACGCTCAGGCCCAGCACGGCCCACGGAAATCCGCTAAACAATATGCCGCGCAGAAATTCCATCGCCGCAAAGCAGATCGGAGCCGCCCAAAAAACATGAATACCGTTGTTACAACATAAGCGTGTTAGCGCTGTTGCTGACCCCCAGTAAAGCGCCAAGAAACACGCCAATCCACCGACTGCAAATGGCATCATCCAAAGGTCACTCGGATTGACCAAAAATGCAAAGCCAATCCAATGCAATGCGACAATAAAATATCCAACACCAAACAACCATCCCAAAAGGAACGACTGTCTTATTTGCGTTTCTCTACTGAGTAAAAATAGGGTTGGAAAAGTGAAACCTAAAATCCACCATGCATCAATGGGAGGCATGGCGAGGGCTGAAATGGCCCCCAGCAACAGTGAAATTAAGGCTTTATAAATTGCACGCAAAACAATCAACTTTCGTGCAAATAAAATTAAGTATTGATTCATTCTAAAAGCTCTAAGCACAACTATGGATTTCAACTCAATGGAACTTACAGAATGTATTGGCGTAGAATTATGATGAAACCACGCCAACACAATGAGGCACTGAATGACCAAATCTAAAAAAGACTATAGTTTAGTCAATCTCAACAACCAAATTGCAATCACACAAATTGTTGAAAAAATTTCAGTGCCGAATGGCTTCGCAAAACTTGTTCCGCAACAGCGTCGCCTACTATTGGCCGCGGTTCTCTGCTCGATTGTTCCGGCAGATAGCTTCGTGCGCAAAGTCGAAATGGAACATCTTGAGCAACATTTAGTTTCAAAATTTCAATTTGCCAAAGACCCGCTCAACAGTGCGCTGGCCTTTGCACATCAAAAAGCTCTAGATCAATCTTACTTTTGACGGAATCGTCAAAAGTAAGATAAATTGATCTAAAACAATCACTTAGGGCGCTTTTGATGTTTCCATGAAACATCAAAACGCTCTAGACAGTGGCGTTGAAATTTTGGCAAAGCATTTGCCTGAACTTCTGAGTATCGAAGATCGCACGCACTTGGTTGGAATGCTATGGGATATCGCACTTTGCGATCACGACCTGCATCAAAACGAAAAAAGCCTGATTTATAAAATTGCCGACGCATCTGGCGTGTTGCGAAAGCGCGTTGTGGAACAACATGCAATTGCCGCCAGCCGCAACGGTATGAGCGTTTAGGTTCGGTTCCGCGCCACGGCCTCAGCCATTGAACACAAAATCTCAAACATCATGACCGTGCCTGCATAGGCGGTCATGCCCGACGGATCAAACGGCGGTGACACTTCCACAACATCAGCACCCACAATGTTGAGCCCGCGCATTTCGCGCAGCATTTGTTGGGCTTGGAAAGTAGTGAAACCGCCAATCTCTGGCGTGCCCGTGCCCGGTGCATAGACAGGATCAAGCATATCGATGTCGAAGCTCACATAGACATCTGAATCGCCAACGATTTGGCGGGCCTCGGCCATGATCGCTTTGGGGCCTTTTTCCATCGCCTCTTCAATGCGCACCAAGCGCACTCCCATTTTCTCACCATACTCAAAATCATCAGTATCATACATTGAACCGCGCAGGCCGATTTGAATGGTACGCTTTGGATCAAGCACACCTTCTTCAATGGCGCGGCGGAAAGGTGTGCCATGGGTATATTTAAAACCTCCGAAATACGAATCGTATAAATCTGTGTGCGCATCGAAATGGATCATGGCCACCGGCTTCTTTTCACCAACGGCGCGCAAAATTGGCAGGGAACACAAATGATCCCCACCCGCTGATAGGGGCCTGATGCCTTGTGCCACCAATTTTTTGAAATAAGTTTCCACCCGGTTCAACGCATCTTCCACATTGGCCGGGTTCACCGGGCAATCACCCAGATCAGCCACATTGGCTAAATCATAGGGCACAACTTGTGTTGTCTGGTGCATGCGCCGCACCATGGCTGATTGATCACGCATCTGACGGGGGCCATGGCGAGGGCCAGGGCGGTTGGTTGTGCCGCCATCCCAAGGAACGCCAACAATGCCAATATCAATTTTTTGCGCTTGTTCCAGCGCAACATGCGGCAGACGGAAGAAAGTGGACAAGCCGCCAAAACGCGGCGTGACCAAACCAGATATAGGTTGATTGAATTTTGCCATGGACTGACCTCTAAATTTAAAAAGCTACCATAATGAAGATTCTTATAAAGCAAAGGGCCAGAGGGTGTGGCATTCATGCGTCCAGTATTGCTAATATGACTTCATGGAAAATCATTTCGATATTATAGTTCTCGGTGCTGGCATTGCGGGCGCTTCCGTTGCGGCGCATTTAGCTGAGCAGCGCCGCACAGCGATTTTGGACATGGAAGACCGCGCGGGCTATCACACCACCAGCCGATCAGCGGCAAGCTTTGAGCCAAACTATGGCCCAAAACCGATCCTAGCCTTAACCCGTGCCAGTCGTGATTTTTTTATGGCGCCGCCTGATGGGTTCAGCGACGCGCCATTGTTTATAAAACGCGGCTCATTGGTTTTAGAAGCCAAGGGCCAAGAACAACAGGCACAGAATTTTTTGGCAAAGGCAGTGGATATTGAGGAGCTATCCGAAGCAGAATTGCGGGCCATGGTCCCTGTGCTCAGAGAGGGTTATGCAACACGCGGCTTTCTGGAGGCAGGCACGGGTGCGCTTGATGTTGATCTTTTGCACCGTGGATATTTGCGCCTGTTTAAGCAACGTGGTGGAGTTTTAAAACTTCAGGCGGGCGCGACCAAGATAAAGAAGCAAGGCGACGTCTGGCATATCCAAACACCGCAAGGCGAATTTACAACTAAGCTGATCGTGAATGCGGCAGGTGCTTGGGGTGATCACGTGGCGACGCTGGCAGGGGTTAAACCTGTGGGCCTCACCCCCAAGCGACGGTCGATTGGTGTTATCTCGGTTGCTGGGCACGATGTGATGAAATGGCCATTCATGGTGGACTGCGCCGAGAGTTGGTATGCGGTTCCACAAAGCGGAAAACTGCTCGTGTCGTCTGCTGATGCAACACCAGTGGACCCCCATGATGCCTATGCAGATGATGAAGCCATTGCCATAGGCATTGACCGATTGATGCAGGCCACGACAATTGATGTGCAACATATGGAACACAGCTGGGGCGGGCTTCGCACTTTTTCGCCCGATGGTGCGCCTGTTGTTGGATTTGATCAGGACACAGATGGTTTTTTCTGGCTGGTGGGTCAAGGCGGTTATGGCATTCAATCGTCCCCCGCATTATCGCGCGCGGCAGCGGCGATGGTTATGGATCAACCCCTGCCTGATGATGTTTTGGCAGCAGGCCTTGATATAAACGATATACGTCCAAACAGGTTGAGATAAACATGAATAAGCGTCCAGAACTTTCTATCGGCGAAGCTTTAGTTGGCCTGCTTGAACAATATGGCGTGGACACCATTTTTGGCATTCCGGGTGTTCATAATATCGAAATGTACCGGGCTTTGCCGCGCTCAAAAATCCGCCATATCCTGCCGCGTCATGAACAAGGTGCAGGCTTTATGGCCGATGGCTATGCGCGGGCGACGGGAAAGCCCGGTGTGTGTTTTACGATTTCTGGCCCGGGTGTAACCAACATTCTGACCCCCATGGGCCAAGCATGGAGTGACTCGTCCAACATGCTGATCATTTCAACGGCGCTGGATGTTGGTTACGCGGCACAAGGCCGAGGACGTTTGCATGAAATGATCAGCCAACTTGGTGCGGCACAGGCAACAACGCAATTTGCATCTCGCGCTTACACTGCACAAGACGTACATAATGCTTTTGCAGCAAGCTTTGCCCGCTTTGCATCAGCACGGCCGCGCCCAGCTTATGTTGAAATTCCTTTAGATGTTTTATCTCAGCCCGCAGGCGGCGGATGGAGCGCTGCAGGTTTGCCGTCGCGGCCAGAGGCCAATGATGCACAGGTGAACGCTGCTATTGCAAAGCTCAACGCCGCAAAAATTCCATGCATCATTTTAGGTGGCGGGTCGCAAGGTGCTGGCGCTTCGGCTTTACACATTGCGGAAACTTGCCAAGCGCCAATCATCACAACTGTCGCAGGCAAAGGCGTTGTGCCGACCGATCATCCGCTCGTTTGGGGTTCACTTCTTGCTCAACCAGACACGCAGAAATTTCTGTTAAGGTCGGACTGTGTTTTGGTTGTGGGTTCGGAGCTCTCAGAAACCGATTTCTGGAATCTGGATTTTGCGATGACCAAAAACCTGATCCGCATCGACATTGATCCTGCATCACTAGCAAGGCCACATACGGCGGAAATTGCAATTCTCGGTGATGCAGCAACTACACTTGCAAAAATTGCAGCAGGCGTAAATCCCCGTGCTGGAAAAGCACCCATAGCACCGACGATCCAAGACAATGCCCTGCGTATAACGCTAAGCAAAATACTCAGCGTCATCCGCGATGCACTGCCCCATGAAACAGTCATTGCTTCTGACATGACTCAAATTGCTTATGCCGCCAATGAAATTTTCCCCATGTATAATCCACGCACATGGCTGCACCCATCGGGCTTTGGCACGCTCGGTTTTGCGTTGCCGGTGGCCATTGGCGCTAAATTTGGTGTGGGTGAAAAACCTGTGGCGGCGCTCGCTGGTGATTATGGTTTGCAGTATACACTCAATGAATTGGGCACGGCAGTTGAACACAAATTGCCATTGCCAATATTGCTGTGGAACAATGATTCATTGGGCCAAATCCGAGACAACATGGTGGAGGCTGGCATTCAACCAAACGCAGTGACTTTGATGAATCCCGATTTCCAGATGTTGGCAAAGTCATATGGCGCACGCGCCGAGCGTCCGGAAAATTTGAAGGCTCTTGCTGTTATCATCAAAGCCGCATTGAAAGCCGATGGCCCAACCCTGATCGAAATGACACCGCGGATGGTGAATGGCTGACTGGGCCATTATTTTTGATGTTGATGGTGTGCTGCTTGAACTGACAGCTCAAGAAGAGGAACTGTTTTTCATACCCTTTGCGACCCGCTGCGATGCTGGCAAACTTTCGCGTGACTGGAACTCATACCGCATTCGCAATGATGAAAACATCGTGTCTGAAATTGTAGAGCGACACGGTTTAGGCGAAAGTGAAAAGCTCAAAATCAAACGGGAATATTTAAGTCTCCTGCGCAATCAGCTGCAAAAAAATGCAATTTCATCACAGTCCATCGCAGGCGCAAATGAACTCCTTACCACCTGTTCAAAATTCGCAACGCTCGGCATTGCTACCGCCAATTTTAGAGAGGCCGCCAGACTGCGCCTCGAAAACGCCCAGCTTTGGCATCATGTTTTGGCTCATGCTTTTGGAGCCGATGGTGGTGGACATAAACACGAAATATTGGGTCGGGCCTTGGCAGACTTATCAATTCCTAAATCCAGAATAATATATATTGGTGACAATGTGAATGATGTGATCGCGGGCCAAAAACACGATGTTCATTTTATTGGTTTTAGCGAGAGCCAGAACCGCCTCGACCAGCTAGCCGAAGCAGGCGCAAAGCTGTTAAGCTCCAATCACATGATGACTTCAAAAATAATTCAAACAATAGTGTCTGGGGAATAATTAAACATGAGCGGCCACAGCCAATTTGCACTTCTGAAAACCAGACGTTTTTTACCCCTCTTTATCGCTCAAGCCATCGGCGCATTCAATGATAACGCCTTCCGCTCATCTCTAGCCATGATTTTTATTTATGGCATGACCCGTTCCGAATTGCCCGACCCTGAGAGCACCAACAGCCTTTCAGCAGCATTACTCATCATTCCATTTTTCTTGTTCTCTGCTTTTGCAGGTCAACTTGCTGATAAATATGACAAGGCCGTCATCGCACGGCGCGTCAAGCTGGCTGAGATTGGCCTTATCACCATCGCAAGTTATTCGCTTTTTCAAAACAATGTTCCACTGCAACTCTTGTGCATATTCCTCGGGGGCATGCAGTCCACATTCTTCGGCCCGATTAAATATTCAATCCTGCCACAATATTTGAAAAAAGAAGAGCTTCTCGGCGGCAATGGCTTGATTGAAATGGGCACATCCATTTCAGTGTTGCTTGGCACAATTTTCGGCAGCTTGTTCATCTTAAGTGGAACCGGACGTGGCGTCGTTTCTGCTGTCATGATTGGTCTGGCTGTGATCGCATATATTGCAGCATGGTTCATGCCCAAGGCTCCTTCAATGCAGCCAGACATGAAGATCAACTATAATTTTGCTTCCGAAACTTGGATAGTTTTGAAACAGTCTTACGAAAAACGCGATGTGTTTTTGGCCATTCTTGGCATTTCATGGTTCTGGTTGATGGGTGTTGTGTTCCTTGTGCAAATTTTACCTTTCACGAAAGTTGATCTCCACGCAACGGAAACTGCAGCAACCACCATCATGGTATTTTTCAGCGTGGCCACAGGCTTAGGCTCAGCTTACTGCAATAAACTTTTGGGCGGAAAAATTACGCTTAAATATGTGCCAGTCGCTGCTTTGTTGATGAGCCTCTTCACTTTTGATCTTTATTTTGCTGCTGCATCGTTTGGCTCTATTGGAACTGCAGAAAAACTCTCAAGCCCTATGGATCTGCTGACGCATTTTTCAGGCCTGCGCTGTTTGTTTGATCTGTTCATGATTGCTTTCTGCTCTGGGCTATTTGTTGTGCCACTCTTTGCGGTGATGCAAACCCGCACACCTTTCTATCGGCGTGCGCGCATTGTGGGTGCCAATAATATTATCAATGCCATTTTCATGGTAGCGGCCACAATCATTTCAGGCGTATTGATTTCCAAGGGCATGTCTGTACGTGGCATATACGCATTATTGGGCGTGGCCAATCTGTTCATCGTCGGCTATCTGATTATGAAATTACCCCAGACAATTTTTGCATCTGCCGCTCGCAGCATGTTTCGCTTCTTCTATCAGGTTGAAATCAAGGGCCTTGAGAATTATCACGCGGCAGGCAAAAAAGTTCTCATCGTTCCAAACCATACATCCTATTTGGATGGCCCCATGCTGTCGGCTTTTTTGCCGGAACGCGCGGCCTTTGCAATCAACACATATGTTTCTCAATCATGGTGGGTGAAACCCGCCTTCGCGCTCTCTGATATGTGCCCGATTGACCCTACAAACCCACTGGCTTTGCGGACTTTGGTTGACCGTCTGAAGCACAAACAAAAAGTGGTGATATTTCCTGAAGGCCGCATTACGACAACTGGCGGCTTGATGAAAATTTATGAGGGGCCATCAGCCATCGCGCAAATGGCGGGTGCAACGGTTTTGCCGGTGCGCATTGACGGCGCCGTCTATTCGCCATTCTCATATATGCGCGGCAAGCTGCGCCTCAAGACATTCCCAAAGATCACAATAACATATTTGCCACCCGTCAAATTCAATGCACCCGAAACACTAAAAGGTTCGGCACTGCGCCAGCACCAAGCTGAAAAACTATATGATGTGATGACCGATATGATGTTCAAAACATCCAACATCGACCGGACGCTGTGGCAAGCGCTTCTCGATGCCCGCGCCGTGCAGGGCGGCGACCGCGACATCATCGAAGACATTCAAAGAAAGCCGATGAACTATGACCGCATTGTTATGGGGTCAATGGTGCTGGGTCGCAAAATTGCAGCCCTCACACCGGGTGAAAAGAATGTAGCCGTTCTCATGCCAAACTCCACGGCGGTCTTGCTAGCGATGTTTGGCATCATGTCCACAGGCCGCAGACCGGCCATGCTTAATTTTTCCACTGGTGTTGTTAACATGTCTGCCGCCTGCACAGCCGCAGAAGTGCGTAGCATTGTGACCTCACGCAAATTTATTGAAGTTGGCGAAATGCAAGCCGACATTGAGATGTTGTCAAAAATTTGTAAGATCATTTACCTTGAAGACGTGCGCGCAAGCGTTGGGTTAGGCGACAAAGCTTACGGTCTTTATTGCAAATATTTTGTAGGCGCAGCACTTCGGTCTGCTGGCGTTGAAAAGGATCCAACACAACCAGCCGTCATGTTGTTTACGTCTGGTTCGGAAGGTGTTCCAAAAGGTGTTGTGCTTTCGCACCGCAATCTTTTGTCAAACTGGCAGCAGGCATCGGCGCGCATTGCTTTTACACCCGAAGACAAGGTGTTCAACGCCATGCCGGTGTTCCATTCATTTGGATTGTTGGCCGGATTATTATTACCTGTTCTGGGCGGTGTGAACTCATTCCAATATCCATCGCCACTGCATTACAAAATTGTGCCTGAACTTTGTTATGATACGAACTCAACAGTCCTTTTTGGTACAGACACATTCCTGACTGGCTATCACAAAAGTGCGCACCCTTATGATTTCTATAAAATGCGTTTGATTGTGGCGGGAGCTGAACGTGTGAGACAAGAAACCCGCGATGCGTGGATGGAAAAATTTGGCCTGCGCATTCTTGAAGGTTACGGCGTCACCGAATGTTCGCCCGCCATTTCAATCAACACACCTATGCATTTTCGCTCAGGCTCGGTGGGCCGCATATTTGACGGCATTGAACACCGACTGGAAAACGTTCCCGGAATTGAAAATGGCGGACGGCTTTTTGTGAAAGGCCCCAACATTATGCTGGGCTATTTGCGCGCTGATAATCCGGGTGTCATCGAAGCACCGCCGGACGGATGGTACGATACGGGAGATATTGTGAATGTGGATGAACACCGCTTCATCACCATTTTGGGCCGCGCAAAGCGTTTCTCAAAGATCGCAGGCGAAATGGTTTCACTGACTGCAGTCGAAGTAAAGTTGCAACAGCTTTATCCTGATCTGGCCCACGCCGTAGTTGCCGTGCCCGATAGGAAAAAAGGCGAGCAACTTGTGATGTTTACGAGCCTTGCAAAGCCTGATCGTAAGAAGATTTCTGATGGCATGAAATCCTTAGGGGCAAACGACCTGATGGTGCCAAAAAACATATACACCGTTGAAAAATTACCTCTGCTTGGCTCTGGCAAGATAGACTATGTCGCTCTTGGCCGCATGGCGCGAGAGAAAGTGCCCGAATAGAAGTGAGATCAACTGAGTGGTGAAACATGCGTTTTTCTAAAATTGGCGATCGTCTGGCAGGCCTTGGTTCTGAAAAATGGGCCATACATTTGGAAGGTCGTGATCGCGAGGCTTTAGGCCACGACATGATTTTTTTGTCTATTGGTGAGCCTGATGCGGCTCCGCCAAAGGCAATTTTGGACGAAGCCTATAAGCAAATGTTGGCAGGCCGACTGCGCTATTCCCCGGGCAATGGTGAGCCTTCAGTTGTGAACGCATTGGCGCGGCACTACACCAAACAAACTGGCCGCGAGATTACACCGCAACAATTTTTATTTTTGCCGGGCACACAAACAGCGCTTTATATGGCCTTCATTTCTATTTTAGATGAGGGCGACGAAGTGCTGTTGCTTGATCCTTATTACGCCACTTACGAAGGCGTAATTCGCGGGCCGGGTGGCAAACCCGTGGCAGTGCCGCTTGATCCGGATAATGGTTTTCATCCAAATCTAGAAACCATCGAAGCGGCGATTACACCGCGAACCAAGGCATTGCTTTTGAACACCCCGAGCAACCCAACGGGAGCGGTTTTCACAGTCGCAGAAATCAAAGCCATTGGAGCGCTTTGCAAGAAGCATGATTTGTGGATCGTGTCGGATGAAGTTTATGCCATGATTATTTATGGCAACAATATATTCACCTCGCCGTTCTTTGATAAGGATTTAGAAGAACGCACCATCGTCACATCTTCGATCTCAAAGTCCCATGCCCTGCCAGGATTTCGGTGTGGCTGGATTGCGGCGTCTGAAGAGTTTGTGAAAAGCGCATTATCAATCACCGAGACAATGTTGTTTGGCAGCCAAGCTTTTCTGCAGGATGCAACAGCATTGGCACTCGACACACATTTTCCAGAAATTGACACCATGCTGAGTTCCTATGAAGCCCGTGCGCGTGTTTTGGTGGATGGACTAAAGAACTGCAAAACCATTTCCGCCCGCATGCCCGAGGGCGGCATGTTTGTGATGGTTGATGTGCGCAAGACTGGAATTTCAGGTGAAGTTTTTGCCCGCAGGCTTTTGATCGAGCACAATGTGGTGTGCATGCCAGGCGAAAGTTTTGGTGCTTGCGGCGCTGGGCATATTCGCGTGTCATTGACGGTGGATGAAAAGCAGATTGCTGAAGCGGCAAAAAGGATTTCGGCTTTGGCACATTCAATTTCATAGTTCAGTTTTTTGAAACGTCATTCCGGCGAAAGCCGGAATCCAGTGGCCACAAGCACAAATGTCAAACATATAGACTGTTGATAGTCTGGATCC
>JAYTUV010000135.1:0-43394 GCA_043744395.1 Aestuariivirga sp.
TGAGTTGGAAGCCCGAACGTATTCTGATTGCGTTTCATGGGCTGCCGCGGGAATACCTGAACAAGGGTGATCCCTATCATTGCCATTGCCAAAAAACAGCGCGCTTGGTGCGCGAGAAATTGGGGTTCTCGGCTGATTTTGCGCAGATTGTTTTCCAGTCGCGCTTTGGTAAAGCCGAATGGTTGAAGCCTTATGCTCAAGACACAGTTGAGGAGCTTCCGGCGCAAGGGGTTAAAAACGTGCTGATGATTTCGCCAGGCTTTTCATCGGACTGCGTTGAAACACTTGAAGAGCTGGCAATCGGTTTGCAAGAAACGTTTCATGAAAATGGTGGTGAAAACTTTGCGGTCGTGCCCTGTTTAAATGATAGCGCGGACTCAATTGCGATGTTGGCGCGGCTGGCGCAAGACGAGCTTTCTGGTTGGTTGTAATTAATTCCTATTGATCTTGTTCTTTTCGCGACATGACCTATATGTAATATGAGGAGCCGAATCATTGGCGCAACGACAGGAGATATAGAATGTTTGAAGGTGCTGGCATTTTCGTATTGGTTCTCTTGGCCGTTGTGGTGTTTTTCTTGTTGCGGGCGATCCGCATGGTGCCTCAGGGCTATAATTATACGGTTGAGCGGTTTGGTAAATATGTACGAACCCTGCACCCCGGACTTGGCCTCATAACGCCATTCATCGACCGCATTGGCCATAAACTGAACATGATGGAGCGGGTTTTGCAAGTGCCGTCACAAGAAGTGATAACGCGCGACAATGCCATGGTGACAGTTGATGGCGTCGCATTCTACCAAGTGCTTGATGCAGCGAAGGCATCTTATGAGGTGAGCGAACTCGAAAACGCCATTCTTAATATGGTGATGACGCAGATCAGAACTGTGATGGGCTCGATGGAGCTAGCTCATCTTTTGTCGCAACGTGATGAGATTAACCACAAACTTTTAGGCGTGGTGGATCAGGCGACCCAAGGTTGGGGCGTGAAGATGACGCGCATCGAAATTAAAGACATTAATCCACCGCGCGACTTGGTTGAATCCATGGGTCGCCAGATGAAAGCCGAGCGCGATAAGCGTGCAGCAATTTTAGAAGCCGAGGGAATGCGCAGTGCCGCAATTTTGAAAGCTGAGGGCGAAAAGCAATCAGTCGTACTGCACGCCGAAGGTTTGAAAGAAGCCAAATTCCGCGAAGCGGAAGCGCGCGAACGTTTGGCCGAAGCTGAGGCCAAAGCAACAATGATGGTGAGCGATGCGATTTCGAAGGGCAATGTGCAGGCGATCAACTATTTTGTGGCCAATAACTATATCAAGGCAATTGAAGCTTTGGCACAATCCCCTAACCAGAAAATTTTGATGATGCCGCTTGATGCATCTTCAATGCTCGGTTCAATTGGTGGCATTGCTGAAATTGCCAAGGAAGCCTTTGGTAATGGGCCAACAGGCCAAGCGGCTCAAAGCTCAACGAAACGAGGCACATCAATCGTACCGCCAGTGACGCGCAGTTAGGAGGAGGTCGCAATTATGGATCAGTTTATACCTTTCACGGGGGTCTATTTCTGGTGGATTGTGGCTGGCGTGTTGCTTCTGGCTGAAATGGCAATGCCGGGCTTCTTTATGCTCTGGCTAGCTGTTGCTGCTGCATTGACAGCTGTGCTTGATCTCGTTTTCCATTTTAGCTGGATTGGCGAAGTCTTGAGCTTCGCTATTTTGGCATTCTTGAGTGTTTTGGCATCGTGGCGGTTCGTGATGAACTCGCGCCACTCCAAATCTGACTCGCCGCACCTCAACCAGCGCCATCATGGCTTGGTAGGGCATAGTTTTGCTTTGGACACAGCGATTATCAACGGCAGCGGCAAAATTAAAGTTGAAGACACACTGTGGGATGTTGACGGGCCAGATATGGCCCAAGGTGCCCGCGTGAAGGTGACTGGCGTGCAAGGGATGAGGTTGGTGGTGGAGGCGGGTTAGTGCCCACCAGCACTTGGAGCACCCGATGGTTTGGGTTTTTGCATCAGGGGTGTCATCAACACGACGGCCACAAACAAGATTGTCAGCAGGAAAAATATATCTGCTATCGCCATGTCGGTGGCCTGTTGGCGCACGAGGCCTGAAAGTTTTCTAAGGGCAACCAAAGGAGCGGCATCGCCAAGAGCCTCGAATGCTCCCGTCATATTTTGCCATGTTTTTTCAGCCGTCGGATGACCCCATGCGACTTGTTCGTGCAAGCGTGATAGATGCAAATCGATGCGTTGGTTCATGATCGTATTGATGAGAGCAAGACCCACAGCGCCACCCAGATTTCGTGTGAGATTAAACAGACCCGAAGCGTTACGCAATTGTTGTGGGGGCAGGGTGCCGAGCGAAACATTTGTTACGGTGACCATGCACATCATCAAAGAGACTCCACGCAATATTTGCGGGATGAGCAATTCATAAAAGCCCCATTGCACCGTGATGCTGGAGGCGATCCAAGTGCCAATGGCAAAGCCTACAAAGCCGCCGCCGATCATGATGCGTGGATCGACTCTTGTTGAAAGTCTGCCAGCGATGGGTGCGGTTAAAAACATGGCGATGCCGGTTACAAACATTGTCTCGCCAATCATCAATGCGGAATATTGATGAATGCGTGCCAGGTAAACGGGATAGAGATATGTCAGCCCGTACAGACCAATGCCCATCGTGAAAGAGAATATGCAACCCGCTGTGAAATTACGGTTTTTAAACGCGCTGAATTCAACCAGTGGATTTGGCATAGTGAACATGCGCCAGAAAAATGCTTTGCCCGACACCGCACAAATGATGATGAGGCGGAAAATGACTGTGCTTTTCAACCAATCATCAGCGGCACCCTCTTCCAAAATATATTCAAGTGTGCCTAGAAAAATTGCGAGCAATGCAAGGCCTGTCCAGTCAAAATTTTTGAATAGCTTAAGATCAGGTTTGTCAAAATCAATCAGCGTGTAAGCCCCAATCGTGACGACGATGCCGGGGATGATGTTGACGAGGAACAGCCACTGCCACGAAAATAGATCAGTGAGGTAGCCGCCAACGGTGGGCCCGATGGTGGGTGCCAAAGTGGCGATTAGTCCAATGACAGGGGTGATGATCACGCGCTTGTCGGGCGGGAAAATTGCAAAGGTGGTGGCAAACACTGAGGGGATCATGGCCCCGCCAACGAAGCCCTGCAGCGCACGCCATACCATCATCTCATTGATTGAAGTGGACATGGCACACATGAAGCTCATCAGCGTGAATCCAGCTGCCGACATGACGAAAAGATAGCGCGTTGAGAAAATACGCGTAAGAGTTCCAGACAGCGGGATCATGACGACCTCAGCAATCAAATAAGACGTTTGCACCCATGATATTTCATCGGCGCTGGCCGAGATGCCGGCTTGGATTTCGGACAAGGATGAAGAGACGATTTGAATATCTAAAATCGCCATGAACATGCCGAAGATCATGATGATAAAAGCCGCCACATGGCGCTTGTTCCACGGCGTTTTGGCTATGGCCGGAGGGGTTGCCATTTATTTTCCGGCGTCCCTACTATCGATGGACACATTGACCGACAGGCCAGGGCGCAATTTGGTGGCCAGTTCTGGCGGCAAGGTGATTTTGACGGGGATGCGCTGGGTAATTTTAGTGAAATTGCCAGTGGCATTTTCAGGTGGAAGCAATGAAAATTCTGCGCCAGAAGCCGGAGCTATGCTTTCGACTACGCCTTCAAATTTTTCATTTTTGAATGCATCAACAATGATTTGAGCTTTTTGGCCGGGATGAATTTCGGAGAGTTGGGTTTCTTTGAAATTGGCCGTGATGTAAGAATTCTGCACCGGAACCAACGCCATTAAACGGCTGCCCACGCCGACAAATTGGCCGGGCTCCACAGCTCGATTGGCTATGATGCCATCGAACGGTGCTTTGATCTCTGTAGATGCCAAATCATTTTGCGCCTTGGTAACGGCGATGTTCAGTTCACCCAGTTGTTTTTGCGCCGCATTGGCTTGGGCATTAAGGATGCCGATTTGAGCTTTGGCTGACGCAAGGTTTGCCGTGGCCACATCCACACTAGCTTTTGCAGCTCGCAAAGCACCCGTAGTTGTATCCATAGTTTGCTGGTTGCCGACTTTGCTTTTCAAAAGTTCTGAAGCGCGCGCTTGTGTTATGGTGGCCGTTTGCTCGCCTACCTGCGCACTTGCCAACTGGCCTTCACTGGCTTTAACTTGTGTTTGTTGGGCAAGAATTTGTTGAGCGTTGGTGGCGAGCATTGCGTCTTGAGTTTCGACTCGCGCCTTGGCCGTTGCCAATGCTAGTTCATAGTCGCTACTATCCAAGCGCAAGATGACATCGCCAGTTTTTATTGCGGAATTATCAGGAAAGGGCAGGTCGTTGACATAGCCCGCGAGTTTGGTGCCAATCAGCGCTATATCGGCTTGGACATAGGCGTCATCGGTTACGATTTGGAAACGGCCAACTTGCCAATATTCATTGCCATAAAAGGCAGCGGTGGCCAGCGCCGCGGCCAGCACGGCAAAGCGAATGTAGCGGCCACGATTAAATTTGCGTGGTGGCGTTAGATCGGCAGCGAGAGTGGCTGACCTTACGATCGGAGGCTTTTGTGACTCTTGGGTGGGCTGGCTTTGCGGTTGAAGCTTTAACACTGCGTCGGTCATGGGGCGCTCACAAATTGAACTGAACGGTTCGGTTTAGGTCTTGTGCTTAGCATTCAGACTTGATATCTGCAATACTGAACCGTTCGGTTTGGTTGCGACAAATAGGACTAATTGGGATGAAAGAAACCGCCGTTGCCGTAAACGACAATCTGGAAAGCGCTAAACGTCAGCAAATTTTAGACGGCGCTAAGCGGTGTTTTTTGGCTCAGGGTTTTGATGGCTCTAGTATGAACAACATTGTGAAGGCCGCTGGCGTTTCCAAAGGCACGGTCTATGCCTACTTTCCGTCTAAAGAAAAACTCTTTGAAGCTTTGATATTCCGCGACCGCAGGCAGCAAGCCGAACAAACAGTGGTGATTGAGCGCGTTGAACGTCCGATTGAAGACGTGTTGTATGATCTCGCCATTCGATTTGGCACATTGCTCAAATCTGAAGAAACCATTGCTTATGTCCGCCTCGTTGTGGCTGTGGCTGAAAAATTCCCTGAAATTGGGCAAGCATTTTATGAAGCAGGTCCAGCTTACGGTAACGCCATTATTGCTGATTATTTAGAAAGTAAGATGGATGACGGCACTTTGCGCAAGTGCAATGCCTCGCTTGCGGCAACGCAATTTGTTGAATTAGTCATGTGCGGCATTGTTAAGCCTAAGCTTTTTGGGGCGGAAAAAATTGCGCCTCAATATGAATTGGAAGAAGTTGTGAAGAGTGGCATCGCCTTGTTTCTTGGTGGAATGTTAAAGTCTTAAGCTAAACCTCCCATTAACCATGTTTTTGTTAAGTCTTCTTTGATTGGAGACTTATTTGTGCGTGAGCGCGTGATCAGGCGTGGCGTTTTTCTGGCAGCAGTTTTGGCTGTTAGCGCAACTGCGGCCTATGCTCAATCTGCGCCACCTTCGCTTAAGCCTTCAGTTTTGGAAGATGCCGAAGCGACAACAAATGATGCGGCTGTTCAAAATGTAGTTCTTCCTGTTGTTGAAGAAGAACCTGTTATTCGTCCTAAAAAGAAAAGGATTGTCTCTGATGCTTATGCACCGATTGGGATGGGTGCGGGCGGAGTAAGGTTTTATCCTACGTTAGAAATTGGTGGGGTCTACACCTCTAACGTGGCGCAGAGCGGCACCATTCCAAAATCAGATTTTGGTTTGCGGTTGAAGCCCAGCTTGCGCTTTGAAACCGATTGGTCGCGTCATAGTTGGGCCGGGCAAATGAGTGCGGAAGTTTTGCGCTATCTGAATAATCCGGGTCTCTCGACGATTACAGGATCGGCCGACACAAAATTCCGGCTGGATATTCGTCGGACTACTCACGCAGACTTTACTGCGAACTTTACAGCCAATGATACTGGTTTGGGTGATAGTTCAGTGCCCGGCAATGCCATTGAACCTCGGCGTGAAAAAAACTTTGGTGCAGGTATTGATCTGGTACATGATTTCGGCGGGCTTGAAGGTTCGGTTAAACTAGCTTTGGCGCGCAGCGTTTTTGATAATGTGGCACTTTCAGGCGGCGGCACCGAACAAAATGCTGACCGCAATTATGTTGAGCCTTCGGTGACATTGCGGGCGACTTTTGGGGACAGCGTTTCAAGGCTGAGGCCCTATACCGAGATTGCTTATGCACCTCGCATTCATGACCAGACGATTGATGACAATGGTCAAAAGCGTGACAGCCAAGGTCTTGCTGGTTCATTGGGTATTAGTTTTGCAGATGACCCGATTTGGCAGGGTGACGTGGCGCTAACTTATTTGGTGCGTAATTATGTTGACCCTGCCTTGAGTTCAAACTCAGCCTTTGGATTGAAAGGTCGTATTCAATGGAGCCCCGTTCCGCCACTTAAACTTGAAGCGACGTCGGGTGTAGATCTGGGCGAAACGGCAAGTGTTGGTATTGGCGGCACGAAGAGCTGGAATGCTGGTTTGAATGTGAGTTATGTGCTTCGTGAAAACATCAATTTATTGGCCGGATTTGGTTTTACGCGCAGCGATGATGGCGTAGCCATTACCAATATCAAAACAGTGCGGGCTGGTTTTGAGTGGGCACTCAATCCAAATATGAGCGCTGCCTTGATGTATCAAGGCACATGGTCTGATGATGGACTGGCATTGGCTGGCGGTGACTATGATGAGCAGCGCGTGATGAGCAGCATTGTGTTGAAGAGGTAGTTTTATGCCGCTGTGGGCAATATTTTTACTGGCACTTTAATATATTGCACGCCGTTGTTATCAGCCGGCGGCAATTTTCCTGCTCGCATATTCACTTGGATCGAAGGCAGTAATAGCGTTGGTGCAGACAAAGTTTTATCCCGGGCCTGGCGCATTGCCACATATTCATTTTCTGAAACACCCTGATGTACATGCACATTTGCAGATCGTTCTTCGGCTACAGTGCTTTCCCAAACATATTTATCACGACCATTTTGAGGCAGATAGTCGTGACACATAAAGAGACGTGTTTTTGGTGGCAGCGATAACAGACGGTGAATTGAACGATAAAGTTGGCGTGCATCGCCACCCGGAAAATCGGCACGAGCTGTTCCATAATCTGGCATGAACAACGTATCTCCCACAAATACCGTGTCTGCAATTTTATAGGAAACACAAGCCGGCGTATGGCCCGGTGTGGCAATCACCTCGACAGCAAGATTGCCAATCATGAAAAGATCCCCATCTTTTAGTAGCACATCAAATTCACTGCCGTTGCCTGAAACATCCATAGCGTTAAAAATCGGACGAAAGATTTGTTGCACATCTTTGATATGCTCACCAATGGCTACTTTAGCTCCGGTTTTGAGTTTGATGTAAGGCGCGCCGGAAAGATGATCTGCGTGGACGTGGGTTTCGAGAACCATTGTGATCGTAAATTTTTCTTCCGCAGCTTTGCGCAAAATTGCATCAGCAGAAGCAACCGAGGCTTCACCGGATTTATGATCATAGTTTAGCACCGGATCAATCACTGCGGCCTGCTTCGTTGCGTCGTCAGCGACAAGATAGCTCACAGTATTTGTGGGTTCATCGAAGAAGGAATAAATCAAGAGCAAATCAACCATAACACTCTCCACGCAGAATTCACTTGACTATACATTAGAAATATCTAATTTAGCAAACACTAATTTATGGAATCCAGAAATTGCCTAAACTTAAATTGTCGCTCTCCGATTTTGAGATCCAAGCCTCCAAAGCAGCACGCATCATGAAATCGCTTGGCAATGAGAAGCGGTTGATGATCCTTTGTAAGCTTATGGAACTAGGTGAAATGAGTGTTATTCCGATGGCAGAAGCAGTGGGGCTTAGTCAGTCGGCTTTGTCGCAGCATTTGGCCCGCATGCGCGAGGAAAAACTGGTTGGGTTTCGGCGCGAGGGCCAAACTTTATTTTACCGCGTGTCTGATCCCAATGTGAACCGCATCATCAAAACCCTTCAATCAATCTTTTGTTAAAAGGAAATTCAACATGTCCATACCTGTCATTTCACCACAAGACGCAAAGTTATTGCTCGATAAAGGTGCACTTTTAATCGATATCCGCGATGCCGATGAACACAGCCGCGAACACATTCCAAAGGGAAAGAATGTACCTATTTCAGCGCTCTGCAATATAAAAATTGGTGAGGGTAGTGATGCCATCGTCTATTATTGCAAAAGTGGTAATCGCACCAAGATGAATGCGCCACTGCTGATGAAGGCAGCGACGACGGAGGCATTCATCCTCGAGGGCGGAATTGAGAACTGGAAAAAGTCCGGCATGACCGTCATCAAGCAAGCAGGCGCCCCGATTGAAATGATGCGGCAGGTTCAAATCGCAGCTGGCAGTTTTGTGGTTCTTGGCGCAACGCTTGGCTATCTGTTCAACCCTGCATTCTTCGCTCTGTCTGGCGCGGTGGGCGCGGGCCTCATGTTCTCCGGCATTTCCGGCACCTGTGCCATGGCCAGTGTTCTGCAAATGATGCCTTGGAACAAAGCTGCGGCCTGATGTTTAATCTTACAGCTATCCTATCTGGCAGCATTGTCGGATTAATCTTGGGCATTGTAGGTGGCGGCGGTTCAATTATCGCCGTGCCGCTGCTGCTCTATGTTGTAGGCGTCCCTTCGGCACATGTAGCGATTGGTACGAGCGCCGTGGCGGTGGCTGTCAGTGCATTTGCCAATCTGTTGACAAAGTTGCGCCAAGGCCTTGTAAAGTGGCGCTGCATTTTAGTGTTTACTGCAGCGGGGTTGGCGGGTAATTTTGCAGGCTCGTCTTTGGCCTTAAAAATTGAAGGCCAACATCTGCTTATCGCATTCGGGATACTAATGGTTGTTGTAGGTATGGTGATGCTGCTGCGCCGCGATGCCGAAGGTGATCCTGATGTAAAGCTTACATTCAAAACCGCGCGCCACATGTTGCCATGGCTGTTATGTGTTGGACTTGCAGTTGGTGCGCTCTCTGGCTTCTTTGGTATTGGTGGCGGATTCCTAATTGTGCCTGGCTTGATGCTGGCCACAGGGATGCCCATAGCCAATGCCATCGCCACATCATTGGTGGCCATCACCATATTCGGTGCTGCTACGTCTGCCAACTATGCGTGGTCGGGATTTGTTGAATGGGACGTTGCAACAAACTTCATCGCTGGCGGCATAGTGGGCGGCATTGGTGGAACGTTATTGCAAAGCCGCCTTGCAAGCCAAAAAGGACTGCTCAATACCATCTTCGCCTGCTTCGTTGTCGCCATTGGCTGCTTTTTAATTTTCAAAAGAGTATAGCTACACGTAAACTAGTTTTGCGCAATAATATTTCGATTTTCATTCAAAAATGATTTTTTACTTGCGCTAAACTAGTGCTGGTGACATAGATATAAGTCAGCAGAGTTGACCTATATAGGAGTCGAAGATCATGAACGCACCCGCATTTCTGCCAGAAGGCATGAAGCCGGCCCATGGGCTTTATGACCCCCGCAACGAACATGATGCTTGCGGCATTGGGCTTTATGCCAACATCCATAACAAGAAAAGCCATGATATTGTTTCCAAGGGCTTGCTGATCCTTAAGAACTTGGAGCACCGTGGCGCTGTGGGTGCTGACCCCAAAGCGGGCGATGGCGCTGGTATTTTGATTCAAATTCCGCATGAATTTTATGCCGCCGATGCCAAGCGCTTAGGGTTCGACCTGCCTGCCGCTGGGCAATATGGCGTGGGCTTTTTGTTTATGCCGCGCGAGCCGCTTTACCGCCAAGATATTGAACGCATCTGGTGGGAAACGGCGCGTGAAGAAGGCTTGAAAGTTTTGGGTTGGCGCGATGTGCCGGTGAATTCTTCTGTGTTGGGCTATTCAGTGAAAGACACTGAACCGATGCACCGCCAAGTGTTTATAGGGCGCGGCCCAACTATTCGCGATGAAGCCCATTTTGAGCGCAAGCTTTTTGTCTGTCGCAAAGTTGTTTCTAATCGTATTTTGGAAGTGCTGGGAACAAAAGCGCGAACTTATTATCCAGTTTCAGTTTCTTGCCGCACCGTGGTTTATAAAGGCCTCGTGCTGGGTAAGGATGTTTCGTCTTATTACACCGATTTGCAGGATGACCGTGTGACATCTGCATTTGCGCTTGTGCATCAAAGGTTCTCAACCAACACGTTCCCATCTTGGCCACTGGCACACCCATATCGCTTTGTTTGTCACAATGGTGAAATCAACACCGTGCGTGGAAACTTTAATTGGATGGCCGCGCGTCAAGCCAACATGAAGTCTGATGTTCTGGGTGGGGATTTATCTAAGCTCTGGCCGATTTCCTATGAAGGTCAATCCGACACGGCTTGTTTTGATAACGCGCTCGAATTCTTATACATGGGTGGTTATTCATTGCCACACGCGATGATGATGTTGATCCCTGAAGCATGGGCTGGAAATCCGCTGATGGATGATGATCGCCGTGCGTTTTATGAACACCATGCCGCGATGATGGAACCATGGGACGGGCCTGCTGCCATGGTGTTCACCGATGGCAAAGTGATTGGCGCTACGCTTGACCGTAATGGTTTGCGCCCGTCGCGATATCTCGTGACCGATGATGGCCATGTGATGTTGGCATCTGAAATGGGTTGCCTTGATTTTGATGAATCTAAGATCACTCAAAAGTGGCGCTTGCAACCTGGCAAGATGTTGCTGATCGATTTGGACAAAAAGAAGATTATCTCTGATGAAGATTTGAAGAAGGATCTGGCTTCTGCTCATCCCTATAAAGATTGGCTGAAGAAGACTCAGGTCGTTCTGCGAGACATGCCAAAAGCCAAGACAGCGCGTCCGAAAATTACTGTGCCGTTGCTCGATCGTCAGCAAGCGTTTGGTTACACGCAGGAAGATTTGAAAGTTTTGATGGCACCCATGGCCACTACGGGTCAAGAAGCCACGGGATCAATGGGCAACGATGCGCCAGTATCTGTCTTGTCTGATCGCAACAAAATGCTCGATACTTATTTCAAGCAAAACTTTGCGCAAGTCACCAACCCGCCGATTGATCCGATCCGCGAAGAACTTGTGATGAGCCTTGTTTCGTTCATCGGCCCACGTCCGAACTTGCTCGATTTGAAGGGCACGTCAAAGCACATGCGCCTTGAAGTGGCGCAACCGATTCTGACGAACGAAGAATTGGAGCGCATTCGCAACATTGGCTCAGTGCGCGAAAACCCGTTCCGTACAGTCACCATCGACATCACTTATGATGTTGCCAATGGCCCAGAATATATGGAAGCGGCGGTTGATTCAGTGTGTATGCAAGCCGAACGCGCGGTGAATGACGGTTATAACATCATCATTCTGTCAGACCGTGCTGTGTCTGCTGAACGTGCTCCTATTTCTGCATTGCTTGCCACATCTGCCACGCATCATCATTTGATCCGCAAAGGTCTGCGAACCTCGGTGGGCCTTGTGGTCGAGTCTGGTGAGCCGCGCGAAGTGCATCAATTTTGTGTGCTGGCTGGCTATGGTGCGGAAGCCATCAACCCCTATCTTGCATTTGAAACACTTGAAGCTTTGCTGCCACAACTTGATGAGCAAGTCAGCGCTTATGAAGCTGTAAAGCGTTATATCAAGGCCGTGGATAAGGGTATTCTTAAAGTGATGTCCAAAATGGGCATCAGCACTTATCAGTCTTATTGTGGTGCGCAGATTTTTGATGCAATTGGTCTATCGACTGAATTTGTGAAAAAGTATTTCACGGGCACAGCCACGCAAATTGAAGGTGTGGGCCTTGCTGAAGTGGCCGAGGAATCATTCCGCCGCCATGAAGACGCTTTTGGTTTGAACCCGGTTCTTTCAACCACATTAGAAGTGGGTGGCGAATATGCCCAGCGTATGCGTGGTGAAGCGCATGTTTGGACATCTGAAACTGTTTCAAACTTGCAGCACGCCGTGCGTGGCAATTCTCAAGATAAATACCGTGAATTTGCGCGGTTGATCAATGACCAGTCCGAGCGCTTGAAAACTTTGCGTGGTTTGTTCCGCATCAAGTCATCGGAAGAAATGGGCAAGGTTGCAATTTCGATTGAAGAAGTTGAGCCTGCTGTTGATATCGTCAAGCGCTTCTCAACGGGTGCCATGTCTTACGGCTCAATCAGCCGTGAAGCCCACACAACTTTAGCAATTGCCATGAACCGTATTGGCGGCAAGTCAAACACCGGCGAGGGTGGCGAAGAATCTGATCGCTATGTGACCATGCCAAATGGCGACTCAATGCGCTCGGCCATCAAGCAAGTGGCCTCAGGTCGCTTTGGCGTGACGACGGAATATCTGGTCAACTCTGATATGATGCAAATCAAAATTGCCCAAGGTGCAAAGCCAGGCGAAGGCGGGCAATTGCCGGGCCACAAGGTTGATGCGACCATCGCGAAAGTGCGTCATTCAACACAGGGTGTTGGCCTCATCTCACCTCCACCGCATCATGACATTTATTCAATTGAAGATTTGGCTCAGCTGATATTCGACTTGAAGAACGTCAACCCCGCTGCCCTCGTTTCAGTGAAACTTGTGTCGGAAGTTGGCGTGGGCACAGTGGCTGCTGGTGTTTCGAAGGCCCATGCTGATCACGTGACCATTTCTGGTTATGAAGGCGGCACGGGCGCATCGCCCTTAACGTCGATAAAGCATGCTGGTTCCCCGTGGGAAATTGGTCTCGCTGAAACACAACAAACATTGGTGGCCAATGATTTGCGCAGTCGTATTGCTGTGCAAGCCGATGGTGGCATTCGCACGGGACGCGACGTGTTGATTGCAGCGCTGCTTGGTGCCGATGAAATTGGATTTGCTACCGCACCACTCATCGCTGCAGGCTGCATCATGATGCGCAAGTGTCACTTGAACACATGTCCTGTTGGCGTGGCGACGCAAGATCCTGAACTCAGGAAGCGCTTCAAGGGCCAGCCTGAGCATGTGATCAACTATTTCTTCTTTGTGGCCAATGAACTACGAGAGTTGATGGCACATATGGGTATTCGGAAATTTGAAGAACTCACAGGTCAAACTGAATGGTTGGATACAAAAAAGGCAATTACCCATTTTAAAGCCAAAGGACTCGACTTCTCCAAGTTGTTTGCCAAAGCTGATGTGAACGGCCCAGTGGCCATTCGCAAAACGGGCGTTCAAGATCACGGCATAGATCATGTGTTGGACCGCACTTTGATTGACAAGGCGGCGCCGGCTTTGCTTGAAGGCAAAGCTGTGGTGATTGAAACTAAAATCCGTAACTCTGACCGCACTGCCGGTGCCATGCTCGGTGGTGCTGTGGCCAAGGCTTATGGTCATGACGGCTTGCCGGAAGATACGATCTACGTGAAGCTAAACGGTGTAGCTGGTCAAAGCTTTGGTGCTTGGGCCGCACGCGGTATCACGCTTGATCTGACGGGTGAAGGCAATGACTATGTGGGCAAGGGCTTGTCCGGCGGCAAGATCATCATCAAGCCGCAAGCCAATGTGGGCTTCAAGCCTGAAACATCGTCGATCATAGGCAATACTGTTCTCTACGGAGCGATCTCTGGCGAAGCCTATTTCCGTGGTGTGGCGGGTGAGCGCTTTGCTGTGCGCAACTCTGGCGCTGTGGCTGTTGTTGAAGGTGTGGGCGACCATGGCTGCGAATACATGACGGGTGGCTGTGTTCTCGTGATCGGTGAAACCGGACGCAACTTTGCTGCTGGCATGTCTGGCGGTGTGGCTTATGTGTTGGATGAAGCGGGTGACTTTGCAAAACGTTGCAACCTTTCAATGGTTGATTTGCAGCCTGTGCCCGAAGAAGAAATGTTGATCGAAAAGCACCAACATCATGGCGGTGATTTGGAATCGCATGGCCTAGTCGATATTACTTCGGGCATGAACAAGCATGACGCCACGCGCATCCATGAATTGCTGGCGCGGCATTTGAAATATACAGGCTCAACGCGGGCCAAGGATATTTTGGATCGCTGGGCCGAATTCTTGCCGAAGTTTGTGAAGGTGATGCCGGTCGAATATGCGCGTGCATTGGCCGATTTGGAAAAAGCACAGGAAACAAGTAACGGTATGACTGTTGGCGTGAAGAGGGCTTGATGGTCAACATTTCGCAAGAAACACCCACGCAAACTGAATTACGTTTGAGAAAGGTGATTCAGTTATCAAGACTTGATGTCTTTGAACGTTCATGGATTTTTGAAGAATTCCCACTTGCTGATTTCAAGTCCATGGCTAAGTCTTCTGCGCTGGCACTTGTGCGGGATGAGAACGTTTGGAGCCAGCTTGTGCTGAGCAACAACTCCGTGGCTGAAAGATTTGGCATATTCTGTTTTCATTTTCCTTCCGGCGCCGATAACTCTGGCTTTGTTGGCTGGTTGGCCACACACTTAAAATGTAAATTTGGAACTGGTGTTTTCGTGACATGCGGCCAGAATTCAACAGATGGTGGCATCTTTGATTATTGGGGATGTCCTTTCGAACTTTCAAAGGCCATTTTTTCTGAGGTTCGAAAATTGGTGAAAGGTTTGATGACTTGACCGATTACACAGCTTTGAACGGATTGACGATAGTGACACGCCCAATACGCTGGCCATCGTTCAGATCCTCCGTGTACAGAACGTCGCAACCTGTTAGTTCGGCAGCCGCTATGACATTTGCATCGTATATTTTCAAGACGTGGTTGTTTGAAATTTCAACCGCCAGTTTGTGGCATTCAAGTGTCAGCGGCACAACTTCGCAAAATTCATATGCAGAAGCCAAGGCGTCCTCCACTAACAGCCAAGACAGTTTTAATTTGTTGCGTGTAACATTAACAAATTCATTAAGGACTTGGACGCTAATCGTCGGCCCTTGGCTCAGGAGTTTGCGCGATAGAATTGCCTTGGATGAAGCCGGACCAATGCAATATATTAAAACGTTGGAGTCCAAGAATATTTTACTTGCCACGCGCGTTTGCCTCGTCTCGATCAAATTTGTAGTCGGCGGGCCACGTGACTGTTTCACTTATCTCTTCGAGCCTTCGCATCAACTCTTCGCGAGTTTTTTTGCGCGCAATTCGCACAATGGGTTCTTCAGAAAAGCCCGGAATGGAATAGATTTCATCACCTTCCTTCACGCCAAGCTTTTCAACAATTTCGGCAGGCAAGCGCACCGCCAGACTATTGCCCCATTTCGAAACTTTCATCACATCCTCCTTGGATATACATTCACCAATTTGTATATCACAACTCGATAAAGGTATCAACCATGGGTAAAATTACGGGTTTCCTCGAAATTGATCGTCAAGAGCGCAAATATGCGCCGGCCGCTGACCGGGTTCGGACATATAATGAGTTCGTGATTCCGCTGGGTGATGGTGCCACCAAGAACCAAGCGGCGCGTTGCATGAATTGCGGCATTCCTTATTGCCACACGGGCTGCCCGGTGAATAACCAAATTCCTGATTGGAATGATCTGGTTTACAATGACGCGTGGGAAGAAGCCTCGCGTAATTTGCACAGCACAAATAACTTCCCAGAATTTACGGGTCGCGTTTGTCCAGCTCCTTGCGAGTCGTCTTGCACGTTGAACATTGATGATAATCCGGTGGCGATCAAAACGATTGAATGCGCCATCGTAGATAAAGCGTGGGAAAACGGTTGGATAAAGCCACTTATCAACTCGGAAAAAACGGGCAAGAAAATCGCTGTCGTAGGTTCTGGCCCTGCTGGTTTGGCGGCAGCGCAGCAACTTGCCCGCGCGGGCCATGATGTGCATTTGTTTGAGAAAAATTCGAAAGCGGGCGGCTTGATGCGTTACGGCATTCCTGATTTCAAAATGGAAAAACATCTGATTGATCGCCGCGTTAGCCAAATGGAAGCTGAAGGTGTGACTTTCCATTATGGTGCGCATATTGGTGTGACCCAAGATGCTAAGCAGTTGGTCGATTCATTTGATGCCGTGCTGTTAACGGGCGGTTCGGAAAAGCCCCGCGACTTGCCAATCCCCGGCCGTGATCTTGCTGGCGTTCACTTTGCTATGGATTTTCTGCCACAACAAAATCGCCGCGTAAGCAAAGAAAGTCCAATTGATAATCGCCCCATCCAAGCCACAGGCAAACATGTGGTCGTAGTCGGCGGTGGTGATACGGGTTCAGACTGTATCGGCACATCGATCCGCCAAGGTGCTTTGTCTGTTACCCAAATCGAAATCATGCCAAAGCCGCCTGAGAAAGAGAACAAGGATCTTACTTGGCCAAACTGGCCGATGAAATTGCGCACATCATCGTCGCATCTTGAAGGGGCGGAGCGTGACTTCTCGGTGCTTACCAAATCACTGGTCGGCGAGGATGGCGAAGTGAAAACTCTACGTTGCTCAAAAGCTGGCCCAGACATGAAAGAAATACCCGGCACAGAGTTTGATTTGAAAGCCGATCTGGTTCTGCTTGCAATGGGCTTCGTTCAACCCGTGCATGAAGGCATGATCAAGAATCTGGGCCTCAAAACTGATCAACGCGGCAATGTTGATGCTAATGTCAAAGATTATAAAACCAGCGCTGATAAAGTGTTTTCAGCAGGCGAC
This sequence comes from Aestuariivirga sp., assembly GCA_043744395.1. Taxonomy (GTDB): domain Bacteria; phylum Pseudomonadota; class Alphaproteobacteria; order Rhizobiales; family Aestuariivirgaceae; genus Aestuariivirga. Next base: position 16,682 of record JAYTUV010000135.1, read on the forward strand.
ATGCGCCGTGGCCAATCACTTGTTGTCTGGGCCATTCGTGAAGGTCGTCAGGCCGCGCGTGCTGTTGATCAGTTTCTGATGGGTGAAACAACACTGCCGCGTTAATTCGCAGTTGGCGCGATATAGGTAAAATCGTCGAAGCGTCCGGCTGGCGCAATGGGTGCCACGCCCAATGTAAATAGTTTTTCGCCACTTGACCCTATTGAAGCACCCACCCCAATTGAACTTGCGGTAATCGCGGCTGCATTGGTCGTTTGGGTTTCAACTAATGCCACAACATCATCACCGTTATGCAAAACTTGTTGGCCATTTTGATCTTGTTGGCCAAAGACAGGGGTTGTTGTATCTTCGACAGCGTTCGGCGCAATGGCCACTGGTGTTTCCGGCGCCAAGACAGGCGCAGCCTCGTTTTTCAATGCCGCCAAAACAATTTGCCCAATGCGATTGTTGCCAAGTTTGAAAAAGGTGACTCCGTCATTTTGACGTAGTTTTTGATCGACACCCGTGTCATCGGGGCCACGCTGGTTATAATTTCCGTCATGCCCCAGAAACGGCGTTCGCAAATCGACAAAAATTATATTTTTCGCAATTGCGCGTTCCTTCTGCAAAGCCGAGATAACTTGCATGTCAGCATCATAAGCTGGATCTCCCATCGGGGGTTGGCCCAACCAGACGATCTTTACGTTTTGAGCCAGCAGCGCATCAATAACCGCATCAACATTGGCTTTGTAAGCTTGGATCCATTCGAGTGAATTGAATGTCAGACGGGCATTTGGTGTTCGAATATCTTGGCGGTCATTGAGGCCAATTAAAACGGCAACTGCAGAAAAATCTCTACCTTCCATCATTTTTGGAACAGCAGTTGCCCAATCATAGCGATCTGGCCGTGATAAAGCTGAGGCCTCATTAAACCTGTTGACGACTTGGTAGCTGGGTTCTGTGGCGGCAACCATACGCGTCAAGCCCCCGCCCATGCCGCCACCCATGGCATCGCCGATGACGAGAATGCGGTAGGGGCCATCAGTTGCCGCAGAGCCGATTGCAGGGCCAGAGTCTTGGGCATTAGCAGTTGCAGCAAGAAGCGCAATGAACGTCGCGATGATGTAAAATAGAACTCTCATTGCGTGACGCTAGCCGCCCTTACGCAGCAGCTCAAGTATCTTTAATGTGGGCTGACCATCAAGGGGCAGGCCCCGCTTTTTTTGGTAGGTCAAAATAGCTTCATAAGTTTGCGCTCCAAAGCGCCCGTCTGCAGCACCACCAGTTTCAATGCCCATCGCATTCAAGCGCTTTTGCATTTCCACGCGCTGTGATGGATTGAGATCAACCGCGGCACTGGGCCAGTTGGCTTGGAAGGGCGCACCTCCGCGAATACGGTCGCCCAAATGTCCAACGGCCAAAGCATAAGAATGTGATTGGTTATACGCCATGATGGCCATGAAATTTCTTGTAACCAGAAAAACTGGGCCGTTTATCGTTTGCGGGATCATCACAAAAGCATCGGCTTGTGGCGCATTAAAAGTTTTTCCATTCATCTGGGTTATGCCCAGAGCCATCCATTTTGAAACCAGTTGCCAATGGTTGCGCCCGATTAAGGTGCGGTCAAAACTATCAGGCAATTTCACTTCCCAGCCCCAAGGTCGATCAATTTTCCAGCCGGCTTTTGAAAGATAATTGGCGGTTGATGCTAATGCATCTTCCTTCGTGTCCCAAATATCTCGTTGACCATCACCGTTCCAATCGACCGCATAAGAAACATAAGAAGAAGGAATGAATTGTGTGTGGCCCATGGCGCCTGCCCAGGAACCTACGAAATTGTCCGGGCTGCGTGCGCCAGACTTCAGAATGCGAAATGCTGAGAGTAATTGTTCTTTGGCATATTCTTTTTTGTTGCCGTTATAGATCAATGTGGCAAGCGAGCGCATAACTCGCATGGAACCAGCATTCTTGCCGAAGTTTGACTCCATGCCCCAGATGCCGAGAACGGTATAACGGTCAACCCCATATTTTTTTTCGATTGATTTCATCAACGAGTCATTTGCGATGGCCATGGCTTTGCCCGTGTCCACGCGGATTGGAGTGACAGCTGTTCCCAAATAATCGCCCGTGGCGATTTTGAATTCAGGTTGTGTGTTAGCCAATTTAATAACGGCCGCATCAGGTTCAGTTATACCAGCGAACGCTTGCTCAAAAAGCGCGCGGGAGAACCCCGCTGCTTTTACGCGAGGCCAAAGGGTTTGAATGAAGCTTTCGAATTTCGCGTCAGCAAGGGCCATAGTTGGCGTGATCGCCAAACTTGCAGCCAATATTATCCCGATAATTTTGCGCATTTCATCTCCCGCCCGAATCGATCTTGTTTGAGCGATAGTTTATCAACGAAAACTTGAAGCGCGAAATTGTGGTTAGGTTTAGGCGGCGTTGCGCCTTTCGAGGTGACGCTCCCAAGCAAGTGCAGAGGTCACGATCAAATCAAGATCATCATGTTTTGGCCGCCAGCCCAAAATATCGCGCACACGGTCGGCGCCCGCTACAATTGCTGCAGGGTCGCCCGCACGGCGGGGCACCAATTTTTTGTTAATTGGGCCGCCAAAAGCTTTTTCGACAGCACTGATGACTTCAAGCACAGAATAGCCTTTGCCATAACCACAGTTGAAAATGCCGCTTTCGCCACCACGGCGCAAATGGGCCAAGGCATCCATATGCGCTGAAATCAAATCGCTGACATGGATGTAGTCGCGTAAACATGTGCCGTCTGGCGTGTCGTAATCTGTACCAAACACATCCATTGATGCGCGCTGTCCTAATGCCGTTTGGCAAGCCACTTTAATGAGGTGGGTAGCGCGCGGCGTTGATTGGCCTGACCGTCCACGTGGGTCTGCACCGGCCACGTTAAAATAACGCAACGCGACGTAATTCAAACCATAGGCAAAGTGAGAATCGCGCAGCATCATTTCGGTCATAAGTTTGGATGTGCCGTAGGGTGAAATCGGGCCTGGCAATTCAGTTTCGAACACAGGTTGGGTTTTTGGGTTGCCATAAACTGCTGCTGTGGAGGAGAAAATAAATTTCTTAACTCCAGCTTTCACCACAGCAGCCATTAGGGCACGGGATTTGACGGTATTGTTCAAATAATAGCCCAATGGATCAATTACCGAATCCGGAACAACGATGGAGCCCGCAAAATGCACGACTGCATCAATATTATGAGTTTTGATGATACGTTCGACCAGCGCTTCATCTGCAATGTCGCCCTGAACAAGCTTGGCTTGCGGTGCAATTGCCCAGGCAAATCCTGTGGTTAGATTGTCGAGCACCACGACATCTTGACCCGCATCAGTGAGTGCCAAAACCATGTGGCTGCCAATATAGCCTGCACCACCCGTTACCAAAACTGCCATCGCCAAGCTCCAATTCTTAATCAAATCTCAATATCGCACTGCTTAGTTTAAGTTGTATTATTTTCATTAAATTGGCCACGACGCGCGGCACTTATATTTAAGAGATCGTTAAAATGACACGACCCATCAAGAAAGCCATTTTCCCGGTTGCCGGTCTCGGCACCCGTTTTTTGCCAGCGACCAAAGCTATGCCCAAAGAAATGTTGACGGTGGTCGACCGTCCTCTCATTCAAATCGTGGTGGATGAAGCGCGTGATGCTGGCATTGAACATCTGATTTTTGTGACAGGCCGGAACAAGGGCGTGATTGAAGATCATTTTGATAAACAATATGAGCTTGAATCAACGTTGCGCAAGCGCGGCAGATCAGAATCGCTCAGCATATTGGAAGAAGATCTGCCAGCTGCTGGCCAGACTAGCTTCACGCGCCAGCAGGAACCGCTGGGATTGGGTCACGCCATTTGGTGCGCGCGCAACATTGTAGGCAATGATCCTTTTGCTGTGCTGCTGCCTGATATGATTATCAACGCAAATCCTGGCTGCATGAAGCAGATGGTTGATGTTTATCATGAGCGCGATGGTGGCAATGTGGTGGCTGTCGAAGAAGCGCCACTCGAACAATTGCACCGTTACGGCGTTGTGGGTGCTGCTGATTGGCAGGGCAATCACTTCATGATCAATGCGATGGTCGAAAAACCAAAGATCGACCCGCCATCAAATCTGATTATCTCGGGCCGCTATATTTTGCAGCCGGAAATATTTGCGGAAATTGAAAAACAAAAACCGGGCTCCGGTGGTGAAATACAAATCACCGATGCGATGATCCGTCTTATGGAACATCAGCCCTTTCATGGTTTGAAATTTGATGGCACCACTTATGACTGTGGCGATAAGATTGGCTTTCTTGCGGCCAATGTTGCGTTTGCTTTGGAACGCGACGATTTGGGCCCCGCATTCCGCCAAGTGTTGCAAGACATTATTGCAAAGCATGGTGGTTTTCTGAGCTGGAATGCAAACAGCGAACTTGCGGCAATTTTGCACGACATCAGGACAGGCACCGGTTACTTGGCGCGCGAAGATGCCGAAGTTGAAATTCCACTTCTTGAAAGGTAGGCGTGAGCTATTTCACGCCAAGCCTTTCTAAACCGTCTAACGCAAATTTTTTGATGTCATCATCAGGATTAAGCTTCAAGCTTGCTTGATAATCAGCAATCGCCATTTTCTTTTGCTTTAGTTTTTCCTGCGCCTCGCCACGCTCAGCCATATACCAAGCACTTTTTGCATCGAGTGAAACAGCCTTGTCTAAATTCTCCAAGGCTGAGGAAAATTTTGCCTTTCCAAAATAGACAGCACCGCGGTTGCGATAAAACAAGGCGTCGTCATCCGTAATTTTGATGGCCTTGTCGAGGTCTTTCAAAGCGGCATCAAATTTTTTCTGTTGCAAAAGAAGACTGCCGCGATTGTTATACGCCAACGCGTAATCCGGGTCTGCTTTTATGGATGCGGTATAGTCAGCCAAAGCTAAATCACCATGGTTCAGCTTTTCATGGGCAAAGCCGCGGTCCAACAAAAACACTGCATTTTTTGCTTCCAATTTGACTGCTGCGTTTTGATCAGTCAGGGCCTTTTGATAGTCCTTCTGATCTGCCCAGATCAGTCCTCTTGTATGCAATGGTTCGGCATAGTTTGCATTCAAGGCAATTGCCTTATCCAAAGCAGGCAGTGCATCATCTGGTTTGCCATTTTGATAAAGTGCAAAGCCTAGATTGTTGAATCCAAATGGTTGACCTGGATCAAGCTCGGTGGCTTTTCGGGCGGCGACAATAGCCTCATCATATTTTTTGAGAACCGCAAAATTTTGGCTCAGATTGACATAGGCTTCCATATATTTGGGATCAATTTCTATGGCTTTTAGATAGTCGGCATTTGATTTTTCCAAATCATCCTGTCTGAATTTCAATACGCCGCGCCAATAGTAGGCCAATGAATCCTTGCCGTTCAACTCGATTGACTTGGTGAGATCAGCGTTGGCAGAATCATATTTTTCAATTTCCGTCTTGATCCAACCGCGCTCTCGGTAACTGGAGGGAAGTTTTGGGTCGATAGCGATTGCTTTGTTTGTGTCCGCCAAAGCCCGCTCGAAATTCTTCATCATGCGATGTACGATGGCCCGGTCGACCAAATAACTTGCGTCTTTGGGAACCATTGTTGCTCCTGCCGAAAAATATTCCAATGCTTTCGCGTAATCTCCAATATTGCGATATGAAATACCGCGCGATTGCAAAGATGTGGTAAAATTTGGGTCAAGATCAAAGAGCCTTTGCATGGCTCTTGCGGCCTCTTGCTTATTGCCAGTCATATAATGCGCGAAGGCGAGATTGTTCCACGCTGGAGTAGATTTCGGATCGACTTCGATCGCAGCTTTGGCAAGCGGGATTACGTCATTGAAGCGCTCCGAATCGCGGTAGGTGTTTGCCAGATTGTTGAGCGGTAAAATGTTTTTCGGATCGAGTTCAATCGCCTTTTGATAGTCTTTGATTTCACCTAGGGTATCACCCAATTGGCCTTTGTAAAAACCACGGGCATTGAAGATGTCGCTTTTGTTAGGGTCTAAGTTTGCTGCAACCTCATAATCTTTCAGCGCTTCTGCGTTTTTGCCTTGATTACCAAATGTTCTGCCGCGCTCTTTGAAAATGACACTGTCCTTAGGATCGAGTTCAATTGCCTTGTTCAGGTCGGCGAATTGCTTTTCAGTATCACCCAATTTGGAATAGATTTTGCTGCGGTTGAGATAGGCGCGCGCATAGTTTGGATTAAGTTCAATTGATTTGCTGATTTTTTCCAGCGCAAGCGAATTGTCGCCCTTTGCGATGGCCAGAATAGATTGTACCAAATAGGCCAAGCTGTTGCTGGCATCCAAATCAAGCGCCTTTTGGGCATTTTCTGCGGCGTGAACATCATCATCGGTATTGTTATATGACCGTGCAGCTGACGCAAAATACGAGCTCAATTCTTTTTTATCCGTGATGGTTTTGCTGTCAATCAGCGCTTTGCAGGCTGAAATGGCAATGGCAGGATCGCGCGAAAGGCAATCTGTTTTTTGATCGGCCCATGCGGGTGAGATTGAAAAAAAAAGTGTAAGGCTGGTTGCGGACAAGCAAACGTTTATAATTTTCATTATCAACAACTCCAAGCCCCAGTTCAGACAGTCGCATGGCAGTATGTGATCTTCAAGGGGTGAAGTTGAGAATATTTAAACACAGCCATTTCCACTTGCTGTATAAACAAAATACAGCAGGAGAGTTTTATGAATTTCGCATCGGATAATGTTTATGGCGTTGACCCGCGCATCATGCAGGCCATGGTGGATGCAAATTCGGGCACTGACATTTCATATTGTCATGATGATGGATCGAAGGCGGCTGAAGCGCGGCTTTCCGAAATTTTTGAAAAAGATGTCAAAGCATTTTTGGTGGTGAATGGCACTGGCGCAAACAGCTTGGCCCTTTCTGCCATGTGCCCACCTTTTGGCGGCGTGCTCTGTCATGAAAGTTCACATATCAATACCGACGAATGCAATGCACCGGAAATGTTTACAGGTGGTGCGAAGTTAATCACTCTCGCTGGAGCAGGCGGCAAGATTACCCCGGCCGCGATTGAAGCGCGATTGAAATATTTTGTGCATGGTGAGCATGGCGCTAAAATATCGGCGCTGTCGATCACCAATGCCACGGAGCTTGGCACGGTTTATACGCCAGAGGAAATAGCGGCTCTTGCGGCTGTTGTTAAACCGCAAGGCATGAAGATGCATATGGATGGCGCGCGTTTTGCCAATGCTCTTGTCGGTTTGGGCTGCACGCCTGCGGAGATGACATGGAAAGCGGGCATTGATGTGCTGTCTTTTGGTGGCACAAAAAATGGCGGTATGCTGCTGGAGGCCGTGGTGTTTTTTGATACATCTCTTGCAGAAGACTTTCTGTATCGCCGCAAGCGGGCAGGGCAGTTGATTTCAAAGAGCCGCTTTATTTCGGCGCAGATGATTGCCTATTTGAATGATGATGTTTGGTTGTCCAACGCAAGGCGGGCTAATGCGTTGGCGCAAAACTTGGCTATGGGCATGCAGCAATCAAACCGTGTTCGTCTTTCCAATCCAGTGCAAGCCAATGAAGTTTTTGCAATCATTCCGCGCCTAATGTTTGATGCGCTGCAAACCGCTGGCGCGCATTTTTATGATTGGCCGATTGATGGCTTGGCTGATGATGAAGTGCATTGTCGGTTTGTGCTGTCATTCGCGACGCCGGAAAAAGATGTCGAGCATTTTGTAAATTTGGTCAAAACAGTCTCATTGTCAGATCACGAATCCGTGAGTACCCCACTGCCGAACGGTTGACGCGCATGTGATTTCGGGTTGAATTGATAAAATGCCATAAAGTGACTGTTCCCATTTAACGGAGTTTCAAAATGAACATCGCAAAACGTAACGCACTTCTTCTTATCGCAGGCGCAGTCACCGCAACTTTGGCTTCGATGCCAGCCGCACAAGCTGCAGGCAAAGAAAAATGCTTCGGCGTGGCTCTCGCTGGCCAAAATGATTGTGCCGCAGGAGCAGGCACATCATGCGCGGGTACATCAACCAGAGACTATCAAGGCAATTCTTGGAAATATGTTCCAGCTGGCACATGCAAGACGATAAAGACTCCAAAGGGTCATGGCTCTTTAGTTGCTATCTAATTTCAATCAGCGTGTTTACAATTTGGCCAGAGTGCGGATTTCAACGCCTCTGGCCAAAGTTTTAACATGAGAGTTTTTGATGTTGCGACCCACTAAAATCCCGGCCCGTAGTGGCATTGGCCTTAAGGGTGAACACTACCGGAATATTCTTGAGACCAAGCCCGATCTCGGTTTTTTTGAAATCCACGCTGAGAACTATATGGGCGAGGGCGGCCTGCCCCACGCTTGCCTCACGGCAATTCGCGAAATTTATCCGTTGTCCTTGCATGGCGTAGGACTTTCTATTGGCGGTGCAAAGTCACTCGACATTGAACATATGAAGCGGTTGAAAGCTCTGAATGAACGATACGAGCCGGGACTATTTTCAGAACATCTTGCATGGTCAACCCATGATGTAGGCTATCTCAGCGATCTGCTGCCCTTGCCATATAATGCTGAAACTCTGTCTCTCGTGTGCGCCCATATTGATGAAACTCAAAGTTTTGTCGGTCGGCAAATGCTGCTCGAAAATCCATCAAGCTATCTGACCTTTGATGAAAGCACTTTAGATGAAGCTGAATTTATTTCTGAAATTGTAAAGCGCACAGGTTGCGGACTGCTTCTCGATATCAACAATGTTTTTATTTCAGCACATAACATCAATATCAGCGCGCAAACCTACCTTACGGCTTATCCTTTGAAATATGTGCAGGAAGTTCACCTCGCTGGACATACATTGACCGCCGATGATGCCGGAAATCCTGTTATCATAGATGATCACGCCAGCCCCGTCGTTGGAGGGGTTTGGGATCTGTATGCATATGCGATGAGACACATGGGCCCAGTTCCAACATTGATCGAACGCGATGACAATGTTCCAGCGCTGCAAGAGCTGGTTGATGAAGCGCATTTTGCGGACGGTACTATGAAGCGTTGCGCGCTGGAGCGGCTTGATGCGTGAAGCTGAATTCGCACAGGCGATTGGTGCGCTCGATCCAGCCATCACCGACCCGCGCTTTGGTATTTACCGCAATAATATTGCATCGGCCCTTACCAATTCGCTTAGAGTTCGATACCCCGTTGTTGAGCAATTGGTGGGTGCAGAATTTTTTGGAATGATGGCTCGTCAATTCATTGCTGATCATAAACCGAGTTCAGCCATGTTGATTTCCTACGGTGAAGAATTCTCTGAATTTATTGCAGGTTTTGCGCAGGCCAATACGGTTCCTTATCTCGCAGAAGTTGCAAGGTTTGAATCTGCTTGGTGGAACGTTTATCATGCTGCGGATACAGTGCCTTTATACAAAGAAGCGCTCACAGCATTGGCGCCCGAAGCGTGGGGTGAAACTCGCATTCGCTTTTTGCCAAGCGTCAAAATTTTGAATCTTGAATATTCTGCAGTGTCAGTTTGGCGTGCGCATCATGATGATAAACTGGTTATGCCGTCTCTTGTGGGTGAAGCGGAATGTGCTTTGGTTCACCGCGAGGGTACACAAGTTTTCGTTCAATCCATCACCCAAGACCTGTTTTTCTTCCTTCATGCACTCGCGCAAGGCGGAACACTTCTTGATGCTTTTGAAGTTGCAAGCGATCACAATGAGGCCTTTGACGTTCTCGCTGCTGTGAAACAACTCTTTCATTTCAATATTATTGCGGAACTCTATCCATGAGAAACCTGATCACTTCAATCATAAGTCTGTTTGATCTCATTCCCCATTGGTTTCACGCTCTTCTCGCCCGCTTTGCCATTGCACTGGTTTTTTGGAATTCAGGGCGCACCAAAGTTCCAGATTGGAATTTCTTGGCAGTGAATGAAACCACCCTCCGGCTTTTCACCGAAGACTACAAAGTGCCATTTCTGTCGCCCACCGTCGCCGCATACATGGCGCAAACTGCTGAACATATGTTTCCAGTCTTGTTGATCATAGGACTTGCTTCGCGCTTCTCCGCGCTCGCACTGTTAGGCATGACATTGATCATCGAAATTTTCGTTTACCCCGATGCCTATGTCGTTCATGGCACCTGGGCAGCGATTTTGATTTTTATCATGAAATACGGCCCGGGGATTGTTTCGTTGGATTATTTATTGAAGTGCAAACACTAGAGCGGAATGACTTTTCATGGAAAAGTCATTCTCGCCCTAAGTCTCTCTTGTCGATCAATTTTCCTGACTTTTGACGATTCCGTCAAAAGTCAGATTGATCTAGACCAAAGGCCAAGTGTCGCTCACCTTATAGCCTGCTGGCCACGGGTCATCAGGATCGAGCATTAAGGTCGAAGTGCCGCTGATCCAAGCGCGTCCCGTAATTTGCGGGATGATAGCTTTGTGATTGCCGACAGTGGCTTCACCCGCGATGCGACCAATAAAGCGTGAATCAATCACACTACGGCCAATATAAGTGTCGCCCACTTTCATGAGACCTTTTGCATGCAGTACAGCCATCAATGCCGAACAACCTGTGCCCGTGGGCGATCGGTCAAGTTTTCCCGGATTGATGATGCAGGCGTTGCGTGACGTCAGTACGCCCTTTTCTTTTTCCAATGGCCCACGCAAAAAACAAAATGAATAATGTTTCCATTCGGGCAGTTCGGGATGATGGAAAGGAAGTTGGGCGTTGGCAGCCTTCACCAATTTGCGTCCAAGTTCGGCAACGTCGCGCGCGGAATGTGGTGTAATTTCAAGTCCAAAATCTGCAACATCTGCCATGACAAAACTATCGCCACCAAAGGCAGTATCAACTTTCACAATGCCGTAGCCTTCAACATTCAGCGATGCGTTTAAGTGGCTGGCGAAGGATGGGACGTTCGTCAGCGTTATTGTTTCGGCCTTGCCATTTTTGCAACTGGCCGACACTTCGATCAATCCTGCTGGGGCCTCTAAGGTCAAATGCGTCACAGGTTCTCGCATAGGGATGATGCCTGTATCCAAAAGCACTGTGGCCACGCAAATACAGTTGGAACCCGACATTGGCGGCGTGTCTTCCGGCTCCATAATGATGAAAGCGGCTTGGGCTTTTGGATTTTTGGGTGGCACTAATAAATTCACATGACGAAAAACACCGCCGCGCGGCTCGTTTAAAACAAAATTCCGAAGCCTGCCATCTTTAGCAATGTATCGTGATTGCTCCCAAATCGTATCGCCCGGAGGCGGGGCAACGCCGCCCACAATCACATCGCCAACTTCACCTTCAGCATGGCAGTTAACGATGTTGATTGAAGCGCGGCTACGCATTTATTTAAAGATCGCCAACCACGCATTTCTTGGCCAGCGCTTTATATTGTTTCTCGCTAAACAAAATCGGATTGCCGCCAGCAGATGGATCTTTGATTGCCATGGCCGCCACTTCGTCCAAGCGCTTCACATCAATGCCAATATCTTTCAAGGCATTCGGAATGCCAATCTCTTTGCGCAGTGCCAAAATCCATTTCATAAAGCCATCAAAGCCACCTTTGATTTCCAAGTAAGCAGCAGCCCGCGCAATATCCTTCTCAATTTTTTTGCGATTGGCCTTCAACACGTAAGGCATGATGATGCCGTTCAGCATGCCGTGATGCGCGTCATATAGGCCGCCGAACGGATGAGACAGTGCGTGGATGGCCCCAAGGCCGCGTTGGAACGCCGTGGCCCCCATTGATGATGCCACCAGCATGTTGCCACGCGCATTCATGTCATTTGGCTTCTTCACAGCTTTGGCCAAATTTTCTTTGACCAGCAACATGCCCTCAAGGCCAACACCTTTGGCCAACGGGTTATAAAAAGGCGCGCAATAAGCCTCAATGCAATGCGCAAGCGCGTCCATGCCTGTGGCAGCAGTGAGTTTTGCTGGTAAACCAACAGTGAGCTCTGGATCGAGGATCACCACCTTTGGCATAATCGCTGGATGGAAAATGATTTTCTTTTCGTGCGTGGTGGGGTGGGTCACAACACCAGCACGACCTACTTCCGATCCCGTTCCTGCCGTTGTCGGCACAGCGATAATCGGCGAAATGATTTTAGCATCAGCACGTGTCCACCAATCATCCACATCTTCCAAATCAAAAACGGAAATCGATTGGCCATGCATCAATGCAATCATCTTGCCGATGTCGAGGCCCGATCCGCCGCCAAACGCAATCACGCCATCATGCATGCCAGCTTTATAAGCCTTCACGCCAGCCAGAATGTTCGCCTCAATCGGATTAGGACGCACTTCAGAAAACATCTGAATAGCAAGACCAGCGCTTTTTACGTCAGCCACAATGGCCTGCACCATCGGCATATTGGCAAGGCCGGGGTCAGTCACAAACAGCGGGCGCTTCATGCCCACAGCTTTGCAATGGTCAGCCAATTCCTTGATCCGGCCTGAGCCAAATTTAATGGCAGTTGGGAAATTGATGTTACGATTTGGAATGGTCATATTTTTCTCTCTTAATAACGTTCAAAGCCGCGCTTCAATTCTAAATCCGTAATGCGGCGGTCGAATTCATATTGTTCCCACTTTGCCGTGTGCACATAATGATCAACCACATCATTGCCCATCGCATCACGTAGGAATTTGGATTTGTCCATTAACTCGGTCGCCTCGCGCAGTGTTTTTGGAATCTCGCGCAGTTTTTGTGCAGCGGAATAAGCATCGCCAGAAAAAACGGGTTCCAACTTCATCTTCTTTTCAATGCCGTCTAACCCAGCGGCAATGAGTGCAGCAAAGGCCAGATAGGGGTTGAGATCAGCCCCGCCCACACGGCACTCCACGCGGATGGCTTTGGTCTCAGCGCCACATAGGCGGTAACCTGCGGTGCGATTGTCAAAACTCCACACAGCTTTGGTTGGTGCAAATGTGCCGACCATGAAGCGCTTATATGAGTTGATATAGGGTGCGAGGAAATAGGTAAGCTCTGAGGCATGCTCCAATTGGCCAGCCAAATAATGTTCCATCATGGTTGACATGCCGTGGTTGCCAGACTTGTCATAAAAATGCGGTGTCTTACCATCTGCCGACCAGAGCGATTGGTGGATGTGAGATGAGTTGCCTGCCATTCCATAATCCCACTTGGCCATAAACGTTATGGCTTTGCCGAGGCCATAAGCAATTTCTTTGGAGCCGTTCTTAATGATCACATGTGTATCGGCCATGGCCAAAGCTTCATCATAACGCACGTTGATTTCTTCTTGACCAGGGCCCCACTCGCCTTTGGAGTTTTCAACTTGTATGCCAGCGCCCGCCAAGCCGTTGCGCAGGGCGCGCATATAGATTTCGTCTTTCGACGTTTGTTGCACGCCATAATCTTGTATAAAATAGTTTGAGGTCTTCATGTTGCGATAGCCCTTGGTGTGGCAGGTTTCGTAGCTATCGTCGAAAAGAAAAAATTCTAATTCTGAAGCCATATAGGCTTTCAATTTCAAAGCCTCAACGCGCTTTAATTGTTTTTTCAACATGGCGCGCGGCGAATGTGGAACGTCTGCATGGGTGTGATGATCAAGCACATCGCACAACACCAGAGCAGAACCAGGCATCCACGGTGTACGCACCATGGTTGACATGTCCGGCTTTAAAACAAAATCGCCGTAACCTTTTTCCCAAGACGTGGCTTTATAACCAGGCACAGGCTCTATCTCGATATCAACGCCTAACAAATAATTGCAAGCATGGGTTTCCTCGTATCCGCCATCAACAAAAAATTGCGCATGAAAACGCTTGCCCGTCAGGCGGCCTTGCATGTCGGTGAAGGCCACAACTACGGTGTCGATCGTTCCGGCTTTCACCTCTGCCTTGAGTTCTTCTAGCGTCAACTTACCGTTGCTCATATTAATTCTCCCTTTGTTGCCGCTTTCATCAGCGGCACGGATAGGCGTTGTGCCCATTGTTGTTGTCCACGTTCAGTTTCGATGAGATCATTTCTAATTTCAATCATCAAGTGATGCAGGCCGCGCGGGGCCGCATGCAAATTCATCAGGTGCATCACGCCGTCTTTCGGGCCGTATGGTTCATTGAACTGTACATTGAGATCGGGATAGGACTTCACCATTTGATTGGCCAGCCATGGATTACGATCAAATAATAATCCCAACTCAACGCTGCGGTTTTTGCCCTTATAGTTTTTAGTGAATGAGTGAATTGAAACCGGAATGGCCCGATGGCCGTTTGCCGCGCGCATGTCCAGATAGCTGGTAATGGCAGCATGAAAAGGCCGGGCAATTTCAGTCACGCGTGCCAACTTATCGGCAGCACTCAAATTCACATTGCCCGGAATTTCATAGATCTCGCTCAACTCCGGCATTGCACTTGCGGCCTCAGGCGGGCGGTTGCAATCATAGGCGAGGCGTGAATAGCGCTGCAAAATAAGCGGGGCATCTAGCAAGCGTGATAACATTCGCGCCGTGGAGCCAGCTCCAATGTCATAAGCAATGTGGCGACTAAGATCGGCCTCCGTCAACCCAAGCGTGCCCAAACCGCGCGGCAAAAGGTTTGAAGCATGTTCGCAAATGAGCACGAAGGGCGATGCGCCCGTTTCATTGATCAGCTCAGCGGGGTGGGCCTCATCCGCCTCTAACAGTTTCGACATTCAGAAAATTCCTCTTGAACGTCATCTTCTCAGAGTTGACGCAGATTGCCAATAGCATGCCGTGCCGTTGCCAGAGTGCCAAGTGTCGTTAAAAAACATGGCGACGAGTTGCGGGGGGTTCAGTAGTTTTTGTCAACACTGCCAGCACCGTCTTTCCCGCGCAGGCGGGAATCCAACTTTGAAACAGGCGCGCTGGTTGAAGTTGGGTTCCCGCCTGCGCGGGAATGACGGCAGGGTGAAACGTAAGTGGCAACAGAAAATTTCGACTTCATAATTGTAGGTTCAGGCTCTGCTGGCTCGGTCATGGCCAAGCGCTTGTCGGAAGATTTGAAGAACACCGTGCTGGTTCTCGAATTTGGCGGCACGGATCGCGGGCCGCTGATCCAGATGCCGTCTGCCCTTTCTTATCCCATGAGCATGAAGCTCTATAATTGGGGCTTTGAATCGGAGCCAGAACCCCATCTCAACAACCGCAAACTGGTCACCCCGCGCGGCAAGGTGATGGGTGGATCGTCCTCGATCAACGGCATGGTTTATGTGCGCGGCCATGCGAAAGATTTTGACACATGGCGCGATATGGGGGCAAGCGGTTGGAGTTATGCTGACGTGCTGCCCTATTTCAAGCGCATGGAAAACAATGAAGGTGGCGAGAAGGGCTGGCGCGGAACGCAAGGCCCGATGTTTGTGAAACGCGGGCCTATGAAGAACCCGCTTTATCAAGCCTTCATCGACGCTGGCGTGCAAGCCGGTTATCCGCATACGGATGATTATAATGGTCACCAGCAAGAAGGCTTTGCTGAATTTGAAATGACCGTGCATGACGGATTGCGCTGGTCGGCCGCCAACGCCTATCTCAAGCCCGCTCTTAAAAACGGCAAAGTGAAATTGCAGACTAGTGCCCGCGTGCGCAAGATTTTGCTTGAAGGTAAAAAAGCCGTCGGTGTTGAATATGAGCTGGGCGGCAAGATCATCAAGGCGATGGCAAACCGTGAAGTCATCATTGCCGCCTCCACCATCAATTCGCCAGCCTTGTTGCAACTCTCAGGAATCGGGCCGAGCCAAGTTTTGGCTGATGCCGGTGTTGCGCAAGTTCATGAACTGGCAGGCGTGGGTGAAAATCTGCATGATCATTTAGAGGTCTATTTTCAGCTGCGGTGCTTAACCGATGTTTCGCTCAACCGTGATCTGGGCCTATTCTCCAAAGCCATGATCGGCGCGCAGTGGTTGTTGTTCGGCACAGGTCTTGGTGCCACCAATCATTTTGAATCTTGCGGGTTCATTCGCTCGAAAGCTGGCATTGAATATCCCGATATTCAATATCACTTCCTGCCCGCCGCCATGCGCTATGATGGCAAGGCGGCTTTTGATGGCGATGGATTTCAAGTGCACACAGGCCCCATGCGCACAAAATCTCGAGGCTTCGTCCGTATACGGAACAATGATCCGGCCGAGGCCCCAAAAATCCTGTTCAACTATATGAGCCATCCAGATGACTGGGAAGAATTCCGCGCTTGCATTCGCTTGACACGCGAGATTTTCAAACAAGACGCCATGAAGCCCTATGCTGGTGAAGAAATCCAACCCGGTGCCGCCGCCGTGACTGATGATCAGATCGACGCCTTTATCCGCGAACACGGCGAAAGCGCCTATCACCCCTGCGGCACATCGAAGATGGGGTCGGTGAAAGATAAGTTAGCGGTGGTTGATCCCGAATGCCGCGTCATCGGCATGCAGAATCTGCGCGTCGTCGACTCCAGCATCATGCCCCAAGTGACCAACGGCAATCTGAACGCACCCACATTGATGATCGGCGAAAAAGCGAGTGATCACATTCTGGGCAAACAAATGCTGCCCCCGTCAAATCAAGAACCATGGATCAATCCGGATTGGAAGACGCGGCAACGGTGAGAGTTTTTCAATTTGATTAATTTTAGTTATCGCTTCACGCCTATCGCCATTACTTGGTTGTTCTATATTAATGAATTAATTTATTTTGTAGTAAGTGCTTTTCGAGAGCTCTCCTATTAGGATTTGCTAGTTCATTAATGGGTTCACGCAACTTGCGACCTTTTAGCTTTGAATAAGTTGTACCCTCAAGTTTCGGTCCAATGATTATGGTAAGGTCCTTGTGATTGAAACCCAGAAGTCCGCAATCGAATAGCATATGAATATCACTTCTCAGGATTAGACCATTAGAAATGTGATTGGTCGCCTCCCCCAAATAAGGAAAGAGATGCGCAGCTTCTAGTATATCAACAATTGGACATGCAGTTACTGCACAACGATTGGCATATGCTTGCAACAAAGAGTCTCGAAAAACTCGTTGCCCTCTCCTCTGCGCTACTTGCCGTAAAACGCGTTGTCTTGCGTCCAATAGGTTATCTGGGTTGAATACCTCCTCTACAGCGGTGTATGCATCAATCACGACAACACGCAACTGTTGAAAGTCAATAAATTTTTCGAGACTGTTGGACTCTTGGTCAGAAATTGTATTTCCGCTACTTTGAGAGTTGTATTGCTCGGGCAGAAGCACACTGCGAACATCGGATTCATTTATCAGGAATTGCACAAGAGGGTCTGTTAATCGTTCAAAGCGAACCGGTACCATATAGCTATTTTTACCTTCATAGTCGATTTTCTCTTTGGGTTGGCCGATTACCACGCCATAACCAAAAATACCCTTTTCCCCTATTCCCTGTTTAAGTAACCAAGCTTTTGCGCCAACGTATATTTTTCGATGAGCACTAACTCGCCACTCCTCAACTACGAAATTGCTTTTCTGAAATTCACCGAGTATTCTAAGAATGTTTTCATGTGGCCATTTTTCTTTTTTCCAAGTTAGTAAGAATGCTGTCATCATATAAGTCCTTAAAAATGGGTTTTCATTCGGCAAATAGTTGTTTCGGCCAATCCTCTTCCTTCCAATCCCGTGCCCCATGAATAACCCGCAAGATCACAATCCGCTCGCTGCCGTCTGGCCTCGCCTCGAGGGCGTAGGCCATGATGTAGGGGAGGGCTGCCACCACTTTTTCATAGGTGCCAGACACGCGGCCTTTTCGGCCTGTGGCCATGGTGCCCAAAGCGTTTCCGGCGGTTTCGATTTTATCGATGACGTCTAATGCGGCGCGGGGATTTTCGGTGGCGATGTAGGTGATGACGGAGTTTAAATCCTCCATAGCATCGGCTGACCAGAAGACCGCTCTCACGATTTAGCTTTGCCCGCCGCCGCTACAGTTTTGCGAAGCTGCGTCATGGCACCAGCATGGGGCACGACGCGCCCCGCCTTCATGTCGGCCAGCCCGCGTTCTATGCCGGAGACAATTTCCATTTCGCGGTCGACATAAGCGGCGATTGCTTCCGCCGCGAGATAGGATTTGGTGCGGTTGGTTTGGGCGGCCAGTTGGCCAAGTCGGTCTTTGGTCGCGCTGGCGAGACGAACGGTGATTGTTTCACTTTCTGACATTTAGAACTCCATGTTGTGCTCTTTTGTGTACAACATAGCACAAGAGGTTAAGGTTGGCCAGTGGATGCTTCTTCTCCCCTAAAAATACTTCACAATGTCAAACAGCGGGGCGGGCTTTTTGTTTCTGGCGTCCCAGAAACAGGGTGGCTCACCGTTCGGCTTCTTTGCTTTCAGACCTTGATCAGAGGCTTGAAGGTTTTGAAGTCGAATACCCAATATAGGAAAACATTATTTATTTGTCAAGATAAAAAAGAAATAAAATATTTATATTCCTTTAATTGTTGATTCCAAAGGGAAATTTTTTATTACATCCCGTCATCCCGGCGAAGGCCGGGATTAGGCTTTTTAAGAGTGCAACTTTTCGTTAGCCCGGCCCCGGCCTTCGCCGGGGTGACGACATTTATGAGGTAAAACAACTACTTGGATTATTTTATCGCGACCCGCTTTACCCTTGAGCCTCTTCCAAGAATATTTCGCGCAGTTTCCGAACCACGGGACCGGGCTGACCGCCGCCTATTCTGTGGCCGTCGATTTCGGTGATGGGCATCACAAATTGCGAGGCGCTTGAGAGGAACGCTTCGTCGGCGCCGTAAGCTTCTTCGGGGGTGAACAAGCGCTCTTCAATCACCACGCCGTGTTCCTTGGCTAACCGGAAGAGTGCCCGCCTTGTGCAGCCTGCCAGAATGCGGTTTGACAAAGGCCTTGTGATAACTCTATCGCCGACAACGATATAAGCATTGGATGATGTGCCCTCGGTCACAAAACCATCTTCGACCATCCAAGCTTCGGTGGCACCTTTTTGATAAGCCTCTTCCTTGCCCAAGACAGGGGCCAGCAACATGACCGATTTAATATCGCGGCGCAGCCAGCGGATATCAGGAGTGGTCACCACTTTCACACCCGTGCGGGCGCTGGGATTATCAACCAGTTTCATCACCTGCGGAAATGCCACCAGCGACGAAATTATATCTTTCGGAAAATTAAACATGCGGTCGGCCACACCTCGCGTGACCTGCATATAGATGATGCCTTCGGTCAAATTGTTGCGCTTGATTATCTCATGATGCATCGCCGTCATTTCAACGATGTTGCAAGGCCACGCCATTTTGAGTTCTTTGAGAGAACGGTCGAGGCGCTCCATGTGCGGGTCGTAATCCACCAGCTTGCCGTTCACCACTGGCGTTACTTCATAAACTCCATCAGCAAACAAAAAGCCGCGATCAAAAACCGAAACCTTGGCTTCAGCCTCCGGCACATATTCACCGTTCACATAAACAATTCGATTCATCATTCGTTCCTTAATTGGTGCAGTGCGAACTGAGGGGGTTGGTTTCGCCTTGCCGCCCAGCTACAAGCCGCCCATCATTAACAACGTGCAAGGCTATCGTGAAGTCAAAAATAACGGACAGTGCCATTCAGGCCATGTTGGGGCGAGAAAAAAAGCTCTATGTCCAACGTAACCCAAAATCCCAGGCACTTTCGTTAGAGGCTTCCAAACATTGGCTGCGCGGCGTTCCCATGCATTGGATGGTAGATTGGGGCTTGCCATTTTCGCTGTTTATTGAAAAGGCCAAAGGATGCACTTTAACTGACGCTGATGATCATCAGTATACGGATTTTTGTTTGGGTGACACCGGTGCGATGTTTGGACATTCTCCACAAGCATTAACTGACGTGTTGGCGGCGGAAGCGCAGAATGGTTTTACCACAATGCTGCCGTCCAGCGATGCTGTTGAAGTGGGCGCACTTCTGCAGGATCGATTTGGATTGCCATTCTGGCAAGTGACCGCCACGGCCTCTGATGCAAATCGTGCCGTGTTGCGTTGGTGCAGGGCGATCACAGGCCGCAAAAAAATTCTGATTTTTAATCATGCTTATCACGGATGTGTGGATGATACGTTTGTGACCGCCGATGACGGCAAGGTTGAGATGGTCGGTGGTTTGGTGGGCGAACCTCGTGATTTGACGGCTCACACCAAAGTGGTTGAATTTAATGATGTGCCAGCGCTGGAAGCCGCCTTGCGCGAAGGTGATGTGGCGTGTGTGTTGGCCGAACCTGTGATGACCAATGTTGGCATGGTATTGCCGGATTCTGGTTTTCTTGAAAAGCTCCGTACACTGACGATTGAAACGGGTACTCTGCTTATTCTCGATGAAACTCACACACTATCATCTGGCCCCGGCGGATATGCCAAACTTCATAACATCAAACCTGACGGCCTCGTTTTCGGTAAGCCTATTGCCGGCGGCATCCCAGCGGCGGTCTATGGTTTCAGCGCAGAGGTTGCGTCTCGTATTCAAAAATTTCTGATGACGAATGGCGATGGCAGATCTGGCATCGGCACCACGCTTTCAGGTTCTCGCATCCAAATGGCACTGATCAAAACAGTGCTCAAAGAGTTTATGACAGAGGAGACATTTGCTGCCCTTATCGTTCTGGCGCGCAGGCTGGAACGGGGCATTGCAGATGTCATCATCAAATATGAAGTTCCGTGGCACGTAACTCGCGTGGGTGCCCGCGTGGAGTTTATGTGTGTTGAAGCACCACCGCGAAGTGGGCACGATGCTTCCAAGGTGATCCACCAACTCATTGATACGGCGGTGCATCACTATCTTCTCAATCGCGGTGTGGTGATCACGCCGTTTCATAATATGATGCTCATTTGTCCTGCAACGACCACTGGCGACGTTGATAAATTGATCGCAACATTAGATCAGTGTACGGATGAGTTGATAAAACAGGCTGCTTGAACAGCGGCTATTGGAGTTAAAAAATGGCTATCGTAACCCCTAAGCTTGGTGCTGAGGCCCAACGATTTTTAGATGCGAATCTTGATATTACATCGGTTCATGTGATCTGGACTGACATGTGCGGCGTGATCCGCGGAAAAATGTTGCGCCGTGATGAAGTCGTGCCAGCATGGAACGACGGGCGCTTCTTGCCGATCTCTGCATTGGTTCTGGATATGACGGGCCAAGACGTTCCTGAAACCGGATTGGTGTTTGATGAGGGTGACCGCGACGTGGTGCTCTGGCCGATCCCCGGCACATTCGTTCGCATTCCATGGATTGAAGAGCCATCAGCACAATACACCGCGCATGTCTGCGATCTTGACGGTGTTCCGCATTATGCTGATCCACGCAATGCTTTGCAAAGCGTGGTGAAGCGTTTCAAAGAAGAGCTGGGCATGAACCCGGTGGGTGCGGTTGAACTAGAGTTCTATTTGATGGACCGTAAGTCGGCATATGAGGGTGTGCCCACACCGCCGCGCTCACTCGTCAATGAATCGCGCCCGCGCCATTATCAGGCATATCACATGGCGGACTTGGATGACTTCGCGCCGTTCTTCAAAGACCTCTATGCTTATTGTGAAATTCAAGATTTGCCCGCGAAGACTTTGATTTCTGAATATGGTCCTGGTCAAATGGAAATTGTTTTGCGCCACCGCACCGATATTTTGGATGCGTGCGACGAAGGTATTATGTTGAAGCGCTTGATCAAAGCCACTGCCGAAAAGCACGGCCTTTGCGCCACCTTTATGGCCAAGCCCTATGCCGAGTGGACAGGCAGCGGCATGCATATTCATGTGAGTCTTGAAGACGAACATGGTGTAAATTTGTTTACGGCTGAAGACCCGACACAAAACGAATTGCTGCTCAACGCCATTGGCGGCCTCAAGCAAACCATGGCAGAATCCATGTTGATTTTTGCGCCCAATGCAAATTCATATCGCCGCTTCCGCCGCAGTTCTTATGCTCCAGTTGCTGCGAGCTGGGGTATCAATAACCGAACGGTTGCATTGCGTGTGCCTGCAGGCCCTGCAAAATCTTGTCGCATTGAACATCGCCCATCAGGAGCTGATGCCAATCCATATTTGGTGATGGGTGCTATCTTGGCTGGCATGCATCACGGCATTGTTGAAAAGCTTGATCCCGGTGCACCGATTGAAGGCAATGGCTATCAACGGCGTGCCAAACATATACCGGGAAATTGGTTTGAAGCGATTGACGCGTTCTACCGTGCGCCTGTGTTGAAAGAGTATTTTGGTAAGCAGTTCGTCGATACTTATTGCACGCTTAAGGAAGTTGAAGCCGACCGCTTCTTCTCCGAGCCAACGCTTCGAGACTATGAGTGGTATTTGCGAACGGTGTGATGCGTTACGAATTAAAAAACGACCGGTTTATTGTAGACGGCCACAGCAATGCGGTCGGGCTTGTCGAAATATTGAAATGGCAATTGAGCGGGAGTCGCCAAAAGTGGCCCCGCCGTATTGAAAATGGAACCTATGCAGCGCCGCCAAAGCGGGTACACGGCAAAATTTTGAATGTGACGTGGATAGGGCACTCCACCGTTCTCATTCAAACAGCAGGACTAAATATTCTCACTGATCCTTTTTTTTCACTGCGCGCCAGCCCGTTTCAGTTTGCGGGGCCAAAGCGCATTTGCGATCCGGGTATTGCAATAGAAAATTTGCCGCCCATTGATTTGATTTTGCTCAGTCATAATCATTTTGATCATTTGGATGCGCATGCGCTTGCAAATTTGAAGAAGATGCATGATCCGAAATTGATTACGACATTGAATAATGGTCGTTATATTAAAAATTACCCGTGTACGGAGCTTGATTGGCGGCAGTCGGTTGAACACGGAGATGCGCAGATTACGTTGATGCCCGCGCTGCATTGGTCAAAGCGCAGCTTGAGCGATACCAATAGAGCTCTTTGGGGTGCATTTGTAATCGAGACGCAAGGTGGCATAATCTATTTTGCCGCCGATACAGGCTATGGAACGGGGGAAACGTTCCGCGAAGTGAAATCAAAATTTGGTTCGCCGCGCTTGTCGTTGCTGCCCATTGGAGCTTACGAGCCGCGCTGGATCATGAAACCGCAACATATGAACCCGGCAGAGGCCGTGATGGCGCATCTGGATCTGGGGAGTGCCAAAAGTTTAGCTATCCATCACGGCACTGTGCAACTCACCGATGAAGCAGTTGATGCGCCTCTGATTGATTTAGAGGAAGCGATGGTGCGACATAAAATAGAAAAGGCCGATTTCATTGTGAGTGAAATCGGCCAAAGTCTAGAAATCGATTGAAGGTTTAAGCCGCGCTATCGGCATCCTTGGCACGGCTCATGCGCTTTCGCTCATTCGCATCCAAATAAATTTTCCGTAGACGGATGGATTTTGGTGTGATTTCGACGAGCTCATCTTCACCAACATAAGCCAGCGCTTTTTCGAGAGACATCTTTATTGGTGGCGTGAGGACAACTGCTTCATCCTTACCCGATGCGCGCACGTTGGTCAGCTTTTTACCCTTGATCACATTGAGTTCAAGGTCGTTACCACGTGTGTGTTCGCCGATGATCATGCCCGCATAAACCTTGGTGCCGTGTTCGATGAACATAGGGCCACGATCTTGCAAATTAAAAATCGCATAGGCCACAGCGTCACCATCAGAGTTAGACAGCAATGCACCCGTGAAGCGGCCCGGAATTTCGCCCACATGCGGCGCATAGGCGTGGAAAATGCGGTTCATGATGGCGGTGCCGCGTGTGTCGCTCATCAACTCGCCTTGATAGCCGATAAGGCCACGTGTTGGCGCGTGGAACATGATGCGCTGGCGGCCCACACCTGAAGGGCGCATGTCGCGCATTTCAGCGCGGCGCTCAGACAGTTTTTGCACCACAATACCTGTGTGCTCTTCATCAACGTCAACGATCACTTCTTCGATGGGTTCAAGCTTTTCGCCTGTTTCAGGATCAGTCTTGAACACCACGCGGGGACGACCCACGGTCAATTCAAAACCTTCGCGGCGCATGGTTTCAATCAGAATGCCCAATTGCAATTCGCCGCGACCAGCCACTTCAAACGCATCGGTTTCTGATTCAGATGCAGACACCTTCAAAGCCACGTTGCCTTCGGCCTCACGCAGCAAGCGCTCGCGGATCACGCGGGATTGAACCTTGTCGCCTTCTTTGCCAGCCAATGGGCCGTCATTGATGCGAAAGGTCATTGTTAAAGTAGGTGGATCAATTGGCTGTGCGTGAATTGGCACGGTCACAGTTGGATCGCAAATCGTGTCCGCCACAGTTGTGGTGGTCAGGCCCGAAATCGCGATGATGTCGCCAGCGAAAGCTTCGTCTACTGGAATACGTTCCAAACCACGGAATGATAGAACTTTGGAAACTCGGCCGGTTTCAACAGTGTTACCTTCGCGACCGAGAGCCTTAATGGCTTGGTTGGCTTTAATTGAGCCAGAGCGAATGCGACCTGTTAGAACGCGGCCCAGAAACGGGTTGGCTTCAATCGTCGTAACCAACATGCGGAACGGGCCTTCTTCCACGACGGGTGGCTTGAAGTGGCTGACGATTTTATCAAACAGCGCATCCATATTTTCTTGTGGGCCCTTTGGATCAAGGCTCATCCAGCTGTTTTTTGCTGAACCATAAACGATTGGGAAGTCCAACTGTTCGTCGGTTGCATCCAAAGCTGCGAAGAGATCAAACACTTCATTCACAACTTCAGTGTGGCGTTCATCTGGGCGGTCAATCTTGTTGATCACAACGATTGGTTTGAGGCCAAGCTTCAAGGCCTTTTGCAACACGAACTTGGTTTGCGGCATTGGGCCTTCAGCGGCGTCAACCAGAAGCACTGCACCGTCAACCATGTTTAGAATACGTTCAACTTCGCCGCCGAAATCGGCGTGGCCCGGTGTGTCCACGATGTTGATGCGCGTGTCTTTCCAGGTCAGCGACGTGACCTTGGCCAAAATCGTAATGCCGCGTTCGCGTTCGAGATCGTTAGAATCCATGGCACGTTCGGCCACTTTCTGGTTTTCACGGAACGAGCCCGAGAGTGACAGCAAACGGTCGATCAACGTGGTTTTGCCGTGGTCTACGTGGGCAATAATAGCAATATTGCGCAAATTCATAATGGCGCCAACTTTCATTTTGAGGCTGAGGAATGCGGGCACTTAGCACGTGCAATATAACAAAGCAATTTATCGCTGAGAATTGTTTTGCGGAGCCATAAATGCGTCAAATGCAGCCCAAAACCGTTCTCTAATAGCATTGGTTTCGTTCAGAATTTCGTGTTCGGAACCTTCAATCACGGTTAACGAGAAGCCGGGTGCTCGGGCAGCGAAGTTGCGGGCCTCGCGGTTGTCAACCACGCGGTCATTTCCCGCGAGCACAATTAACGTGGGGCAGGTTGGCCCTTTTTTGCGTGGCCAGCGATGAAGCTGCGTCATGCTGATCATGGCAGCGCGAAGCCAGCTATAGGTTGGGCCGCCAAGTGCCAGTTGCGGGTGAGCGCTTAGAATGGCGATGTCTCGTTCCCAGCGCGTTCTATCAGACATCAATAGATTGCCTGTAAATTGGCTTTGAACCACGGGCTTTGGGCCAGCACCGGGGATATAAAGCCAGCCGAAGCCACAATATTTTACAATAAAGGTGAGAATTGGAACGACCCATTTGGGCCATCGGCCATAATGGAAACCAAGCAAAGGGCCTGTCATTACCGCGCGCTTAAAATAATCATGATCACGCAAAGCCCGCAGCAAAAGTTGCCCACCCATCGAATGGGCCAACGCAAAATAAGGTTTTGGACATTGCTGCTGCACCAGCTTTTTCATTACGGCACTCAGGTCTTTGTCGAAATCAACAAAGCTGTTCACATAACCGCGCTTGGGATCTTTGAGCAACCTCTGGGAACCACCTTGGCCGCGCCAATCAAAACTGGCCACGGCATAACCCCGCTTGGACAGATCGGCAAAAGTTTCGAAATAGCGTTCAACAAATTCAGTGCGGCCGTTCAAGACAACAACCGTGCCCTTTGTGGCTGTGTCTGAAACAATTGTAATGGCCCTCAAGCGAATGCCGTCATCCGTCATAACTTCATGACACTGACTGCCGGGTGGCTCGCGGTTTTGAATAATCGGATAAAGCTGCATGTGGGGGCGGGTTTATCCACAAATCTCGCCCGAGAACAAGAGCTAGAGTTTTTTGACTGCCGTTAACTCACCATTGGCAGCGCTGACTTTGATTTCAAAGTTTTTGCCGCTGCGGGTTGCACCATAAACATAAGTGCCGCCGGTGCAGGTTTTTGATGTGACGGTACTGAACCCATAGCTGGTGACGATAGATGCACCCTTGGAGCAACTTACGGATGCTGTTTTGGCTTTTGTCTCATCGGTAATCGCCTCAACGCCCTGTGCCACAGTGCGCGCGGGTGTCGTGGGTTTAGCCAGCGGCTCAATTTTTTTAGGTAATTTTGGCATAGAAGCTTCTTGCACGGGTTTGGTCGCGGCCAGAGGCTTTATGGTTTTAACAACTTTCGGCTTCTTGAATTTCGAAACTTTTGGTTTTGCAGGCACAGGATTATCTGGGTACTCGACCTGTGGATCATAATAGGACTGATCATAGATGCGGCGATGACGGCGATGGTTCATTTCACGCATATACTGGTCGTATTGTTCTTGATTGAACATGTCGTCAGCAACGCTGTCTTGACCGTCATAAATATCTTGATCGTCACCATAAACATCATAGCCGCCGCCGCGTTCGGGTGGCAGCGCCTCCCACCAAAACAGGCGGCGCGC
>JAYTUV010000136.1:0-42629 GCA_043744395.1 Aestuariivirga sp.
TCCTGCTTGAAATCCTCTGTGTGTTTAATCGCCATAGTCCGTCTCCTTGAGTGAGTGTTATAATCTCAAGCGACCGGAACCAAACCGTTACAAGTCCAAATCGTACTATGTAGTAGTCAGGCTTTTGCGCCAAAATTTTTTCATACCGAGATATCGCCAAGTTATAATCCCGGTCTAATAGAAATTTTTGGAAAGCTATTTCAAACTGAGCTTTAATATTTTTGGGGTCGACTGCCAATGCATCGCCGTAAGCCTCGAATGCTTGCTGATAATTCTGAAGTTCGAACTCGGCAATGCCAAGCTGGATATGAGCTTCGGCTAAATTTGGGTCAAGTTTGATTGCTGTTTGTAAATACGGCTTTGCGAGGTCTGGACGTTGGGAGTACCCCAACCCAAGGCCTATTTGTAGGTTGATCTTTGCTAGCGTTTCCGCAGGCAAGTTCTGTTGTTTTAATGCAACATCACAGGACTGAAAAATGGAAATGGCCTCTGGATAGTACGGCGCATCCAAGCACTGCTTCACAGCGTCATCTTCCGCAAAGCTAGGCACCGTGAAAAGGCAATAGACAAATGCGCACGCAGTCAAAAAAGCCGAGTTTGTTGGCAGTTTCATAAACAAATAAGCCCCCATTGAGACAATTTGAATAAGACTTCGAGTTTAAGTTCCCCTTAAATCAAAAGGCAAATTTTAAGTTAATTTTGATCAAAATCGAATGCATACGAATGACACAGTTCACCCCGCCACCATAGAGCCGCCACCAGCATGCGACACGAGTCAACCACAGGGTCAATTAAAAATTGGCAGGAGTGTTTAAGGTTGGCGAACGCTTGGGGTTGGCGCGGGTGAAGAACGCTTTTTCTTCTTAATGGCCTTAACCAATGATTTCGGTCGATTTTCTTGCAGCGTTTCAAGTTGCAATTGCTGAATTTCCATCAGTCGGTCCCATTGCTTGCTCACCAGATAATCCAGCTTTTCGTGCAGGTGACGAATTTCCAATTCAGCTTTGAGGTTCACTTGGTAGTCACTTTGCGCCCGCAATCGATCCTTCGATTCAGCGCGGCGCTGGCTCATCAAAATCACCGGCGCTTGAATGGCCGCCAAGCAGGACAGCATGAGGTTCAAAAATATAAAGGGATAAGGATCAAACGCCCAATTGGAATAAAGCACAATGTTGGTGCCCATCCATATGGCCAAGAAGACTCCAAATCCAATAAGGAAATACCAGCTGCCCCCAAACTTCGCGAGGTTATCCGCCAAACGATCCCCGATGCTGCGATGACCTTCATAAACATCTTCGATATTTTCTGCGATAGTATCATGTTCGGCAATACTCTTAGCCACTTCACGATCGAGGGCCGTGAGTTCGCCATGCTCGGCCAGCAACATGTCTTCAACATATTTCATGCGATATTTATCAAGTTCAACAGCGCTGATCAAAGACGCATGCGAAAGCTTGGGATGGTCAACCAAAATCCGTTCAGTCAATGATGGCCTTAAGCTGCCGAGCGATTGTAATGAACGAGAGGGAAACTGCTTGCCGGAAATAGAGCAGATGGGTTTCAACGCTGCTTGATGGCCAGCATCAGAGTGATTTTCCAAAACGTCTGAGCCGCTCATGTCGATCTCCATAACCACTATGTTTCCAGCAACTCATACACCGCAGCAGATGGCATAAAACTTAAATTTATTTCAGAGAACCATCTGCCTTAAGATTATGCACCAATAATGCTACGGCCTTCTGCGGCACCTCAATCATTTCGCCCGCGTCAATTTTATCAAGTTTAAATGGCCCATATTGTGTCCGGATCAAACGGTTCACCATGCCACCATAATGCTGCACGAGTTTGCGAATTTCGCGGTTCTTGCCTTCGGTCAAAACCACGCGGTACCAGCTATTCGTGCGCCCACCCTTTTCTAATTCTTCAGTAAATTCCGCACCCCGATATTCAATGCCGTCAACCACCACACCGCGTGCTAAATCGGCAATTTGCCCATCCGTAAACCGACCGCGCACGCGCACACGGTAAACCCTGCGCATTGCCGTATCTGGGTGCATCATGGCTTGTGCCAGCGGCCCGTCAGTTGAAAGCACAAGCAAACCTTCACTGTTCACATCAAGGCGACCCACGGCCATCAAGCGCGGTAGGCCGGGCTTGGTCATGGCAGGGAGTTCAAAAACCGTTGGGCGGTTTTTGTGATCACGATTTGTGACCAAAACATCAATCGGCTTATGCAGCAAAAACAAACGCGGCGTTGCGGCCGAATCAGGCGCGATAGACTTGCCATCCCAAGTCACCTTGTCGCCGTCTTCCACCGGTGTAGTTGGCAGTGCCACGGTGCCATTCACAAACACTCTGGCTTCCGCCACCATGCGCTCGGCCTCGCGGCGCGAACCGATGCCTGCCCGTTGCAGATAAACATTAAGCCGCATGATTTAACCGCCCGTGACCGGAGGAAAAAACGCCACTTCTGTCGCACCAATCAATGAGGCGCTCAATGTCGTGTGGCTTTGATTAATCGCCACTTTCAAAGTACGCAAATCTCCAAATGCTTCTCCAATACGTTCGTCACGCGCCTTCAAAAAATCAATCAGTGCGCTGACGTTTTGAACATCGGCAGGAATTTCAATGTCATCAGCGCCGCGTCCAATAATTTGGCGAAAACGCGCAAAATATAAAATCTTCACTCTTCGTCCACCACATGACGCACGCCGACCCGGAAATAATCATACCCGGTATAGAGTGTGAAAGCCGCAGCGATCCATAGAAGCACAATACCAATCTCGGTCGTATGCGGGATGAACCGATCTGACGCTGGACCCGCAATCAAAAATCCCACTGCCAAAAGTTGTGCTGTGGTTTTCCATTTGGCAATTTTTGTTACAGGCACAGAAACCCGCAGTTCTCCTAAAAATTCACGAAGTCCCGACACCAACACCTCACGCGATATAATGATAATCGCGGCCCACATATGGCCGTCCTTTAAAACACCATCAGCCGCCAAAACCAGCAATACGACGGCCACCAAAACCTTATCAGCGATCGGATCAAGCATGCGACCCAAAGCTGATTGCTGTTGCCATCTGCGCGCCAAATAACCGTCAAAAAAATCTGTAATTGCAGCTATAATATAAATTCCTAGGGCAAACCAGCGCAGTTGATTTGTGCCCCACATTAAAAGCCCCGCCACGAGCGGCACAGCAATGATACGACCATAGGTCAGCAAATTTGGAAGCGTCCAAACTTTAGATCCCGGAACCACAACCTTTGCAACCTTCTCAACCACCGCTTTGCCCCACTACGATTCCGGATGAAAATGATCAAAAATCATTTGTGCAAGCGCAGAGCTAACACCTTCAACCGCAGCCAAATCACTCACATTGGCTTGGCTAACAGCTTTCGCCGATCCGAAGCTTTGGAGCAAGGCTTTCTTGCGCTTGGCTCCAATGCCAGAAATTTCATCCAGCGGATTAACACCAATGGCTTTCGATCGCTTGGCGCGGTGTGTGCCAATTGCAAACCGGTGCGCCTCGTCGCGCAGGCGTTGCACATAATATAAAACCGGATCTCGTGCTTCGAGCATAAAACTGGCCTGCCCCGAAACAAAAAAGTGTTCGCGCCCTGCATCTCTGTCGGGGCCCTTGGCAACGCCAACCACCGCCAAGTCATAAACGCCTAAATCTGAAAGCACCGCCTGCACTGCCGAAAGTTGCCCCGCCCCTCCATCAATCAAAAGCAAATCCGGCCAGATTGCGGCATCATTTTCGTTTGCTTCACGTTCATCACCATGCTCTTTCAATAATCGCGAAAAGCGCCGTGTCAGCATTTCTTTCATCATCCCAAAATCATCGCCTGCCACGGTTTCTTCTGCTTTGATATTGAACTTGCGATATTGCGCTTTCATGAAGCCCTCGGGGCCAGCAACAACCATGCCGCCAACGGCATGCGCACCTTGAATATGCGAGTTATCATAAACCTCAATTCGGCGCGGCGCTGCGGCCAGATTGAAAGCCTTTGAAACACCTTCCAACAATTTGGACTGCGAAGATGTCTCCGCCATTTTCCGACCATTGGCTTCACGGGCATTGGTCACAGCATAATCAGTCAGTGCTTTTTTATCCCCCCGTTGCGGAATCAGAATTTCCACCTTGTGGTTGGCATGAGCGGTGAAAGCTTCTTCAATCAGTTCACGTTCTTCCACGTCATGAGACAACATGATCTGAGCAGGAATTGGCTTGTCGTCATAAAACTGGCTTATGAAGGCCGCCAAAACTTCGCCTTCGCTGGTTGATTTGTCAGCCTTCGGAAAATACGCGCGCGTGCCCCAATTTTGTTCGGCGCGAATAAAAAACACTTGCACGCAAAACTGCCCACCCTCAAATGCCAAACCAAAAACATCCGCTTCATGAATGCCTTCAGGATTGATCCCTTGTGTTGCTGTGACAAAGCTCATGGCCTGAATGCGGTCACGAAAGCGCGCCGCTGTCTCGAACTCCAAGGCCTCAGCCGCCGCTTCCATACGCCTCGCCAAATCGGCTTTCACTGCATTATTTTTGCCCGACAGAAAATCCTCGGCTTCGCGCACCAATTCATTGTAGTCTTTGATAGAAATTAAGTTCACACAAGGAGCCGAACACCGCTTGATTTGATGCAACAGACAAGGCCGCTTTCGATTAGAATAAACACTGTCATTACAAGTTCTTATAAGAAATGCCTTCTGTAAAGTATTAATCGCGTGATAGACTGACCCGGCAGATGCAAAAGGCCCATAATAATTACCCTGTCGATTTCGCGCACCACGGTGCTTTGCAAGTTGAGCAACTTCATGATCCCGCGCAATCAAGATATAGGGAAATGATTTGTCATCACGCAAAATAACGTTAAATCGCGGCTTCAATTTTTTGATCAGATTGGCTTCAAGTAAAAGCGCCTCAGCCTCCGAAGCCGTCACCACAAATTCCATGTTGCAGGTGATCGAGATCATCAAAGCGATGCGGTTATTATGCCCCTGTCCCCGCGCATAATTCGAAACACGGTTCTTCAGGTTCTTGGCCTTACCAACATATATCGCATCACCATCAGCATCAAACATCCGGTAAACGCCCGGCTTATTGGGAAGCCTGGTCACAAAATCGGCGATCAGTTCCGCGCCTATGAGTTTCGGTAGGTCGGTCATATCTCACTCAGTCCAAGGATTATGGACGGCCAGATTTGGCAACATAGAGTCTTGCAAATTGCGGGTGGCCAATTCCCCCTGATTGCGCAAAGCAATGGCGGCAATCATACCATCAGCTATTGAAAGAGTGCGGCCTTGCCTGCGTGAGTGTCCCATCACCACACCATAAAGCAAGGCGCTCTCTTGATCAAAGCTGTAGAGCCTGCCTGCAAAGCGGCGCTGCAATTCAGCAGGAAAGCCTTCAAGCCTGCGCGCCCGTTCGTCAGGCCTGATTTTCTCAATTCCGTAAGTTATTTCAGCCAAAACCACTGTCGAAAGCGCCAAAGACAAATCATGTTTGGTAAGCCACGCAATGACACTTGGATTTGGGTTCGACTTCACCAGTTCGGACACAACATTCGTATCGAGAAAGATCAAAGATCAATTCCTGAATGAGGCTTGCGGTCTTCACGGATCACCGATTCCAAATCCACATTAGTCCCATATTCACGCGAAATCCGCACATAAAAATCGGGCGCTGTTTCTCGCTCAGGCTCAACATGCGCATAAAGCTCCAGCGCCCGCTCCACCACTTGCGAGACAGTGCGACGCTCTTTCTTGGCGAGCTGATGTGCAAGCTTGAGAGCTTTGGAGGATCGGACAGAGAGTTGTGGTTCCGGCATTCCGTCTTATGTCATAGCTGGCAAGTGCTGGCAAGTGATGGCAATTTTCTCGCGTTATATTGGATTAGTGTTATCAAACCGAAGGCTTGTCCACTATCGTCGAGTTATGCAATAATCTCATAATTATGGAGTTTTTCATGGGAAACGAAGATGAGCTGCGCGACATAATGCAACGGCTCCCTGAACTCTATCGAGATGGCGATATAGCAGGCTATTTGAGCCATTATGCCTCGAACCTCCAAGCCTACTACTCAGGAGCTTCTATGAGATTTGAAGAGGCCCGCAATTTCATCATTTCACTTTTCGAAAGTGGCGGCAAAACCATAAATTTCGAAATGAGTAAACCGACGATACAATTCAGCGAAAACAGCACTGCGGCGGTTATTAGCTATACATGGAGGGAACGATTTCGTTTCAAAGATGGAAAAGAAACGGACACCGAGTATTATGAGACTGATGTGTGGTTCAAGCGAAGTCGCGAATGGAAAATTGTGAACGTTCACCAAAGCACAGTTAAAGAATATATTGTCAATCCGAGTTCCTGAGTTACCGCCCCCGTTCAATCTCCACACCCACACTTCTTGCATTCGGAATAATATCGGGCTTTTCAATTCTCACGCGCGCTGCGGCCACGCGCTTGTCGCGCAAGCACGCTTCAGCAAATTTTTCTGCCAGCGTTTCCACCAAATTCACATGGCCCTCAGCCACGATGGCTTCGACTTTTTTGGCGATGATTTCATAAGATACCACATGGCTGATTTCGTCGGTGATGGGCCCTTCCGCCTCATGAACAGACAAATCAATATTCACGATGATGCGTTGAGGTTTCGCTTTCTCATGATCGTAAATTCCAATCAGCGCCATGATTTCTAAATCGCGCACGAACACGTGGCGCAGGCGGCTGGTGGCGCTGGCCACGTGATGGGAAATCTTTGGGCTGCTCATTCATTCACCTCAACAACATCCGCCGTCTGCCAAACCAAATGTTGACCGCCATCTAAAGCGATCATCTGGCCAGTCAGGGCTGGTTGTGACAATATGAATTTCACCGCCTGACTGATTTCCGCAGGCGACGTGCCACGGCCCAGCAGCGTCAAGCTTTCCTGCTTTGCAAAATCATCCTGGCTCATCCGCGCAGAGGGCAAAGCAGGCCCTGGCCCAATGGCATTCACGCGAATGCGCGGTGCCAATGCTTGCGCCAAAGTGCGCGTGGCCGTCCAAAGGCCTGATTTTGACATGGTATATGAGAAAAACCGCGGGTTCAGCTTCCACACGCGCTGATCAATAATATTGATAATATTTCCGTGTTCACCATCTGGCAGCTGTTTGGCAAAGGCCTGCGCCAGCATCACGGGCGAACGTAAATTGATATCCAAATGCCGCTGCCAACTATCGGCTGTTATATCTCCAACCGTATCAATTTCAAAAATCGAGGCGTTGTTGATGAGCGCTGTGAGTGGCCCAATGCCCGCAACCGACCCCGCGATAAGTTTCTCAGCAATCCCCGCCTCCGCCAAATCGCCCTGCACCACAACGGCTTTGCGACCCTTGGCGCGAATGAGCAGCGCCACTTCCATCGCCTCTTCCACCGACGTGTCGCAATGCACCGCCACATCCCAGCCATCATCCGCCAGATCAAGCGCCATTTGGCGACCAATGCGCTTTGCAGCTCCGGTTATGAGAACGCTTTTGATCATCAGTCCTCCGGCATCAAAATGACGTAATGCTTTTTCACCTTGCGCACGGTTTGCCACGTGCCTTTAAAGCCTGCCGGAATGATAAACGCATCACCGCGCTTCAAGCGCCATTTCTTGCCATCATCCCGCGTCAACACAGCTTCACCTTGGATGAAATGACAAAACTCCCACTCCACATAGTCAATCTTCACAGTACCTGGCGTCGATTCCCAAATGCCGCTGAATAGCCGCCCATCATCGGAACTGAAATGGTTCCACGTCGAAGTTTTATAAGAGCCTTTTATCAACTTCGACTTATCTGGCGTGCCTTTTTCCTTTTTAGGAGCAGTCTTGCCAGTGGTCTTCATCACCAGAATATCAGTTGGGTCAGGCATCATTTTTCAGTCGCTCCAATAAATCTTCACGTGTTGGCGCAAAATCATTCGCCACCCACCAATCTTCCAAGTCGCGCAACACTTCGCCCATATGAGGGCCGGAAGCAACACCAGCTTGCAACAAATTTTTGCCGTTGATAGGCAGTTTCGGAATAGGCCAACGCTTTGGCAAATCCAGTAAATCTTGCCATTTTTGGTTGGTCTTTGCAGCCCTGCCCTTGGCCCAAGCCAACTGCACCGCATCGGCCCACGCCTGCTCACCCAAATGATAAAGCAAGGCGCGTTGTTCCTGCGGCTTGAGACGTGGAGTTAAATCCGGAGCCACGATCAGATTTTCAATGCGTTGCGCTTCAACATTTGAAAGCCGCAAATCATCTTTCAAATTGCTTGGATTTTTGGCCAAAACAAAAAGTCGCAACACCGCATCTTGAGGCAAACGACCAATCACCCGCC
Source organism: Aestuariivirga sp. (assembly GCA_043744395.1). Taxonomy (GTDB): domain Bacteria; phylum Pseudomonadota; class Alphaproteobacteria; order Rhizobiales; family Aestuariivirgaceae; genus Aestuariivirga. The sequence goes on from JAYTUV010000136.1 coordinate 8,363, forward strand.
ATTCATCCGTATGCGGAATAATAATCTTGAGAACGCCCGAACCAACCATTTTTTTAAGTGTTGGGATAGAACGCGGAGCAACAACAAGTTTGAACATTTCTTGGCGAATGCGTTCGGCTGAAATCTTTTTCAGACCAGATTTAAGTTTAGCGCAAGCTGCCAATCCAACTCTGTCTGGAGCACCTTTTCCAAACCGCGCGTGAAACCTGAAGAAGCGCAGAATGCGAAGATAATCTTCTTTGATCCGCTCGTTTGCATCCCCCACAAACTTGACTCTGTTTCTTAATAAGTCTGCGTAACCATTTGTAAAATCATATATTTTACCAGTCGCATCGCAGTACATGGCATTCATAGTGAAATCGCGGCGCACCGCGTCTTCGGCCCAACCCGTCGTAAAAGCCACCACCGCCCGACGACCATCAGTCTCCACATCGCGGCGCAAAGTGGTCACTTCAAAGGGCACACCCTTGTTCACAATCGTCACCGTGCCATGTTCAAATCCCGTCGGATGAACACCAATGCCAGCCGCTTTGCAAATACGCATCACATCGTCAGGTAACATCGTTGTAGCCAGATCAACATCAGCAATCGGCACACCCGAAAGGGCATTCCGAACCGCTCCACCCGCAACGCGCACTTCTCCGCCGCCACGTGTGATAACGGCCATCACGTCCTGCAGGCGTGGTTCATTCAACCAAGCTGCACGCTTTAAATTAGGAAGGGGTTTCATAGAGGCGGTCATAGAGGTTCTTTATCATGCCGGCAGTGGCACCCCAAATATATCTCTCACCATGCGGATAAACATAAAAATGCCGCGTCATGCCTTTCCATTCGCGCGATTGGGTTTGGCGGTTGGTAGGATCCATCAGGAAAGCCAAAGGCACTTCGAATATGTCATCTACTTCGTGCGCGTGTGCTTGCAAATCGAACCCCTCGCGCACCAGTGCGACAACCGGGGTCACGATATATTGAGTGATCGTCAAATATCCATCAAGATAACCAAGTGGCATAATAAATTCAGCGGCCAACCCCGTTTCTTCAAAAGTCTCGCGCAAAGCGGCTTCAAGTACCGTCTCGCCCTCATCCTGCTTCCCGCCGGGAAATGCAATCTGGCCCGCATGCTTTGACAGATGCGCTGTTCGCTGGGTCAACATCACAGTTGGGCCAGCCTCGCTCAGTATTATCGGGATCAACACACTTGCAGGCTTCGTGATGACGCCATCAGGGATCATCCGTGCGCGATCATTCATATCATCATCAGATCGATTCCATCCCTGCGGCGGCTCTTTCAACAAATAGCGCTCCGCCCTCGCTTTGAAATCTTCAATCAAGATCAGAAGCTTTCTGCATCGGATAAAAAACACCAGACGACCAAACGCCAAACCATTCGCCTTCAGTCACACCAAGCGCCACCAAATCATAAAACAACGCCCGCGAAACCAAAGCCTCTAAATTCCGCCGCACCAAAACATAGGGTTTCAAGCCGCCAGTGCCCTCCTCATCGGCAACGCGCATAGGGTGCTCTGGCCCTAACACAAACGCATCATCAACATTGGTCTCAAAGCTAATCTGCTGCTCGTGGCCAGCGCCCGACACCGCCATACGGATTGCTACAAACGGCGCGTCATCAACTCGAATGCCGCACTTTTCCACAGGCGTGACCAGATAATATTTGCCGTCTGCGTCATAACGTAAAATAGATGCAAATAATTTCACGAGTGGCATGCGACCAATTGGCGAATTCATATAATACCAAAGACCGTTCGCCGCGATGCGCATATCAATATCGCCGCAAAATGGCGGATTCCACAGCTCTACAGGTGGCAGGCCCTTGGCCTTAACCACATCATTTAAACCTTTCAGCGGATTGCTGACATCACTCGCAGTCGTCATTTTTCCAATCTATACAGTTCTCAGAACTTGAGTCGCAAAAAGCGGCTGACATGATTGCGCCATTCTTGGGCGCGAATGTAAAGACAAATGAATTAGGACGGAAAATGGCAAAAGCTAAGGCAGTGAATGATTATGATGCAACCAGCGCCAAATTACAGGCCGCTAAGAATGCTCTGAATGAAATTGTGTTCGGCCAGAATGAAGTGGTCGAATTGGCAATGATCGCCATCTTAGCAGGCGGTCATGCATTAATCGTCGGCGCGCCCGGCCTTGCCAAAACAAAACTCGCCACATCGCTTGGCACGGTTTTGGGCCTCAGCGAAAAGCGCGTTCAGTTCACGCCGGATTTGATGCCAGCTGATATTTTGGGTTCCGAAGTTCTTGATGAAGTAAACGGAAAACGCGCTTTTCGTTTTGTACCCGGCCCCGTGTTTTGCCAATTGCTGATGGCTGATGAAATTAACCGCGCATCGCCGCGCACACAATCGGCCCTGCTTCAATCCATGCAAGAACATCATGTAACAATTGCAGGCGCGCGCCATGATTTGCCGCAACCTTTCCACGTGCTGGCCACGCAAAACCCGATTGAACAAGAAGGCACATATCCATTGCCAGAAGCGCAGTTGGATCGTTTTCTTGTTCAAGTTGATATTTCTTATCCGCCATTGGATGCCGAACGCCGCATGTTGTTTTCCACCACAGGCAATGACGAAACCCAACCGACAGCTGTTTTGACCACTGAAGATTTGCTGGCCGCCCAGCGGCTGGCCCGCAATGTGCCTGTTGGAGAACAAGTGACCGATGCAATTTTAAAAGTGGTTCGCGCTGCAAGGCCGGGCGAAGCAGCCAGCAAGATGGTGAATGACAATGTGGCATGGGGGCCTTCGCCTCGTGCTGCGCAAGCCTTGATGCTTTGCTCAAAAGCGCGTGCGTTGTTGCAAGGCCGTCTGTCTCCTTCCATTGATGATGTCGCTGCATTGCTTGAACCTGTGTTCAAACATCGCATGGCGCTGAATTTCTCTGCGCGTGCTGATGGTGTGACCGTTCAATCCGTTATTGCCCATTTGGCCGAGACTCTCGCATAAAACATGGCGCAGTCGGCAACCAACATCATTAGCCAAAGAGCGGAAAGTTTTTCGCAAAAGCTGCCGCCTCTATTGGTGAAGGCTGAGCGAGTGGCTGCCACTGTGATGTTGGGCGTGCATGGCCGTAAACGCGCAGGCCCAGGTGAAAACTTCTGGGCCTACCGCAACTATAGTTTCGGTGATTCAACCCAGCGCATTGATTGGCACAAGAGTTCAAAATCTGATTCTGTGTTCATCCGTGAAAATGAATGGGAAGCGGCCAACACACTTTGGCTGTGGTCAAATCTCGGCGCTCGCATGGATTTTAAATCACACCTCGCCACCGAAACCAAGAAAGAGCGTGCACAAATTTTGCAATTGGCAATGGCCAGTCTTGCCATCCGCGCGCATGAGCGCATCGGTACTTTAGGCAGCCCACGCCGTGCCAATACGGGCCAAATGGCTTTACGACAAATGGCTGAACATGTTTCTAAAACCAACGATCATCCATTGCCTGTTCCGACGGCGATGCAACGCCAATCCGCCGCCGTTCTGATTTCTGATTTTCTCGATGAGCCAGAGCTGATCAAACGCGCCATTGCACCATTGGCCGAATCTGGTGTGCGCGGACACTTAGTCCAGATCACTGACCCCGCAGAGGAAACCCTGCCCTATGATGGCCGCATCGAATTTTTGGGTCTCGATCAATCTGCAAAATTCCTTGCCAACAAAACGCAAGATCTGCGCGCGCGATATGTCGAAGCATTTGCGGCTCAGCGCGAATCTGTGCGCCAAATCGCCACCCGCCTCGGCTGGTCATTCGCTGTGCACCACACCAATGAACAGCCAAGCAAATGCTTGCAAGCGCTGCATCTGCGGGTGAGTGATCGCTAATGCAATTCATTCAAGCCCTCAGTTTTGAAACACCATTGGCACTCTGGGGGTTGGCGGCGCTGCCCGTCATTTGGTGGCTGCTGCGCTTTACTCCGCCGCGCCCACAATCAATCAAATTTCCACCCTTGCGCATCTTGCTCGGGCTGAAACAACAAGAAGAAACACCTGACAAAACGCCGTGGTGGCTTCTGCTGTTGCGCTTGGCACTGGCTGCAATCTTGATCCTCGCAGTTGCCCATCCCAATAACCGCGAAAGCACATCACTTACAAATGGCTCAGGCCCGCTTTTATTAATTGTTGATGATGGTTGGGCAGCGGCGAGGAATTGGCCAAAGAGACAAGAAGCACTGCAAAACATATTGGCCGAAGCCCAAAGGGCTGGCCGCGTCGTAACACTGGCAACCACAACGCCGACAAATCGTCCGACCAATTTGGGCGGCTCTGCAGCAAGCGATGTCGTCAATGCCATTCGCGCTATACAACCACAAGCCTTGAACACCGATCGCTTAGCGCTGCTCACAAGATTGAAAAGTGAAAAGCCAAAGGCCGATCAGGTTATTTGGCTTACGGATGGTTTGGACAATTCCGCCAAAGAATTTGTAACTGGTCTGTCGCAGCTTTACGGCAATAACATAGCGGCACTAAAACTTCCGGAAGATGCAAACCTCGCTTTGGCCCGCCCATTGGTTGATGGTGGCGACATCAAAGTCACCGCGCTGCAAGGTGCTGCCGCAAACACCAAAGCAACCATCGAAGCAACAGCGGGCAATGGCCGCATTCTCGCCGAAGCCGCTGTTGACTTCACAGGCGCAAACACAGCCTCCGCAAAGCTCACCCTTCCCATCGAGTTGCGCAATGAAATTCAATCCATCAGCATCGCGGGTCAAAACCACGCTGGTGCAAAGCAATTGTTGGATGATCGCTGGCGCAGAAAAACCATCGCCATACAATCCGGCGCAGCTCTCGAAGCCTCGCAACCACTTCTATCGCCCTTGCATTATGTGACAAGAGCGCTTGAACCTTACGGCGAAATTCAAGAACCAGCGACAAGTGAAGAGTTAAAGACTGCTCTTGAATCCGGGATATCGATGTTGGTGCTTGCTGACATTGGAACAATCAATACTCAAAACCATGATGCCATTGCCCCATGGATTGAAAAAGGCGGCGTTTTATTGCGGTTTGCTGGTTCGCATTTAGCAGCTGCGAATGATGATCTTCTGCCTGTCAAACTTCGCGAGGGTGATCGGAACTTAGGTTCGGCGCTCAGCTGGGAAACACCACAATCTATTCAATCCATTTCCGAAAAAAGTCCATTTGCTGGCATCAAGGCCGACAGCCGCATCACCATTAATCGCCAAGTTTTGGCCGAACCAGATTCAAGTCTGCCGGATAAAACTTGGGTCAGCCTTGGCGACGGTACGCCATTGGTAACAGCAACGCGCAAAGGCAAAGGACTGATCATATTATTCCATGTCACTGCCAACGCCGACTGGTCAAACCTGCCGCTGTCTGGCACTTTTGTTGAAATGCTACAACGAATCGTTGATCTGGCACCTGCTGCTGGCAGCAATACAGGTGGTGCAAGCAAGACCGACCAAGGCAACGCCTTTGCCATGCGCTTAATGATAAATGGCACAGGCGACCTCGTTACGCCAAACACCAACATCAACGCGGTTCCGGCCAAGGATTTCGATGCAGCAAAACCAAGCACACTGACCCCTGCGGGCATTTATAATTTGGGCACCCAAGAACGCGCCATTAATTTAGATTTGAAATCCAGTGATCTCGCACCAATCAACAACTTGGGAAGCGGCATTAATTTGCAAACCATCACACCACCCAAAACCACCAGCTTTGCAGAAAGTCTTTTTATCGCCGCTGCTTTGCTTTTTCTGGTGGACACTTTAGCAGCTTTGCTCATGGGAGGTGGGTTGACGAGATTGACCCGTCGAACCGCTATGACATCGCTTATTGTTTTTGTGTGCGCAGGTCTCCTCAATTCACTGGTTCCAATCCAAGCCCGCGCCGATGACCAAGCCGATTTGCAAGCTGCTATTCAAACTCACCTCGCCTTCATCAAAACAGGTGACAGCGAAATTGATCGGACCAGCGAGCAGGGCCTGAAAGGCTTAGGCCTCATAATGGCTGACCGAACTTCAGCCGTTTTGGGCGCTCCTGTCGGTGTTGATCCTGAAACAGACGAGTTGGTTTTCTATCCGGTTCTCTACTGGCCCGTGACCGAAACTGCAAAAGAACCCAGCGACAAAGCTTTGGCAAAGCTCGACGCTTACATGAAAAATGGCGGCACCGTATTTTTCGACACCCGCGACGCTGGAACAGATTTTGGCAACAGCAGCAGCAATGGTAGCGCATTAAAACGCATTCTCGCCAAACTCGATATTCCGCCGTTAGAGCCCGTTCCGAATAATCATGCCCTCACCAAATCATTCTATCTCATGAAAGATTGGCCGGGCCGTTATGAAGGTGGAACACTGTGGGTTGAAGCCCAAACGGGCGATGTCCAAGCAAAGTCGGATGGCGTTTCTGGAATTGTCATCGGTTCAAATGACTATGCCGCAGCATGGGCTTTAGACGAAAAAGGCGAACCGCTGAACGCTATCATTCCAAATTCCGATCGCCAGCGCGAATATGCTTTTCGCGTAGGGGTTAACTTGGTGATGTATGCGCTAACTGGAAATTATAAAACCGACCAAGTGCATGTGCCGGCCCTGCTCGAAAGATTGGGGCAATAACATGAATTTGCAAATCGAATTTGCTCCGTTACTCAGCTGGCCAATTTTAGCGGCATTCGCTGCCATCTGTTTTGCTGCTGTAGTCTTCTTGGTTTGGCATCGTAGACGCGGCGCATTGTTGCGCGCGGCAACGGCGGCTCTTCTTATAGCAACATTAGTCAACCCAATCATCCGCCAAGATGAGCGCGAACTGCTGAGCGATATTGCAGTTGCAATCGTCGATCAAAGCCAAAGCCAAAATTTTGGCCAGCGCACTGCCCAAACTCAAAAGGCGCTTGCCGAACTAAAATTGCGGGTCGTCGCTCTTGGCAACACCGAGCTGCGTGTTGTGAACGTGTCATCCGGCATTGATGCTGAAAGTGATGGCACACGACTTTTTGCAGCGCTAAGCAAGGCAGTAGCTGATATCCCTAAAGATCGCTTCGCAGGCGCATTTCTGATGACCGATGGCCAAGTGCACGATGTGCCGCAAAGTCTGACAGGCTTGCCCTCGCCCATTCACAGCTTGATTTCTGGCAGCAAGACCGAAAGCGACCGTCGCATGGTGTTGGATAAGGCGCCGCGCTTTGGCATTGTTGGCCAAGAACAAATCATTCAGTTTCATGTTGAAGATTCGAACGGTGATAAATCCCCAGTCGACGTGACGATCGCAATTCCGGGAAGCAACCCTTCCCATATTATGCTCACACCAGGAGTCGTCACTGATTGGCCCGTAAAAATTTCCCATGCGGGTCAAAATTATATCGAGTTCTCGGCCCCCATTCGTGACGGCGAGCTTTCAAAGGAAAACAACCGCACCGTTGCCGTGATTGATGGCATTCGCGATCGTCTGCGCGTCCTGCTGGTTTCGGGTCAACCGCATCCGGGTGAACGTACGTGGCGCGATCTGTTGAAAGCCGACGCCTCAGTTGATCTTGTACACTTCACAATTCTGCGCCCGCCTGAAAAACAAGATGGAACGCCGACAAATGAACTGTCATTGATAGCTTTTCCAACACGCGAACTTTTCATCGATAAACTTGATCAATTTGATCTCGTGATTTTTGATCGTTATCAACGCCAAGCCATTTTGCCTGATGCCTATATGGGTAACATCGCTGAATATGTGAAAAAAGGTGGAGCCGTTCTTGTCGCCTCTGGCCCTGATTTTGCTGCGCCAGATGGGATCTACACCACACCTTTGGCCGATGTTTTGGCCGCTGCCCCCACAGGCGATGTCACTGAAATACCTTTTAAACCTGCATTGACAGAACAAGGCAAACGCCACCCCGTGACCCGCGGCCTTCCGGGTTCTGGAGATGGCAAACCAACATGGGGTCGATGGTTCCGTTTGATTGACACAAACCAAAACCCCGATGCTGAAACCTTAATGTCCGGCCCTGATGATAAGCCCCTGCTTGTGCTCGCTCGTCAAGGCGAAGGCCGCGTGGCGCAGCTGCTGTCAGATCACGGTTGGCTCTGGGCGCGTGGTTTTGAAGGTGGTGGGCCGCAAACTGAGTTGCTGCGCCGCATGGCTCACTGGTTGATGAAAGAACCAGATTTGGAGGAGGAAAAACTTTCCGCCAAACAATCGGGCGACAAGCTCATCATTACGCGCCAGACCCTTGCTGATAAAACTGATGCGATCACCGTGACAGCACCATCCGGCAAGACCCAGAAAATTGAACTTGCTTCTGATGGCGCCGGTCATTTCACAGCAACCATGCCCGTCACGGAAGCGGGCCTGCACACGCTGACCGATGGTAAGCTTGTATCGGCCACAGCAGTTGGCACGGGCGACGCAAAAGAAGCATCTGATATTCGCGCTACATTTGAAAAACTGACACCCGTTGCTGCAGCGACCGGCGGCGGCATAGCGTGGATTGAAGACAGCATGCCCAACATCGGTAAATCAAACGTCGGTCAATTGATGACAGGCTCCGGTTGGATGAACATCCGCGCCAATAATCAATTCCGCATCACCGCAATCAGGCAAATCTCACTCTTCTCAACATTGTTGAGTTTGGCGCTTTTATTGATTGCTGCCTCAGCAATGTGGTTCCGCGAGGGCCGCTAAAAGTTCATGGGAACGCGGCGCTGAAAGCACTAAGCCTTTGGCCGTTGTCAGCGCATGCGCCACCAATTCCAAAAATAGAAATCGCTTGGGATCATAAGTTCCGGGCAAATCCATTTGCCCAATTGGCACCTGCTTAAATCCAACCCGCGCGTAGTAAGGCGGATCGCCCACTAACAAAACCAAACTATGTCCAAGCTCCACGGCCTTACTCAAACTCACCTGCATGAGTTTCAAACCAATCCCTAAATTCTGCCGCGCCGGATGCACAGCAAGCGGCCCCAACAGCAAAGCAGGCTGCATGGTATGCCCAATCGTGATCGGCCAGTAACTTATGCAACCAGCAACACCCACATCGGCATCGCGGATCACCAGTGAAAGGCCTTCCGCCGCAACATTGCCCTCACGCAAACGATAAGAAGTCTTGGTGCGCCGCGACAGACCAAAGGCGTCATCAAGAATTTTTTCGATTAGAGGAATGTCAGAATCAACCTGCTGCACAGGAGAAAGTTCAAAGCTCATCGTAATTCACACTCAATATGAAGGGACATTAACCCCTCCCCAAAAAGGGTCGGGAAACTTAGCAAGAGCTAAAGCGTCGTCGCAGAAGAGTGTGTAAAATCATGAACATATTTGCGCGTTACATCTTGAATTGATCAACGTCAAGCACTGTTACCAATACTCTGAAATCTCGCGTCCCTTCAAAATTTCGTCAAGCCGCGTCCGTGACCCATCAGTAATATCCTCAGGCAGACGATCAGTCGGAAAAAACTTCGCCTCCAATATTTCAGAATCGGGTTTCCAAATTTCTCGCCTGAATTGTCGCAAAACAAACAGACACACAAAATCTCCCGCAAAAACTTTTTCATTCGAGAAAATGCCATGGAGGTGCAAGGGCCCCTCCGCCACGATACCGCCTTCTTCAAGAATTTCGCGCTTGGCGGCATATTTCAACATTTCGCCTTTTTCAACACCACCGCCGGGTAAAATCCAACCTCGTGAATATGACTGACGCACCAGCATGACAGCGCCCGCATCGTCAAATATAGCGACACGAACACCTAAAGTTTTACTGCGGGTTAAACGCAAATATGTATGCAAACCGAAACGCGAGATTATCTTATAGAAAATAGGACGCATAAGTTAATCCAACCTCGCTTGTGCCCGAACCACAATCGCTATAATTGATGTTTCAACAAGCGGCAATGACGAAGAGGTTGTTCGATATGAGCGCAAATCAAATCACGGTGCGCCCCGTGCTGAATAAGGCCGATAAACTTACCTTCCTCAAAGTGCCTTTCGAAATTTATGCCAGCGATAAAAACTGGATCGCCCCGCTTTATCTTGAGCGACTTGAACATCTCGACCCTAAGAAGAATCCCTATTTTGAACACGCCGAAGCACAACTTTTCATTGCTGAAAAAAATGGCAAAGCCGTAGGCCGCATTTCAGCACAAATCGACCGCCTCCATCTTGAACGCTATAATGATGCTTGTGGCCAGTTTGGCTTCATTGAAGCAATTGACGATCAGCAAGTTTTCAAAGCCCTTTTTAAAACTGCCGAGGAGTGGTTGCGCGCTAAAGGCATGAAACGTGTACGGGGGCCCTTCAATTTTTCAATCAATGATGAAATCGGTTTGCTCATCGACGGTTTTGATACGCCACCCAACAGTTTTATGGGCCACGCGCTTCCCTATTACGAAAAGCAGGTGGAAGCAGACGGTTTCAAAAAAGCCAAGGATATATTTGCATTCATCCGCGACATGCGGCTGCCTTTGCCTCCCGTATTGGAGCGCATCTACAAACGCGGCATGGCCTCGGGCAATGTCACGATTAGACCGATGAACAAATCCGAGATCAAAAACGAAATCAAAATCGTGATCGATATCTTCAATGATGCCTGGAGTAGCAATTGGGGCTATGTGCCTTTTACCGAAGCCGAGCTGGCAGCTTTGGCTAAAAACTTTAAAATGCTATTGCATAAAAACGCCGTGCAGATTGCCTATTTCAAAGGTGAACCGGCAGCATTTATTGTCTCAATGCCAAATTTGAATGAATGGTTTAATGGCATGAATGGCAAAGTTTTGCCCTTCGGAATAATGCGCATTATCGGAAAGATTATTACCAAAAAATCAAAATCCATTCGCGTTCCTTTGATGGGTGTGCGTCGGCATTTGCAAGACGGAACCATGGGTTCTGTGCTCTCAATTGCCGTCATCAAGGCTGTCTATGAATTCCATAAAGCGCGCGGCGTTGAAGAAGTCGAAATGTCGTGGATTTTGGAAGACAATGTAAGAATGCGCCACATCCTCGAAACATCTGGCTCGCGGATCTACAAAACCTACCGCATCTATGAGAAAACCCTCTAACGCATGGGATTTAAACTCGCACATTTTTCAGACGTCCATTTAGGGCCACTTCCCCCAGGTGCTGCCTTCAGCGATTTTTCACCAAAGCGAATAATCGGTGCCTGGTCCTGGATGTTCAACCGCTGCAAAAGACATCTTCCAGAAATTGCTTTTGCACTTATGGAAGACATTCAATCTGTTGCGCCAGATCATGCGGCATTCACAGGCGACCTTGTGAACATCGCAGCCGTCGCAGAATTCAAACAAGGTGCTGAGTGGCTCAAGAATGCAGGTCCCGCCGACTGGCTTTCATTTACACCCGGAAACCATGATGCTTATGTCGAAGTGCCATGGCAAAAGGGCTTAGGCCTTCTCGATGATTATATGAGAAGCGACATGAAACAGGACGAACGCTTTCCATTCGTGCGTCTGCGCCGAAACGTGGCTTTAATTGGTGTCAACGGAGCGATTCCTCAAAGCTGGACACGAGCAGGCGGCACAGTGGGCAAAGCTCAGCGGGATCGCTTGCGCGAGAAGCTAAAATCTCTGCGCGAACGAGGTTTTTATCGTGCAGTCCTCATTCATCATCCTCCTGCCCCCGGCTTAGCCCATCCCTTGCGTGCATTGTCAGACGCCGCAGAACTCAAAACCATTTTGCAAGAAGAGGGAGCCGAACTCGTGCTCCACGGCCACAACCATAAGCGAAGCTTGGCATGGATTGAATCGTCACACGGCGCAGTTCCCATCATCGGCGTTCCTTCCGCTTCAATGACCGATGACGGCAAACACGAACCCGCCGCATGGAATACATATGAAATCGACCGCGCCAAAGGCAAATGGCAAACTCATGTCCGCATTCGTCAATGGCAAGGTTCAGAAAAAACCTTTAAGACTGTTGATGAATTTGAGTTGTTAAAATCATGATGTCGATCATCGCAGGCTTTCTTTCGCGCATGATACTGTTGCGCTTTTTCGTGATCTTGTTGGGCATCACGATGTTTGTGCTCACCCTCGAAACTGTAGGCTTTCTGAGCGAAATTTTAAAAATCAATCAGAGTCCTGTTCTGGCACTCGGTGAATATGCTCTGGCCAGAAGTGCGGGAGTCATGAACACGTTTCTTCCCTTCTGTTTGCTGCTCGCCCTGCTTCTTTCAATCACTGAGCTTTCCTACCGAAATGAAATGACTGCAATTTGGTCAACAGGCATTTCACCATCGAGGTTGATTGTGATGCTTCTGCCAGTCGCATTTGTAGTAGGCGCAATTCAATTTCTGATTTCCGATCAGGCCGTACCCGCCGCCGCAACCTATCTCCATAATTGGGGCATTGGAGACTACGCGGGAAAATCAACCCGCGCCAAAGCAGGTGATCCAATTTGGATGAGGTCGGGTGCCGATGTCATTCAAGCCAAATCTGTGAGTGCTGATCAAACCGAAATGAAAAATCTAATCATTTTCAAAAGACAGCCCGACGGCCTTTTGCTCCAGCAGCTTTACGTTGAAAGCGCCAAACTGGCAGGCGAACATTGGCTACTCACAAACATAAATATATTCGATCGTAATGGCCGCGTTCCCTATCATCTCAACAATATGATCTACGCTGGCGAAATTCGGTTTCTAACAAATGCACCCACTGACGATCCGCAAGAAATGTCGATTACCCAGATCAATGACTTTATCGCCCACGAAGGTTACGGCCAACGCCCCACCTATGTTTACCAAACCTGGTGGCACAAACGAATCTCGCCCTTCATCGTGGCCATACTCATGATTGCGCTTTGCATCCCATTATCAACAAAATTCAGGCGCGGTGGTGGCTTGGGACCCTTGCTTGGAATTGGCGTGGGCATGGGATTTTTGTTTTTTGTGAGTGACGGTGTTGCAGCATCAATTGGAGAAATCGGACTGGTTGCACCGTGGCTGGCCGCATGGACACCGATCATCGTTTTCGGCGCAGTTGCAGCAGTAATGGTTGCGAGAACAGAAAACGCTTAGTTTGCAACAACCGCTTTAAAGATCGCAATAATCCGGTCAATATCATCAAAACTATGCGCCGCAGAAACCGAACAACGCAGCAAACACAGGCGGTTAGGCGTGCCCGGTGGCACAGCCATATTCACATAGACACCCGCTTCAAACAGCGCATTCCACTTTGCAATCGTCGTGAGTTCATCTGGCATTTTGACTGCAATCACCGGGCTCACAACATCAGTACCCATTTCAAGCCCTAGTGCCCGCAGACCATCAAACAACCGTTGTGAATTATCCCACAGCCGTTGCCGGCGCTCCGGCTCCTTTGACAAAACATCAAGTGCTGCAATTGAAGTTGCAATCGAAGCAGGCGATGCTGAGGCCGTAAACATATAAGGCCTCATTGCATAGCGCAGTGTTTCAAACAGCGGATGATTACCAGCGCCAAATCCACCAATTGCTCCAACACTTTTAGAGAATGTGCCGATCACAAAATCAACACTGTCTTCTAAACCGGCTTCATCGCCAAGCCCACGGCCATTTGGCCCAAGCACACCAAATGAATGCGCATCATCGACCAGCAATTGAAAATTATGTTTCTTTTTGAGCGCCACAAAATCAGCCAATGGCGCACGGTCACCGAGCATCGAATAAATACCCTCGAGCACAACAAGTTTGCCGCCTTCTGTGTTGTCATCGCGTGCCATGCGCTTGTCCAAGTCTGCAGCATCATTATGCCGAAACCGCACCAGCTTGGCGCCAGACAAAGTGCAACCATCATAAATTGATGAATGCGAATCCGCATCCAGATAAATCGTATCCTTCGGCCCGGCCAGTCCCGAAAGCATGCCGAGATTAGCCTGATAACCAGTTGTAAAAACAATGCAGTGCTTCAGCCCTAAAAACTTGGCGAGCGAACGTTCAAGTTCTTTATGCATCGCAAAGCTACCGTTAGCGATGCGCGATCCAGTGGTGCCCGTACCAAATTCTGTGAGCGCCTTATGTCCCGCAGCGATGACACTGGGTTCAAACGTAATGCCCATATAATTGTTGGTGCCCGCCAAAATAATTTCGCGCCCACCAACAACGGCCCGCGTCGGCGAAATCATTTGATCGTTGGTCACGCCTAAAGCATTCACGCCCATATCAATCATACGCTGAAAACGATCCGCAATTGCGCGGTGCTTTTCGAGAAGATCAACCATCAATCAAGCCTTATTCTTTTGGATCGCAACATAGCGCGCCAAATCGCCCACAGTCCGCGTTTCAGAAACCACATTCATCGGGATTTCAATATCGAAATGATCCTCCACTTCCATAATAAAATCCAGCACACCAACTGAATCAATATTGAGTTCAGCAGGTATATCGGTTTCCGCATTCAGCGTTTTTTGCTCTAAGTTATATGGTCCAAGCAAAGTGCAGATGGTGGGGATGATTTCAGCTTCGGTCATTGCGCCGTTCTAACGGCTTGTTTAAGTGGCGGCAACCATCCATTAGCGCGGTACCACGTCACAGTTTCAGCCAAGCCCTCGGCCAGCTCAATAGGGTTTTCACGTGGCCATCCAGCACCCCGTGCTACCCAATCCTTATGATAAAGCTCACTCACCTTACCGCGATTGACCATGCCAGATCGTCCGGTAATAGAGCTCCCCAATTCGCTTGCCATCGCAACTGCATCGACAAGCGCGCGAGGCAGATATGCGACTCGTTTTGGTTTGCCACTAAAGGAACAATTGAGATCGGCCAATTCCTGCCAAGTGTGCCCGCCCTGCATGTCATCTATTTCCAGAACGCCAACTTGCCGCCCAATCGCAGCAGACGCAACCACACGCGCAAAATCCCGCACATGCACCAATGAAAACTTGGCATCACGTTGCCCCGGAACAATTGCCAGCGTGTTTTGAAGTGTCTTTAACAATGGCAGCGTCGCTTTGTCTCCAGGCCCATAAATTGCCGATGGCCGCAAAATCAGAATTTCCATTTTACCAGCTTGTGAAATCAAAAAATCTTCTGCCGCCCGCTTGCTTGCTGCATAGGATGAAAGTTCTGGCTTTCGAGCTGTAATCGAAGATACAAAAATAAAGCGTTTCACCTTTGCCGCGACAGCAGCTGCAAAAACGTTCTGTGTGCCTGCAAAATTAATTTTGAAATATCCATTTTTGTTCAAAGCAGAAATTGCCCCTGCGACATGGATTACAACATCAGCACCCGTCGCCAATGTTTTCAAAGCTTCAAAATCATCAAGATCACCTTTGATAATTTTTATGGCAGCATCAAACTGGCTTTCTTTTGGTTGTCGCACCAGAACACTAACCGAGTGTTCAGCCATCAAGAGCTCAGACAATATTGGTCCGCCCGCAAACCCCGTGGCTCCCGTCAAAGCAATTTTCATGTCAAAAAGGCACGAATGAAATCAAGCATTCACGTGATGCGATATGATTTCCATTTCACCAGCAAGATAGCTTTTGCGCGCGCCCGCCCGCGAAAGTTTACCGGAAGATGTAAATGGCAAGCTCTTGGGCGCCACCAAAACAATGGCGCAATCTACACCCGCACTTTGATGAACGACCTTGCTAACATCGCGTTTCAAAGCATCTTGCGCGTCTTTGTCGCTCAACCGACACTCAACCAGCACAACAACTTCGTCATCGCCGTCCTGTCCTTCAACAGCAAATGCCGCAACGTCGCCCGACCGCAAGGCGGCCATTTGCTCAGCCGCCCATTCAATATCTTGCGGCCAAATATTGCGGCCATTGTGCAAAATCAAATCCTTCGCGCGGCCTGTGATAACAATTTCACCACCCAGCAAATAACCCATGTCACCCGTATCAAGAAACCCATCCGCGCCAATCGTATCAGCAGTGGCTGAAGGATTTTCATAATAGCCGGTCATCAAGCTTGGGCCTGAAACAAAAATCTTTCCAATCTCGCGCTCGCCCAACAAAGTGCCATTTTCCCCGCGCACCTGCATTTCATGGCCGGAAACAATTTTACCGCACACCACAAAATCCCGCGCCACATTATCTGATAGGTCGGTCGAAGGGACCGCTTTGTTCAAACCACGAAGGGCAGCCCGGTCAACCCGGTCAACCCGAACAGTCGTCCCAGCATTCGCAAAACTAATAGCCAGTGTAGATTCAGCCATGCCATAGCTCGGCATAAACGCTTTGCGGTCAAAGCCCGTCGCAGCAACACTTGCTGCAAAATTTTCCAAAACATCAGGCCGCACCATGTCGCCGCCAATGCCTGCTGCGCGCCAAGACGAAAGATCAAAACTCGCTGCCTCGCCGTTGATGCGCTTGGCAACAAGATCATAACCAAATGTCGGCGAGAACGAAACTGTGGTTCGATTTTCGGACATCAATTTGAGCCAAAGCGTTGGCCGACGCGCGAAAGCCGTTGTCGCCAAATAATCCATGCTTGATTGCCCCATCATTGTGGACAGACAAAAACCAACAAGGCCCATATCATGATAAAGTGGCAACCAAGAAAACCCACGGTCGGTTGGTTTCACATCAATGCCATCACGCAAAATACTCACACCATTGGCCATGATCGAGCGCTGCGAAATCAAAACACCTTTAGGAGCAGAAGTCGATCCCGACGAATATTGAATATAGGCCACTTCTTCGACATCAAAACTATGAAGCTTGGTCATCGACTCTGGTAAATCTTTAACATCGGCATGTCTCAAAATAAGAGGCACACCAGCAGCCGTCGCGGCCTCGCGCAGCGTTCCAATTTGTGCATCTGTGCTGATCACTGCATTGGCATGAGCCGCCTTTAACATGCCCGTAATGCGCGCCACATAGGCTTCGCGCCCACCAATATACATGCTGTAAGGAATGGGGCATGGAACAAGACCAGCATATTGGCAGGCAAAAAATGTGACCATAAATTCTGGGCCAGTCTCGGCCACAATCGCCACGCGGTCCATGCGGTGCAACCCCAATGAGAGCAACCGACGCGCCGTAATCAGCGCCTGTGCACGCAATTCCGAATATGGCAAAACATGCTCAAGTGCACCACGACCTGAATAAAAATTAAATCCGGTCAAGCCGCGCGCAGCATAATCCAAGCTCTCGGTCAGGGTTCCAAAACCACCAACTCTTTGTGGCAGATCGCGATTAGATGTGGGAGTGCGCACTAAACCTGCTGCGCCCACCAATTTTTCTGCCACTGCTAAAGATCCCGTCATACTCAACTGCGCCTTTGCCATAAACATAAATCAAAGCAAATCAATGCCCCGCTTCGAACCTCAAACTAACAACTGAGCAGGTGCAACAGGAAATCAAAAGGTGTTTCAGATTGTTACATCAAGAAAACGAAGAAAAATTCAACCTTCCCATAAGCATAGCGACAATGAGCAAGCCTAAAACACCAACGATTGCACCAGTCATCCAAACATAAATCAAATCAACGAGGGTGTATGACTTAAGCGCTTCTCCCGGCTGCGGTGCCGAGCCCCGCGCCAGTTTTTCATGTGCAATAATCCGGTGCGCCAAATATTTCACGATATAGCCCGACATTGCCTTCATGTCTGATGATTCAAACAGCGTTTCGCGGCGGTTGTCTTGATCTTGCAACAAGCGGTAAGTGCGGGGATCAGGCTCCATCACCACTGAGGAAATCAAATCAAGCCAAAGCTTTGGCGTAGCACCGGGCTCAACATTTAAATTAAATAACGCCCGTGCCTCAGCATTACCCTCAACCAGAGGCAAGAGATCCGCACGCAAAGCATCAAGTCGCAAAGCCCGCGCGTCTGCCAGATCAAGTGTAGCATCAAGCTTAGATGCCGCAGCTAACCGCGCTTCTCGCAATGCCTTCGTAAATTCCCGTTGATCAGCCATAAGCCCTTTACCAAATGCAAGACTGTGCCAATTCGGGACAGACTATTAACCCCTCATCAACACTCCAGCAAAAAGATGCACAAACTGCGCCGGAACTCTTAATTGCTACAAGAGGCCGGAACCGGATCTGTTCCAAACCAAAGCTCAAATGTGTTTGGCCGCGCTTTGTTGGCGGAACCATCTTCAGCAGACAAATCTTTCATCTCGACTTTCAATCCAACATCGCTGAACATTTTAGCAAGGTCTGTTCCGCGCTGAACATCAGATGCTAGGAACACCCTCAGCTCATGGCCCTCCCCCGACCAAGTGGCGCGCGCAAAACCAGGCACAACGAGATTGTTGCTATCAGTATCTTTCATTTTACCGATCAACGTGCGAACGCAACTGCGTTGTTTATCCTCTTGTGTGTGCACAAACACACGGCTCGGCAAACGCTCAAGGGCTTGCCGAAAGGTAATTGCAACTTTAGGATTTTCGCCAGAAGCTTTAACCAGCGCCTGTTCCATCAACGGCAGCAATTCTTTATCAGACGAAGAGTTGGCGTAGCCCAGTTGCGCTGCCACAAACTCAACAGGAACTTTATCATTCTTCAAGAGATACTCAAACATGGCAACACCATATTTGCGCTTCTCAGGATTCTGATCACTCACTAACTCAATCATGGTTTTGAGATCATTCAAATTCTGCTGCCAACGCGTATAATAAAGTCCAGTTCCTGCCACCGAAAGTGGGATCATGACAGTGGCCAAAAGTTGCAACAGCGTGTCGCGTAAGGGTCTTGAAACATCCATTTAAAAAAGAATCTCCGTGTAAGTCGCAGTCTAGAGGGCCTCATGCCTTGTAGAAAGGGCGTAAAATAAGGCGCAGCAAATTTTGCTCCTGAACGCCTTCAACACCAATCAACATTTCACTGTTACGTTTGCCCTCGGCCACACTTCCAAACAGGCGGTCCCAGATTGAAAGTATGGTTGAATAATTTGAATCTGTATCGCGCCGCAAAGCATGATGGTGCACCCAGTGAATGGACGGCGTGACGATAATCAGCGAAAGTATTCTCTCAAAATGCGCTGGTAACCTTATGTTTGAATGATGAAAAATAGCCGCCACAGTGACCAATGTTTCAAACACCAAGATCGATGAAAACGGAACGCCAAGCAAAATGATAACAGCAGCCCGCACAATTGACGAAAAGACAACTTCACCAAAATGAAACCGCAAGGCTGAGCTTGCATCAAGCGTTTCGTCAAGATGATGCACTTCATGAAACCGCCAAAGAAATGGTAGGATGTGGTTGAGCCGATGCCAAAAATAAATCCAACAATCCAAGATCAAAAGATCAAGCACCAAGCCTGTCCAGCCACTCCACCATAATGGTCGCCAATCAAAAACTGCGCCATTTGCATAAAGCGTGATCGGAATAACGATGAAAGGTGATAACAAAAAATTTAATCCGGCAAATGAAAAATTGCGGCCCAGTCTTTCAAAATTTTGACGAACAATCACGACTGGAAATATGCGTTCAAGCACCAGCAGTCCAACCAAGACAATGGCCACAACAGCGCCTTTGCCAAATTGCAAATGGCTCACCCACTCCATCATGAAATCAGCCGATCCGGATGATACGGTTGCAAAAGTTCATGACGCACATCGTCCAAAATTTCAGCGGCACCAAGCGCTCCTAACGCGGGAGCTAATGTAATGCCTGAATGAGTGACAGCAACATAAAGCCCTTCGGTCCCATTCGGTCGACCAATCGCCGAAAATCCATCGGCAGACGTGGACTGATAACCCAATGTATAAAATTCCATTTTCAATTTTTTGGTTCCACCAATAAAATCTGACAGCTTTTCAAAAATCTGTGCAGCCGTTCCCATAATATAGCCTATTTAATATGTGCACTGAACTGTCACCGAATATCTTGGTCATCTCATGTGCTTTGCTAATGCATGAATGTGATCAGGCCCAAGGCCACAACATCCACCAAATATCGTCGCACCCAATTTCTGCCAATCTTGTGATTTGGTCACCAGATCGGCAGGTGCAATCACATCCACAAACTCCCATTCAGGAGATTTGAAATATCCGCATTCAGGATAAGTGCCAATTGGGCCATTCCAGTATTTGCGCAAAATCTGAATTGCTTCATCAGTATCATTGGGTGAAGTGTGCATCACGCTCATCACCTGTGGTTTCAGTGCTGCAAGCTTTTCACAAATCTCATCAAATTTGCAATCATCGCGGCCCCAGCCTTGCAATCCACCATCTTTGTTGCGTTCAGCCGAAACACCAATCCACACGGGAAGGCCAGTGGCCATGGCGGTTTCAGTCGCCCAGACAGCATAGTCTGTATCGCGCATCATCTCCATCATGATGAAGTCCACACCTGCATCAATCAAGCCTTTAACTTTGTTTGAAAACAATGTGCGCGCATCCGCCTCGCTCCAATCAATTGCAAGATTATTGCGGTCTGATCCAATCTGCATGGGCCGCATTGTTGAAATTGATCCAGCAACGGCAACCTGGTGGCCACGCGCTGCATCTAGCGCAATTTGCACTGCCACGCGGTCTATCTTGTTGACATCAGCTTTGCGCCCAACATGATCAAACATGAAAACACTGGTTGCAAAAGTGTTGGCAATGATAACATCAGCGCCCACGCGCACATAATCATCATGCACAGCGCGCACAACATCGGGGTGCGTTAAGTTCACTTCTGCCGACCATGTGTCGCCCTGCATTGGCGCACCACGGCGCTGAATATCGGTGCTTGTGGCACCGTCCAGAATAATCGTCTCGCCGCGTGCCAATTTTTCTTCGATAAATTTATACATCTCGTCTCCGCGCCTCTGCAAAGGCATCCATATGAAATTGCGCATGTGGCTTTGTGTATTGATATTGAAAGCCAACAGGGCAGGCGCGCCGCGCCAAACACCCGCCGTCAATGCAATCACTATCGCCCGCATTAACATGCGCGCCGCAAGTAACAACATCATAAATTTTTCCATCAAAAGCTGAAACAGAGCAATTTCGGTGATAGTGCATTCATCTACGGCTGATCGTTGTGAATTTAGTTGGAAAAAAATTGTGACGCCAGCTGTGGAGCGTGAAGCTGCCGATCTCAAGACTGAACATGAGAAGAGCGAGCGGCAGCGCTTTTCACTGAATGCCGGTGCGCAGCACAAACACGATACCTTCAAACACAAGCCGTGGCTCCAGCAACTTGCGTCCACCGCCGACTTTCCTTGTATATTTCTTCTTGGCGCGGCGCTTGCGTTCGGGAATTAACGGAGCCGCGATGGCCCACAAATCATCTTTCACTTCCCACGACTGCACGCGTTTTGCAGACTTTGACATGATCCCTCTGAACCATGTCTTTTCAGGCGCGTTTGGTTAAAATTATATTTACGGATAGGTTCTCAATCTTTATCCAATCTATCAGATGCCGCGATCAAGGGTGTGATCTATTCCCTCCTGGATCTGTGAGATATGAGCGCGCGATTGATCTCCCCGATAGTCGTGACGCCGCAAAGACCCATGGTGCGGTCAATCTCCTGGCGGTAAATTTCCAGCACATTAGCAACTCCTGCCTCGCCCCCCATTGCAAGGCCCCACAGCTGAGGGCGTGCGATCAGGCAGGCGGCAGCACCCAGTGCCAAGGCCTTCACCACATCCGCACCGCGGCGCACGCCACCGTCCACCAACACGGGAATCCGTCCATCAACCGCCTCAACGATCCGTGGCAGCGCATCGAGGCTGGCGATCGCACCATCGAGCTGGCGACCACCGTGGTTGGACACGATCACGCCATCAACCCCGCGTGCGACGGCTTCCCGTGCCTCCGAAGGGCTGAGAATGCCCTTCAGCACCAGCGGCCCGCGCCACAAGGCACGGAGTGCATCGACATCCTTCCAAGACATTCCGGGGTCGAGACGGGAGGCCAATTGCCCGGCGATTTCGCGAATGCCGACGGCGTCTCCCGGCTTTACATAGTTGCCCATGGTGAGCTGCGGCAGATCGTTGCGCATGCGCCATAGCCAGCGCCATTTAGTAGCCATGGCGGCCATTTCGGATAATCCAAGACGCGGTGGAATGACAAAGCCGTTGCGAATGTCTCGCTCGCGGTTGCCCATAATCTGATTGTCGATTGTCAGTACCAAGGCAGAGTAGTTCGCGGCCGCGGCACGTTCTGCCAGTTCGCGCGTGAAGCCACGGTCACGGTAAATGAACACCTGCATCCAGCGGTTCGCAGCTGGTGCCGCCTCAGCAAGTTGCTCCAGTGTGCATACGGAACCGTGGCTCAGGCAATAAGCAGTTCCAGCTGCAGCCGCTGCCCGCATAGCGCAACGCTCGCCATCGGGCCAAAATAACCCGGCGAGACCAGTCGGGCCGATCATCACCGGCATGCTCAACGTCTTTCCAAACAACACAGTCGAAAGGTCACGCTGCGCCGCCCCTCGCAGCGGTTCGGGCACGAGATCGAAGTCGGCGAAGGCCTCTTCGTTTCGTGTCAGCGTGCGCTCATCTTCAGCTCCGCCATCCGAGAAATCAAAAACCGGGCGCGGCAAAGCACGGCGCGCCAATTCGCGCGTGGCTTTTATGCTGTAGGCTTGTCTGGCCAACGAAGGTGAAAGCTTTTCCATGCTAGTGTTCAAGCAGGTAAATGCGGTTGAGAGTTTGTCGGCATTTCATATAGCTTGCTTGACCTTTCACCAAATTGATGTGCAATGACTATTAGATGAGGAGACAGCCGCATGACAGCTTATTTTATCTGCACCATGACCATTCACGATGCCGAAACCTACCGCAAATATACCGCGCTCACACCAGCAACGGTGGCGCGATATGGTGGCAAGTTCCTCACTCGAGGCGATATTGTTCAGACCGTCGAAGGCCCCACATTCACCGAACGGCTGGTACTCATTGAGTTCTCCGACCGGGACACGGCTCTCGCCTGGTACAATGATGCCGACTACCAGAGTGCTGCCGAGTTCAGGCGTCTGGCGTCGACAGGCCGTATGATCCTGCAGGCCGCGCGCGACAATACCCAAAACCCAGATCCGAAAGTGTAAATAAAGTGCCACCTAGCGGCTGGCCGTAGGGCGAGTTAAATGACAGAAATTATTCTACACCATTACGCAATTTCCGTATTTTCCGAGCGAGTACGGCTCGCCTTTGGCTTAAAGCAGCTGTCTTGGCGCTCCGTCTTGATACCCACCATGATGCCGAAGCCCAATCTCATGGCCCTCACGGGCGGTTACCGGCGCACCCCGGTTATGCAGATCGGAGCGGATATTTACTGCGACACGATGATGATCCTGCGCAAAATCGATGCGCTACATCCCGAGCCGACACTCTACCCGGGAGGCAGCAAAGGCCTTTCTACTGCGCTCGCCTGGTGGATCGACAAGTCACTTTTCTGGCCTGCACTCGGCGTTCTTGCCGACACGCTCGGCTCGCGGATTCCTGCCGATTTCATTGCGGAGCGCAAAGCATTTGGTTTTCCTTTGGGTGAAATGGATGTGAAACCGCTCCTCCATCGCCACCTCCAGCAGGGAGCTGCCCATCTTAGCTGGCTTACCGATATCTTGTCCGACGGACGGCCCTTCATACTGGGAGCCTCCGTGAGTGTCGCCGATCTCGCAGCCTATTCGACTTTCTGGGTCTTAAAAACGCAGGGCGGTGAGGAAGCCGTTGCCAGACTGCCTTATGAACAGTTGCTTGCCTGGGCGTCGCGCGTCGCAGCACTGGGTCATGGCACATCCACTGAAATGAGCGCCACGGGGGCCCTTGAGGTTGCTCGTAAGGCGCATCCCGAAACGTCGCCAATCGGAGACAATGATCCTTCCGGTCTGAAAGCCGGTACACTTGTAGAGGTCAGAGCTGACGATACGGGCCGCGACGCGGTGCGAGGCCGACTCTTAGCCGCCGATGCACAAGAGATTGTGATAAGGTCCGAACACCCCAATGTGGGTGATGTCAATATCCATTTCCCTCGGGCTGGGTTTGACGTGACAGTGTGTTGAACGCTGTCGATTAATGCTTAAACGCGAAAAGCTTGATTGCCTATTCGCTCACACAAACAGGCATCAGTTTTGATCGATATTCTCAGAAAAGGTCGCTCAGAATTTCCGCGCAAGACGCAAGGTTGTTGCCGTCCACATTTCGCTGCGGATAATGAAACGACGTTCCAATTTTCTTTAGATCGGACGAAAAATGCATTCTCCTATTGCACACAAATTGCAAACGACGATTTTTAACTCATCGATTTCTTTGCCTTGTCCCCCCAGTCCATCAAATGTCGGAACTGAATGCCTAGATTTGGCAGCGGTAAAATTGAAAACTTCAACTTGTCTTGGGATAAAAAAGTTGCACGCCGTCGCATTTCACCTCAAGAAACTCAACTTGTCCTTTCGACACTTCTGTTACGAGTATGCGTTTGCCACTGCGGGCGAAGGCCAGATTTGTTGGGCATGGTCCCGCGAGCGCTAACCGCTCTGCAACTTGGCCAGTGTTATCGAGAACAGTGACGTTCTGTTGGCCGTAGACAGTGCAATAGAGCCTGCCATCCAAGCCAAACTTCATCCCATCCGGCCCCTTGAAGCCTGTCTGATTGTCGGGTTGAAGGACATTGCCAAACAATTCACGCTTTGGCGCTTGGCCACCAAACACATCGTAGCGATAGATTTCGCCAGTGAATGAAGCATTGGCATAAAGCTGATTGGACTGATCAAAGGCAATGCCATTGGTGAAGCGGATTTTACTATCAATGAGCCGGACAATCTTCATGGTCTTGGGATTGATCTCGTAGACCCGGCCATCCCAGAACAAATCCATGAAACCTGCTACGAAGCTCTGTCCATCGAGAAAATCAGCTAGCGCCATGCCAGAATCCGTCATGAAGAGATGGCCATTTGGTCCAAACACCAAATCGTTCGGGAAAAAGAAACGACCGTGTTGATCGTCGCCTTCGAGCCGCTTCACTTCATGACCATCCGGATCAATGCACACGAGTGCACGCTGGCCTGCCTCTGCAATCCACAGCAAGCCTTCGCCATCAATCGCCAGGCCGTTTGGCCGCCCGCCCGTCTTTTTGATAACTGTGCGCTCGCCCTTGGGGCTAAGTTTAGAAATATTCAACGTGGAGTCAGACATTTCGGTCACATACATGGAACCGTCCGGCAATGTGACGGGTCCTTCTGGCGCGCCGATGCCGGATGCAAAAATGCCTGATGTCATGTTGTGTATTCTCCTCTTGTATTAGAAATTTTCTAGAGCCAATTGCTGATATTTTCGACAACTTTCGCGGTTGATATTCCATAACGATCATGCAAGGTGGGCAACGCACCGGCATCCAGAAATTCGTCCGGCAAACCAATATGGCGAAAGCGGCCTGAAAAGCCGTTGCTGACCAGAATATGAGCCACGGCTTCGCCAAGGCCACCAATGACCGTGTGATTTTCTGCAACCACAACAGCACGCCCCGGCTTCATGGCCTCGCGCAGAATACTGTTGGCATCAAGCGGTTTGATGGTTCCAACATGCAGCACGGCCGCCCTGGTTCCTTGCTCTAAAAGTCGCTCTGCAGCTTCAAGCACGCGCATGGTCATGATGCCACTGGAGATGAACAGAACGTCACTCCCGTCAACCAACAGTTTCGCCTTACCGATTTCGAATGTGTAATCGTATTTATCCAGCACTAGTGGCACCTTGCCGCGCAACAGCCGCAGATAAACCGGGCCTTGATGTGCCGCAATCGCTGGCACTGCCTGTTCAATTTCGAGCGCATCACAAGGGTCGATGATTGTCATGTTTGGAAGGCCCCGGAAAATCGCCAGGTCCTCGGTTGCTTGATGGCTGGGACCATACCCGGTTGTCAGGCCCGGCAAGGCGCAGGCAATTTTTACATTCAGATTTTCTTCTGCAATGGCCATGCAAATGAAATCATAGGCACGCCGCGACGCAAACACCGCGTAAGTCGTGACAAACGGCATAAAGCCTTCTCGCGCCATCCCCGCAGAGGCACCCATGAGCAACTGTTCTGCCATGCCCATTTGGTAGAAACGGTCGGGATAGGCTTGGGCAAAAATGTGCAGATCAGTGTATTTGGCCAGATCAGCACTCATACCCACAATCTCAGGGCGGGACTTCGCAAGTTCGACCAGTGCATGGCCGAAGGGTGCGGTCTTTGTGGGTTGATTATCGCCGGCAATCGATGCGATCATGGCGGAGGTTTTCAGGCGTTCGCCGCCGGTTGACACCACTTGCCGTATGTATTTGTCACGTTTCATGTGGGCATTCCTGCATCAAGTTCCGCCATAGCTCGGCTCCATTCTTCTGGCTCTACACGCAGGAAATGACTGCGCTCGCGAGCCTCAAGAAAATCCACGCCTTTGCCCATTTTGGTATCGCAAATGATGATGCGAGGTTTATCCCCGGTGAAGGTTTTTGCCAAACGGAAGGCTTTTGTGAGTGCTGGAACATTATTGCCGTCAACGCGCTGGACATACCAGCCAAAAGCTTCAAACTTTTGCTCCAGCGGCTCAAAATTCAGTATGAGTTTTGATGGTCCATCAGCTTGCATATTGTTCACATCGACAATCGCGATCAGATTGTCGAGTTTGAAACTGGCAGCAGACATGGCGGCCTCCCATGTCGAACCTTCGTTCAATTCGCCGTCAGACAACAGATTGTAAACGAAACTCTCCGATTTCTTGCGCTTCAAACCAAGGCACATGCCCACGGCAATAGACAGCCCTTGGCCCAACGAGCCACCCGTGATTTCCATTCCCGGTGTGTAGGTGGCCATGCCAGACATAGGCAAACGACTGTCGTCTGAGCCATAGGTTTCGATTTCATCTTCAGGCAATATTTCGGCTTCGATCAAGGCCGCATAAAGCGCTATGGCGTAGTGCCCGATGGAGAGTAGATAGCGGTCTCGCCCCTCCCACTCCGGATCTTGCGGGCGATACTTAAGCGCATCAAAATAACAAACGGCAAGAACATCTGCAACGCCAAGCGCTTGGGCCACGTAACCTTGCCCCTGTACTTCGGCCATGCGCAATGCGTGGCGCCTGATGTGATAGGCGCGCTGTTCGAGGCTGAGGTTTGAGCGATGGTCAGTCATCTTAAAACACTTTGTCCGTAACAGGATCGATAAGTATGCAACGGTTCAAATCTGCTGCATAATCCAGCGCCGCTCCCTCTTCATGCACGTCGTGGGCTCCGAGTTCAGCCGTAACCGGAACGCCGCCAATGCGAGAGGTGACATAAGTCCGTGTCCCCGTTGGTTGGATGATATCTGCCGAGGCTTTGATGCGGATGAAACCGGGCGCCAACGCACCCTTTTCAGCGCGGGAAAGATGCTGGGGCCTGATGCCCAAGATCACGTTGCGTTCATCATTGCTGCTGGTCGCCATCAAACGCTCCTTGGGAAGTTGGAGCACTTCCCCTGTTTTCAAGACAGCGGCAACAGTCTTGCCGCGGATCACGAGCTTTGCTGGAATGAGATTGATCGAGGGCGAACCGAGAAACTCCGCCACAAATCCCGTGGCAGGCTTTTCGAAAAGTTCAAGCGGAGACCCCTGTTGTTCAATGCGACCATCACGCAAAAGTATAATGCGATCTGCTAATGTCATCGCTTCCACCTGATCGTGGGTCACATAAATCATGGTAGTCGCAAGTTCCTTGTGCAGTCTCTTGATCTCACCTCTCATCTCGTCGCGCAATTTGGCATCCAGATTTGAGAGGGGCTCATCGAACAGAAAAAGTTGCGCCTGCCGGACGATAGCGCGACCGATCGCAACGCGCTGCCGTTGACCGCCGGAGAGTTGCCTTGGGAAACGCTCCAACAGTGCGGTGATACCAAGCATGGATGCAGCGTCATCAACCCGCTTTTTGACTTCAGGCTCCGCCACCTTGCGCGCCCTGAGGCCGAAGGCAATGTTGTCGTAAACTGTGAGAAAGGGATAAAGCGCATAATTCTGGAACACCATGGCAATGTTCCGGTCACGCGGGCGCATGTCGTTGACGACTTTTCCGCCGATTGAAATTTCACCGTCGGTTGTTTCTTCAAGGCCCGCAATGGTGCGTAGAAGAGTACTTTTCCCGCAGCCGGATGGGCCGACAAAAACGGCAAACTCACCATCAGCAATCGTGAGGTCAATGCCCTTCAAGGCGTGGAGCGCGCCATAATATTTATGGAGGCCGGAGATCCTGACGTCTGCCATCTGTTTTCTGCCTAACCTTTTACGGCGCCAAGCGAAATGCCGCGCACCAGATATCGTTGCATAAGCGTTACCGCGATGAAAATGGGCAGTGTGCCCAAAACCGACATGGCCGCAATCTTGGACCAAAAGTTCGATTGACCGCCCATGTAGTGTGTCAATTGAACAGGAAACGTGATGACGTGGGTGCGCGTCAGGATCAACGCAAAGATAAAATCGTTCCAGGCGAACACAAAAGTGAAAACAGCCGTTGCCATAAGGCCTGAGCGCGCCATTGGAAAAACCACTTTCCACAATGTCTGCCATCTTGTGCAACCATCAACGAGCGCGCTTTCTTCAAGTTCCAGTGGAATGTCGGCAATATAACCACGCATCATCCATATGACATAAGGCAGGTTGAATGCCGTGTAGAGCAGGATAAGCCCCCAATAAGTATCCACCGCGCCGAAATAAACGTAGATCAGGAATATGGGAAATATAACGGCAATGGGCGGCATCATGCGCTGCGAGATGATCCACATCGCCAAATTTTTTCCGCCTGTGTTGAACCGTGCGAGGCTGTAGGCGCAGAATGTGCCAAGGATCATGGCGATGACGGAACTCACACCTGCAACCACGAGGCTGTTCCAGATGGCAACAACATCACCATCCCTGAACAGTACCCTGTAGTTGTTGAACTGGATTTCACCCGGCAACCAGAGCGGCGGCACATGAAATATTTCGTCCGGTGTCTTAAACGAGATCATGAACAGCCAATAGACGGGAAACAGAAACACAACTGTGACAGCCGTGGCGATGACATAACGCCATGCAAGTTTCGTGCGGCGACTGCGGGAGAGAGCTGGACGGCTCATTTCAACAACTCCATGCGGCGCAGCACATAGGTGACAATAATTGAAAGGATCGCCACAACCAAAAAGGCCATCGCTGCCGTGTAACTGGTGTCGAATTGAGAAAAGCCGGCGACATAAGTGTAGAGGGAAATTGTTTCTGTCATCGATCCTGGCCCGCCTTGGGTTAGCACCCAGATAATGTCAAATATGCGAAACAAATCCAGTCCGCGGATCAGAATGGCAATAGCAATAACCGGCTTGATAGTGGGAATAACAATCTGCCGCAGCACCCGCCAATAGGAGGCGCCGTCGAGTTCAGCCGCTTCAAGTTGCGACTGGTCGACATTCGACAGCGCCGCCAGAAGCAACAAAAACATGAAAGGGGTCCATTGCCACACTTCGCAAATAATGATTGCGGGATAGACCAGCGTTGGATTGACGGTCCACAGCAAGGTGACAGGCTCACCTGCAAAAAAATTGACGATTTGGCCAATCGGTCCAAAACGCACATCGAACATGAGACGCCAGGTTGCGCCGGCAACAATGGGCGAAATCACCGTGGGCAGAACCAGCAGAGCCACAAAGATCTGGCGTCCGGGCATTTTGTCTAAGAATAGTTCCGCCAGCAGGAACCCTAGGATCAATTCAAGCGGTAACGCAATAATTGTAATCAGCACAGTGTGTGCAAGCGCCCACCACAACCGCGTATCCTTGAAGAGCTGCTTGTAATTCATCAGCCCTTGAAATGAAGTATCGACTTCGGTCATTGTGAGGTTTTGAAAACTCACAATCAAAGAATAAATAAGTGGGAAAACACCGATCAGCAACAATACAAAAATCGCAGGCCCGATCATCAGATACTTGAAGTATCTGTCAGATGATAGCGACAGTCTGTTGAAGAATGCAGAGCTCATGCGAATTTGCTGACCTGAGGAGAAGGAGAACCGCATGAAGCGGTCCTCCCCACATTGACGCTACAGTGGATAGGCACCAGGCTTTGCCGCCCATGCCCCATAGATTTTCTTCTGTTTGTCCGAGCCGACCTTTTCAGTTATGGCATCAAACTGCGCGGCCATCGTATCAGCCACAGTCTTGGCGTCTGTTCCGGCCCACAAACTGCTGATGGCCTTTGTCATGGCTTCATCATATTTGTCCTGCTGAAGCATGGACAAATCAAGCAGACCTTTTTCACCCGACAATTTGATGGTGTCGAGATAGGCACCAGCATCTGGCCAGAGTTTGCGATACTCTGCACTTTCATAATGTGAAGTGCGGAAAGGATCGCGCAATGTATAGGGAAGCTGCACACGCTCTAGGCTGGTTTGCTTGCTGTTCAGCCACTGAATGAACAGATAGGCCGCTTCCTTGTTTTTGGATGCCGACGAAACTGAAAGCGCAAAACCCACTCCCAGTTCAGGACGTCCAAGTGGATTTATGGCATAGCCAACCTTGCCAGCAATCTGGGTCTTTGGCACCCAGTTGAGCGCTTCTTGATCTAACCCATAACCAGCTGCCCAACGGCCGTATGGCGGCCATGAAATGGTCATGGCCGTTGTACCCTGTAGAAAGTTTGCAAGATTATCAACGAAGTTCCATTGCTCCACACCCGGAGGCATGAACTTGTTGTTGTCAAGCATGCCTTGCAGAACCTTCACGCCAACATCGCTGTTGACGGTAGATTTCATGGTTTCTGCGTCAAAGAATTTTCCGCCTTCCATGCGGAAACGCTCTTGATACATATATTGAGGATAAGGAGCAGCGCGGAAGAAGCCCGCACCATATGTCTTAGGCGCCATCTTGTCGGTTATGAATTGTCCGATTTCCGCAAACTGTTTCCAGTCCTTTGGAGGTGCAAGATCATAGCCGAGCTTGGCCTTGAACTCTTCCATCATCTTGGGATCTTCGAAAATGTCCTTGCGATAGTAAAGCAGCATGACGTCGCCATCATCTGGGAAACCATAGATCTTATCGCCAACTTTCATTTGGTTGTCACGGTAAGCAGGTGCGATGTCCTGCAGTTCGTCGCGATAGCTATATTGGTCCACAAACGCGTCCAATTGTTCCAATGCGCCCGCGTTCACAAGGTCGGGCATCCATGAGGGTATGACATTCAATGCATCATAAGCACCTGCACCAGACCGAAAGTCTTGCATGATCTTAGTGAACATCTGATCGGTTGGCACTTCGACAACCTTCACCTTAATGCCTGTCAGTTTTTCCCACTTAGGACCAGAATAATTGAGCGGGTCAAGTGATTGCAGTCCCGCTTCCCAGACAATGCTGATTTCGGTTCCTGCAAATTTCTTGGCTGCTTCCACTGCAACTTCGGCGGCGTTTTTGGATTGAGCGAAAGCAACTGAAGGCGCGAGCGCAAAAAGCGATCCCGCCATCATGAGTTTACGTCGATTCACCATTTTTCTCTCCCATAATTTTTTTGCATCTCCCCCACGCATCATGACGTTATGAAAACGCATAAGCGATGCATTGTTCACTTATCCTAATGGATAAGCATTCCTCCATTGACGTCGATTACAGCGCCAGTGACATAGGCTGACAAGTCCGAAGCTAGAAATAGGTAGATGTTTGCAACATCTGCCACGGCCCCGAGCCTGCCCAGCGGAATACCTTTAATAATGTCTGCCTTCATTGTGGGCGTCAGCTTGTCGCCGGTGATGTCTGTTTCGATGAGGCCAGGCGTCACACAATTGACGCGAATGCCGTAAGGTCCAAATTCCCGCGCCATGGCTTTGGCAAGACCAAGCACACCTGCCTTGGCTGCAGAGTAATGTGGCCCCCCGAAGATTCCCCCGCCCCGCTGCGCTGAGACCGACGACATGCAAACAATTGATCCTCCGCCTCTGTTCTTCATGTGCGGAATAACAGCCTGGCTCAACAACAATACGCCGGTGAGATTGACGTCAATGATCCTTCGCCAGCTCTTGGCATCAATCTCCAAGGTTTTAACGGGCTGAGTTATGCCAGCATTGTTGATCAGGATATCGATGCCGCCAAATTCTTTAACGACAACCTCAGCGGCGTTTTTACAGGCTTCGGCATCGGTGACATCACACCTTAAACCAAGGTGCCCTTTCCCCAATGACACGGCAGATTCATGTGCTGAATTCAAGTCAAGGTCGAGAATGGCAACGCGCGCACCATGGGCAGCCATCAGCTTGGCCGTCGCCAAGCCAATGCCGCGACGGCCCGCAGCACCGGAAATAACCACAGTTTTGCCTTGCAACAGCAATGCGACCTCCCATATCTAGGACAATGAGTGTTTTAATTGCCTCCACTATCAAAACTGGCGGCCCACAACGCAAGCGACATCTTTACAACAAGAGATGAATCCTGTTCACTAAGATGATGCAGGTTTCCCTGACTCTCCTTCGTGCCTTTGAAGCCGCTGCCCGCACCGGCTCTTTTAACGATGCTGCCGCAGAACTGCATCTGTCGGCAAGCGCTGTCAGCCATGCTATTCGCAAGCTTGAGAATACCCTGGCAGTTATTTTGTTCGAGCGGGACGGTCGCAAGATTCGGTTGAGTTCCGACGGCAAAACCTTGTTGCGATATGTGGGTTCTGCCTTCGATGACATCCGGCGGGGGATAGAATTCGTGTCGGCGCGCGGACCGAAAGTCCTCCGCGTTCACTCGGCGCCAAGCTTTGCGGCGCAATGGCTAACTCCACGCTTGTCGCGATTTCTTGCTGCCCACCCTGACGTTGATATCCGGCTTTCCGCCAGCGTTGATTATACCCGCTTCTCCACAGACGAGTTCGACGTGGACATCGTCTATGGCAGGCCGCAGGTGGAGGGGACCGTCGTCATACCACTTGGCGAGGAAACGATCACACCACTTTGCTCCGCGAAATTGGCCAGCCTTATACAGAGACCTGAAGATCTTTTTCGGCACGCACTGATCGACAGCGACAACAAGCAGGTGCGCTGGCCGGACTGGTTTGCCGCCAACGGGCTCTCTGCGCCACTGACACGCAACATGCGGTTTGATAGAAGCTTTCTGGCCATTTCCGCTGCCGCGAACGGACTTGGTGTTGCACTTGAATCAACCAGGCTCGCCGAATCCGAAATCGCGAGTGGACGCCTGGTTCCAGTCCTTGCTGGCAAGTCAATAGACGTCCGCTACGTCGGACATTACCTTGTTTTTCCCCACGTCGCCGTGCGGCGACAGACTCTCAGGGCGTTCACTGACTGGCTCACAGAGGAACTGGGCCTCGCCACAATGGATCGGAAATAGGTACACGACAAGTAAACTGAACAATAATTTATTATCTCCGCCTAGACATTGAGTTTGGTTGCAGTTTTTTGTTTCCATCTAATGATGCAGTTCCAAAGTATTTTCATTTTCGAGATTTATTAAAAGTTTTATTGCCTTTCTCGAATGTGAGACATATTGACTTGTACGTTAAACAAATGTATTAAAAAAGTTGGGGGTCTTAGCCTACTTCGTCCAAACAATGGGAGGACTATAATGGCAATCCGGCGCCCCGAAGACTTCAAGCATCATGAAGCGCAACTTGATGACATCAAGCTCCACTACGTCCGCGAAGGAAAGGGACCGCCGCTGTTGTTAATGCACGGATGGCCCGGTTACTGGTGGGAATGGCACAAGTGTATTGGCGAACTTGCGAAACATTTTGATGTGATTGCTCCGGATATGCGAGGTTATGGAGATTCAGAAAAGCCCGATCTCAAAGACATCCCCAAATTTCACCTCGACTTGGTAACTGACGATCACGCCAAGTTGCTCAAACACCTCGGCATCAGTAAAGCTTACATCGTTGGTCACGACTATTCCGCTTTGGTGATGCACAAGTTTGTCCGCGTTTATCGCGACATGGTGATCAAGGCCCTCACAATGGATCCTGTTGTACCAGGCTTCGAGCAACGTTACCTTTCGTTTTCCCACTTTCCTGAATCATGGTATTCTCAGTTCCACCAGCTCGACATGGCTGTTGATCTTGTTGCTTCAAGCCGCGAGGCGACAAAAATCTACTTCAAGCATTTTCTGTCGCACTGGTCCTACAACAAGAACCTTGTCACGGATGAAGAAATGGAAATCTACACTGACAACTTCGTCAAGCCCGGCAACATTCATGCAGGCTTTAATTTCTACCGCTCGAATTTGTCAGTGAATAGTGTTCCTTGGACACCCTTAGATCGTTCAATCTCATCAGTACCAATGACGTTTTTACAAGGCATGGGTGACCCAGTTGTTCCAACGATTTGGACAGATCTTGTGGCACAATGGTACAATAATTACTCAATCGAATATGTGCCGGATAGCGGCCACTTCATGATGTTGGAAAAACCAGATCTTCTCATTGATCGCATCAAGCACATGAAGGCATGATTGAAGACGACACCAA
>JAYTUV010000137.1:0-3446 GCA_043744395.1 Aestuariivirga sp.
TTTTGAGCGCGTCATAAGCCTTGTCCAACGCGGTAGCCGTGGTCGCAGCGGAATACTGCGGATAGAGAGGAAATAAAACTATTCTATCACAGCCTGCCGCTTTCAACGCTTCAAGCCGCTCTTTCACAGGCGGCTGGCCATAACGCATGGCCCAATCAACTACCAACTTGCCATCGCCAGCAAGTGCCGACGAAACCTTTTCAGCTTGTGCCCGCGTAAAAGTCTTCAACGGAGATTCGTCGCGCTCCTTATTCCAGACTTGCGAATAGGCGCGACCGCTCTTGGTTGGCCTGAAACTGAGAATAATAAAATTCAAGATCGGCCACCACAGCAATGACGGCAGTTCAATCACACGCCGATCTGACAAAAACTCTTTCAAGTACCGCCGCATCGACCAATAATCAGTAGCCTCTGGCGTTCCCAAATTTATAAGCAGCAAGCCTGTCTTTCGCCGCAAAATTGGCGGGTGGTTCGGTGGCAACTGGCCGGGCATCAGGCTTCCTTCAAAATCAATGGTTTAGTCTGGACGTATCTATCACTTTATTGGAAACTAGCAAAACGAGTGTTGATTCGTAAAAGCGGCTGGGCGACGCACAATGAAAACTGAAAATTTTGCTGGCAAGAAAATGCTTAATGCCAGATTTACAGCCATGCTGCTGGCTTTGCTGCCAAATCAAAATCGAACGATTGCCCGCAAGCAGTTTGGTGATACGGCCAATACACTTCCAATTTTTCTCATTTTTCAAATCTGTGCGGCCTTTGCAGCATGCCAGATTCTCGAACGTGACTTGGCATTCGCCAGATGTAAAGTATGGCTTGGGGTCGTCGTTGCGACGTCTGTTGGCGTTATGCTGGTTTTCAGGAAGCTGCAAGCAAACGGCAAAACACATAATTACGATTCAATATTAAAGGCTTCGCCCTTGGGCAGCTCAATTCTCGCCGTTCTATGGTGCGTCCCCATATTTTTTTCGTACACAATTGCGCAACAAGAATTAAGATTCCTGCTGTTTGCGCTGGTCATCATGGTCATGGTCATTGGCGCATCTAGCATTGTCAGGTTGCCGCTTGCTGCAATTCTTTTTGTTTTGACAATATCAACCGCAATTAGCTCCAACGCATCCGCAGTGGTCGGGCAATACGCCTTTATCGGCTCGTCTTTTGCCACAATATTCGCGCTGGGTCTGATTTGCATCATTGTTCTCACCCACGAAGACTTTTTGCGTCACTCCAATATTGAAATCGAAAATTCTAAACAAAACGATGTCATCAAACTTCTGCTGAATGACTTTGAAAGCGGCACAAGCGATTGGCTTTGGGAAACAGACGCCGCTGGAAAACTGGTTTATTTTTCGCCTCGTTTGGCTTGTGTTTTCGGCAAGCACATTGATGACATGTATGGCGAAATAATTGCGGATATGTTGGAATGTAAAAAACATGCAAATGCAAATGGTTCGCTTGCCTCAATGATGGCCGATAAAATGACCATCATTGACCAGACATATGTATCTCAGATCGGTGGAATTGAACATTATTGGCAGATTTCAGCTCGGCCCCTCCAGAACGAACACGAACAATTTTCTGGCTATCGCGGTGTTGGCCGTGACATTACCAACCAGTTCAACAATGACGCCCAGATTAAAAAGGCAAAAGACGAAGCTGAAAGAGCAAATGCAACCAAATCACAATTCCTGGCCGTCATCAGCCATGAACTGCGCACCCCCATCAACGCCATTGTCGGGTTCAGCGAGATTCTAAATTCTGCCCAAGGTGAAAACTTGCCATCCTCAAACAGGCGAGAATATCTTACGACGATCCAAGAAAGTGCGAACCATCTTCAAGGCCTTATCAATGATATTTTAGATGCAACGCGCATCGAGCGCGGGTCTTTGCAATTAGACCATCAACAAATTGACGCGGCCGAGCTTGTGGAAACCGCAGTAAAAATTTGCCGCAGCCAAGCAACACGCAGCAATGTCTCTCTCATCGTCCGTGTGATTGATGATGTGCTTATCAACGGCGATCTGACACGTCTCAAACAAGTTGTCCTCAATCTGGTCAGCAACGCTATAAAATTTTCACCAGAAGGCGGCGTCGTCAACATTGATATGCAACCGAGCCATAATCTTCAATTGGTCATTTCAATTCGAGATGCAGGCGTAGGCATCAAACTTGAAGATATAGAAAGAGTTTTTGAACCCTTCGCACAAGGTGAACAAGGCGCTGACCGCAAATTTGGCGGCATGGGTCTTGGTTTAGCGATCGCCCGTAAAATCGCCAGGCTGCATGGCGGTGAAGTAACTTTGGATGGCAAATTGGGCATTGGAACGCAAGCCAACATTATCTTGCCCCCCGATAGAGTTCGCTGGCCAAAACCCCGTTCTAAATCTACTGGATCAGTTGCAGCCTAGAGCGGAATGACTTTTTATGGAAAAGTCATTCTCGCCCTAAGTCTCTATTGTCGATCAATTTTCCTGACTTTTGACGATTCCGTCAAAAGTCAGATTGATCAAAAATAGACTTTCCGTCTTAACCCTATTCTGCCAAGCAAGTAATTTTAC
The DNA here is from genome assembly GCA_043744395.1 of Aestuariivirga sp. Lineage (GTDB taxonomy): Bacteria > Pseudomonadota > Alphaproteobacteria > Rhizobiales > Aestuariivirgaceae > Aestuariivirga. The sequence goes on from JAYTUV010000137.1 coordinate 2,559, forward strand.
CAGTGAGATCAATGTTCTTGCCGCCATCCTTGTCCCATGGTTGATCCATCATGTGTAAGTTGACACTATATTTTCCGATCAAATCGGCCTGATCTGGCACATTGCGGGCCTCAACAACCAATTCAATTTCTGCAAAAGGTGTCGAATTTAATCTTGTCATGTAATAGTCAAGCTTGACTTCATCCCCATGCAGCCAATGGTGCACGAGTGAATGCGAAAGATCAAAGTTGCGCAGGTCATCAGGAATTCCTGGGGCTTTAAGTTTCAGACTGCCAGATAATTCAGACATAAAAGCGGGCCCGCCGTGTTCGACCACAGCCGAAGTCTGAAGCTCTATACTATCATCGTTGACCATGCATGATAATCCGCCTGACCCATGTGCAACGCAGGAGAATATCATAAGAGACGCAATTCCAGATAGAGCCGTCTTAAACATTTGGTTCATGTTGTTTTATCGCACAGTTTGCCCCATCATAGTGACAATAGATTTGTGAATAACAGTGGTGTTGAACGATGTCTGAACTTAAATCTAAATTGGGTCTCTTCAATCCAAAAATCGCCATCATCTTGGGCTCCGCCTTGGGTTCCGTCGTGGATGCGGTCAAAGATCCGTTGATTATTCCTTATTCCGAATTAGATGGATTTCCTGTTCCCAAAATTTCTGGCCATGCGGGCAAGCTTTATGTGGGCACGATTGGCGGCAAAGAGGTCGCGGTACTTGCGGGCCGTGCGCACCCTTACGAGTCAGGCAATGCAGGCGTCATGCGCCCAGCACTTGATCAATTAAAAACAGCAGGCATTGAAACATTAATTTTAACCAATGCTGCTGGTTCACTCAAAGCGACCATGAAACCTGGCACACTCATGGCGCTAACAGACCATATAAAT
>JAYTUV010000138.1:0-13414 GCA_043744395.1 Aestuariivirga sp.
ACCAGCATTGGCCATTTCCGTAACGGGCAACTTCTGGCAGCTGATACAATTTTGGTCGGCGGCGGCCATGTAACAAGCGATATTGCGCAAGGTCTATCAACCACAATTGCCCATGCCGAGCGCATGAAAACCATGTGGGGCAATGTTTTGGCAGAGGGCCATGGTGCTCAAGAAATGCTGGCCGTTCCATTGCTCGGAGAACGTGGCACGGATACTGTTCAAAAGGTTCCAAAGTCATATCTTTCTAATATCTTGCGTCCACGTGTTGAAGAAACACTTGAGCTCATTCGGAATAAGATTGCAGCTGTCCCTCATTCAGTTCGGTCAACGACCAGTCGTGTTGTCTTAACAGGTGGTGCGAGTCAATTGACGGGTTTGCGAGAATTGGCAAATGCTGTGCTGGGTGTGCCGACGAGACTGGGTCAACCTGTCGGTATTTCCAATCTTCCTGACCGGGCAAGCAACCCAGCCTTCGCGGCTGCTTTAGGCGCATTGGTCTATGCTGCACGCCCAGATCGGCATTTTGCTATTCCGAAGGAAGCGGTGGCCTATTTCGAACGCGCTCGCATGGGTTATGCAAGACGGGTCGGGCAGTGGTTAGCTGAGGCACTTTAAAACTCCGAGGCCGAAAAACCTTCTTTATTTATTCAAAAAGGGTTCCGACGCGCGCCAGGACGTCGTCCAATATTGACGAAGGCAACGTGTCAACTAGACGTCCATTGCGCGCGACAAGATCAAGAACACGTGGTTGGTCGCATCGCACCACACCTGTCGTTTTTATACCGATGATTGGCACCGCAAACCCCAGTCTTTTTGCAAAATTGCCACCGTTTGTAATTGGACAAACAATTGGTAGCTTGGTAGCGGCATTAAAAGCTGTCGCAGAAATGATCAAAACCGGGCGACTTCCACGTTGTTCGTGGCCTTCAGTGGGATCAAGCGACACCAGGTAAATATCGCCGCGATTCAAATCAGCTCTCCGCCAATTGCAATCCCATCTATCCACTCGCGTTCATCAGCAGTTTGTGGTTGAGAGTAATCCGAAGCTGCCAAAAGTTCGGTCATAGTATAGCGCGGCCGATATTTAGGCTCTACAACTAATCGGCCCCCGCTGACGCCAATGCCAACAGTTGCACCTGCTTGCAAGTCCAGTTGGTCAATGAAAGCCGGTGGGACTGCTAACATAATTGAACCGCCGACTTTGCGCAGAGTGGTTGTATGCATTCGATACTCCATGTAAATATATTATATTTTTATATAACACAGTGAAATGCTTATAGCAAGCTCGTTCGTTGCTAATAAAGGCCTTTCAAAAATTGGATCAATTCGTTCAGCGGCTTGAGGTCTTAACAAAAACTGCTCATCTGATTCAAAATGAATCACATTAAATCGAATAGAAATGAGTTTGGTTAGCGGTTGTTAACCAATTCTTATCTTTTCAGTAAGAAAGTCTGGTCTGAACAAACACCATTTCGGAATGATCATGACAATAAAGCTCACAGTTCCCAACCTTTCAGAACTTAAACCCCGCATCACAGTTTTTGGCGTGGGTGGCGCTGGCGGAAACGCTGTTAACAACATGATCGAAAGCAGGCTCGACGGGGTCGAGTTTGTGGTTGCAAACACAGACGCGCAGGCGCTTTTGCAAAATGCTGCTCAACGCCGCATTCAAATGGGCACTGCCCTGACCATGGGACTAGGTGCCGGCTCACAACCGCAAATTGGTGCCGCAGCCGCTGAAGAAGCGCTCCAAGAAATTGTTGATCATCTTGCTGGTTCACACATGGCCTTCATCACCGCTGGCATGGGCGGCGGCACAGGCACAGGTGCTGCACCCGTTATCGCGCGCGCTGCAAAAGAGCAGGGCATTCTGACTGTAGGCGTTGTGACCAAGCCATTTCATTTTGAGGGTGCGCGCCGCCAAGCCACAGCTGAACGCGGCATTGAAGAATTGGCGCGTTATGTCGATACGCTGATCGTTATTCCAAACCAAAACCTGTTCCGCGTGGCCAATGAAAAAACCACTTTTGCAGCGGCGTTCGCGATGGCTGATCAAGTGCTTTATTCTGGTGTTGCTTCGATTACTGAACTGATGACTAAAGAAGGCCTCATCAATCTCGACTTCGCTGACGTTCGCGCGATTATGAGCGAGATGGGCAAGGCTATGATGGGCACTGGTGAAGCATCCGGCGAAAAACGCGCCATTGAAGCTGCTGAAGCCGCTATATCAAATCCATTGCTTGATGATGTTTCAATGCGTGGTGCGCGTGGTCTTTTGATCTCGATTTGCGGTGGACCAGATCTTACACTTTATGAAGTTGATGAAGCGGCAACACGCATTCGTGAAGAAGTTGATCCAGAAGCTAATATTATTTTGGGCGCAACATTTGATGACGCACTTGAAGGCACAATGCGAGTTTCTGTGGTGGCCACTGGCCTCGCCAAAGAAGTTCGCGCGGAAGATTCCCATGATCATAAAGAAGCCGAGGCGCCAGTCGCCTCCGGCAACGTGCATGGCTATAACAAGCCTGCGTTTCAACAACCTATAAAAGTCGTCGCCAAGCCAGCGCCGATGGTCGCGCGTGTTCCTGCAGCACCGCCTGTTGAGCAGCATTACGAAGAAGAGAATTATCAAGAAGCTACTCATGAAGAAGCATCACGACCCGTCATGCAACCGCGCATTCCATCTATTGAACAGTTCCCGATGATTGCGCAAAAGCAAGTGGCTGCACAGCAAAGTCGCATCGAAAATATTGCAGAACACGCGCAACGTAAAAAAAAGGGCCTGTTTGAACGTTTGGCTGATGTTGGCCTTGGCCGCCGCGAAGAACCAGCTCCAGCACCCCGTGAACAAGTTGCCATCAAACGCGCCGAGCCAAAAATGCAACAGCAAACTCGCATGGCGGCTCCACCAGAGCAGCAACCTCAAGCTGAACAAGATTATGATGACGATCAATTGGCCATTCCGGCATTCTTACGCCGTCAAGCAAACTGATTCATTTTCCCTGCAAATATAAGTGAACCCGGCGGACATATTTCTGCCGAGTTTCGTGCTTCTAAAGCGCACTTCCATCTTTGGTGGTCTGGGGCTAGAATAGCGTCAGTTTATAATTGGATTTGTGATGTTGTTGAGCAGCCGTTCTTTGAAACTAATTGGATTAAGGCATTTCAGCGCGGGCATTATGATCGTCGGCTTGGCTGTAAGTCTGGGCGGTTGCAGCAGTGGCCTTGGCAGCTTGCTCGGTGGAGAGCCTGAACCAGCATCGGCTGCTGCTGATATTTCCCAACCTGATGATCAGAGAGTGGCCAATCTGTATAATGCAGGTTTGACTAACATGAGCAACGGCCAATACAATACCGCCGTCAAGAAGTTCGCTGATTTGGAACGTCTGCATCCTTATTCAAAATGGGCAACCAAAGCATTGCTGATGCAAGGCTTTGCCAATTATCAAAACAATCAATATGCAGATGCGATCAACGCGTGCAAACGCTTCATAAGTTTGCATCCTGGCCATCAAGACATTCCTTATGCCTATTATTTAGTTGCCATATCGCAGTATGAACAAATCCAAGATGTGACGCGTGATCAATCGCAAACTCAAATTGCACTTGATTCTCTTGATGAAATTTCAAGGCGCTTTCCGGATTCGAAATATGCTGGCGATGCCAAACAAAAAGCATTGTTGGCGCGTGATCATTTGGCGGGTAAAGAAATGGAAGTTGGCCGCTATTACATGAACCGCGGTTCCTATTTGGCAGGGATCAACCGCTTCAAAAAAGTTATTACGGATTACCAAACATCTTCACAAACACCCGAAGCGCTTTACCGTTTGTCTGAAGGCTATATGGCTCTTGGCATCGTGGCTGAAGCGCAAACGGCAGCGGCGGTTTTGGGACATAACTTCCCCCGCAGCCAGTGGTATAAGGATGCATATCAACTGGTTTCGACCAATGGCCGAGTGCCGATTGAAAACAAAACCAGCTGGATCAGCAGGGCGTTTAATTTTTTATAATTTAGCGCCGAATCCCTCTCGCATGTTGCTATAATGTTCTGCTATAGAGTTGCCATGCTGACTGCCATTTCCATTCGCGATATTGTTTTGATTGAGAAGCTTGATTTGGCGCTCGATAAAGGTCTGACGATTCTGACTGGCGAGACAGGTGCTGGCAAATCTATTTTGCTTGATAGTTTAGGGTTGGCTTTAGGTGCGCGTGGTGATTCATCTTTGGTGCGCACAGGCCAAACCAAAGGCAGCGTGACAGCGGCCTTCAGTTTGCCGTCCACACATTTGGCATTTAAATTGTTAGAAGAGCAGGGCGTTGATGCCGAAGGCGAGATTATCATTCGCCGCATTCAAAATGCAGACGGTCCAAGCCGCGCTACGATTAATGATCAGCCCGTAAGCTTAAATCTGTTGCGACAAATTTCAGTGTTGCTGGTCGAGCTTCATGGCCAACATGCAGACAGGGCTTTGGTTGACGTGGCGGAACATCGGCGATTGCTTGATGCTTTTGGCGGCCTTGAATCCCAAGTTGAAAAACTAGCTGTCCTGTGGCGCGAGATGACGTCAGTACGGGACTCGATGGAACAACATAAAGCTTTAATGGCGCGGGCCGAAGCAGAGCGTGAATATTTAGAACACGCCGCCGAAGAATTGCGCGAGTTAAACCCCGAACCCGAAGAAGAAAAACATTTGGCTGATCGGCGTCAATTGATGATGCAATCAGAGCAATATATTTCAGCATTAGATGATGCCGAGAACGCGTTGGCCGGCGACAGTAATGGTGAAGCGCGGCTGCATGCGGCGTTGCGCAAACTGGAGCGGCGCAAGGAAGGTGCAGGCGGCAGGCTAGACCTCGTGACGGCAGCGCTCGACCGTGTGATTTTGGAATTCAATGAAGCCCAACGCGCCATGTTTGAAGCACGAAAAGCCTTTGCCTTTAATCCAAAGGATTTGGAAAAATCCGAGGAGCGATTGTTTGCGCTTCGGGCAGCAGCGCGGAAATTTAAATGCACTGTTGATCAACTTGCTTTTGTGCGTGAAAAATTTGAAAATGATATGAAAGCGTTGATTGATGGCGGGGCGAAACTTGTGGCTCTGGAGAGGGCGCATATTGAAGCAAAGGCCGCTTATGAAAAAGCTGCTGATATTTTGAGTGCAGCGCGGCGCAAGACGGCAAAGCTTTTGGATAAAGCGGTGGGAGCGGAATTGCCCTCGCTCAAACTCGATAAAGCGCGGTTTGAAACTGATGTTCAGGCGGATGCCGCAAAGCCCACATCATCAGGCATAGACCGTGTGGAATTTGTGGTGGCTGCCAATCCGGGCACGCCATTGCAACCCTTGATGAAGGTTGCCTCTGGTGGCGAATTGGCGCGGTTCATGTTGGCGCTCAAAGTGGTGTTGGCGGCTAAGGGATCTGCCCCAGTTTTGATATTTGATGAAATTGATACGGGTGTGGGCGGTGCTGTGGCCGATGCGATTGGAAATCGGTTGCGCCGCTTGGCTGATGGGCTTCAGGTGATTGCTGTCACGCATTCTCCTCAAGTGGCAGCAAGGGCATCGCAACATCTATTGATTTCAAAATCTGAAGATAAAAAAGCCAAACGCATGTTCACGCAAGTGGCGCCTTTGGAAAATCAAAGTCGCCGCGAGGAAGTGGCGCGCATGTTATCTGGAGCAACCGTCACAGATACAGCGCGGGCCCAGGCTGACGAACTTTTGAGGTCGGCATCTTGACCGCCAAAGACGCTGCCCTTGAGCATGCAAACCTTTCCGCCCAGATTGCGGCCCATGACATTGCCTACCACCAGGCAGATCAACCCACGATTAGCGATGCTGAATATGACACGCTTCGGAAACGCTTGTTAGCGCTAGAAGCGGAAAATCCAACACTGGCAAAATCCTCGGTATCAGCCAAAATAGGAGCAACACCCTCAGGCAAGTTCGCCAAAGTTAAACATGCCGTTCCGATGCTATCGCTTGATAATGCCTTCAGTGATGATGATGTGACCAGCTTCATTAATCAGGTGAAAAATTTTTTGGGTCTGGCGGCAGATGTTGAATTGCCCATAACCGCCGAACCTAAGATTGATGGTCTGTCCATGTCGCTGCGTTATGAAAATCGCAAGCTTGTTCAGGCGGCAACGCGCGGTGATGGCGAAGAGGGTGAAAACGTTACAGCTAATATTCTAACCGTCAAAAATATCCCCCATAATCTTCCGGCGTCAGCGCCTGATCTGATCGAAGTGCGTGGCGAAATTTATATGTCAAACAATGACTTCCGTGCATTGAATGAGAAATTGATTCAACAAGGCGAAAAGCCTTTGGCCAATCCCCGAAATGGTGCGGCGGGTTCCCTGCGTCAGCAGGATGTTTCAATCACCGCATCAAGGCCGCTCAAGTTTTTTGCTTATGCGTGGGGTGAAGCACCGCAGCTTCCGGCTGACACTCAAATGGGCGTTGTCGAAGCGTTCAAAGCGTGGGGCTTGCCCGTCAATCCGTTGATGACGCTTTGCAAAACCGCGGCGGATCTTTTGGCACATTACCGGAGTGTTGAAGCTCAGCGTTCAAGCCTTGGTTATGACATTGATGGTGTGGTTTATAAGCTGAATGATTTGGCACTTCAGCAGCGCCTCGGTTTTCGCACACGCAGCCCGCGCTGGGCTATTGCGCACAAATTTTCGGCAGAACAAGCCACAACAATTCTTGAAGCCATCGACATTCAAGTGGGCCGCACCGGAGCATTGACGCCCGTAGCCCGTTTGAAACCTGTCACCGTCGGCGGTGTGGTTGTTTCAAACGCCACTTTGCACAACGAAGATGAAATCGCCCGTAAAGATGTGCGCATCGGCGATACGGTTTTGGTGCAACGCGCAGGCGATGTGATCCCGCAGATTGTTGGTGTGGCGCAGCGCGGCGTTGGCACGGTGCCTTATGAGTTCCCAAAAATCTGCCCGTTCTGTGGCAGTCATGCGGAGCGCGAAGAAAAGGCGACTGGAAAATCTGATGTCGTGCGCCGTTGCACGGGAGGCCTCGTTTGCCCGGCCCAGCGCGTCGAACGCCTCAAGCATTTTTCTTCACGTAACGCTTTTGACATTGAAGGTTTGGGCGACAAGATTGTTGAAGAATTTTATGCCGATGGTTTAATAGCGGCCCCGCAAGATATTTTCACCCTGCAAAAGCGCGATGCAAGGTCACTCAAGAAATTGAAAGACCGCGAGGGCTGGGGCGAGTCATCGGTCACTAATCTGTTTGCCGCCATCGAAGCACGGCGCAAAATTTCATTGGATCGTTTCATCTTTGCACTGGGCATCCGCCATATTGGCGAAACCACTGCCCGATTGTTGGCGCGCAGTTATGGTTCTGCTGAACATTTACGCGAACAGATGAAACTTGCCGCCGCTAGTTCAGAAAACGATCCGCGTAATGAATTGGTTGCCATTGATGGCATCGGCGGTGTTGTGGCCGAAGCCTTGATCCAGTTTTTTGACGAACCACATAATGTGGAAACTTTTGACGCGCTGTTAAAAGAAGTTTCACCCCAACCCCTCGAAGCCATAGCATCATCATCACCGGTATCAGGCAAAACCGTAGTCTTCACAGGTGCCCTCGAGCGCATGACCCGCGAAGAAGCTAAAGCCATGGCGGAGCGCTTGGGTGCCAAAGTTGCAGGCAGCGTTTCAAAGAAAACCGACTTGTTGGTTGCGGGGCCAGGAGCCGGATCAAAATTGAAGGACGCCGAAAAATATGGTGTTGAAGTGATTGACGAGGCGGGTTGGTTTACGCGGATCGGTGTGGAATGAAGTATAACTCTATTCCGTCATTCCGACGAAAGTCGGGATCCAGTCGCCACACACTCGAATGTCAAACATATTTCTTGTTGAAAGTCTGGATCCCGACTTTCGTCGGCATGACGGCTTTAAAATAAATGGCAAATTCCTTCCTCAAAGACTTCAATTATGGCGTGTTGGATGGTTGGCCCATGTGGTTCGCCTATATCCCAATTGCAATGCTCTGGGGCACCTTGGCTGCCGCCAAAGGCTTCTCACCACTCGAGGCCATGTTGATGAGTGTTTTGGTTTACGCTGGCGCATCGCAGTTTGTTGCCATCGAAATGTGGACGGACCCACTGCCGATAGTTTTGGTCGTGTTTACAATTTTTATCATCAACCTGCGCCACGTACTCTATGCAGCTTCAATTTCGCGGCACATGGACCTCATTCCAAAACATTTGCGACCATTTTTGATCTATGTTTTGACCGATGAAGCTTGGGCACTCGCAGAACGTAAAGCGCTCACCCAACCGCTCACACTGGGTTATTATGTTGGCGTTGCAGTGCCATTGTGGCCCACGTGGTTCATCAGTTCTGCCATCGGCGCACATATTGGAACAAAGCTCCCCAATCCAGCGCTCATCGGATTAGACTTTGCATTTGCTGCCATGTTTATAGCGATCTTGGCAGGCTTCTGGAAAGGCCCACGAACAGGAGCTGTCGTTGTGACCAGCGCAATCGTTGCGGTGCTTTCTAAATATTATTTGCCCGGCGCTTGGTACATCATTCTGGGTGGCCTTGCGGGTGTTGCTGTTGCAACTTTGCTTTACAAAGAAGAAGCCGAATGAGCGATATCTTCAAAGTTCATTTCACAACGCTCCTCGCCATAATTGGAATGGGTCTTGCCACATATGCTACGCGCATTTCCGGCCTGTTGTTGATGCGCGGTGTCGTCGTGCAGGGCCGATTAAAGGCCGCCTTAGATGCCGTGCCGCCCGCAGTTTTAATGGCGGTGATTGCGCCGACCGTCTTTATGACCAGCAAGGCCGAAACTTTGGCAGCCATCGTAACAGCGATTGCTGCAATTTTCAGGTTGCCCTTATTGGTTGTCATTTTCGTCGGCGTGGCAAGCGTCGTCATTTTTCGAAATTTCCTCTGAGACCTGATTGTAAAATAAATTTGTTTTGCTAATCTAAATCTTGAGCGGGGGCTCCTGATGAGGTTGCACAATGAAGTTCCTTGCTGTTTTCCTAACTCTATTTTTTGCCGTTGTCCTGCCAGCAAAGGCGGCTGATCGCACCATCATTGTGTTTGATGCCTCGGGTTCGATGTGGACACAAATTGGCGGCAAGTCGCGCATCGAAATTGCAAAGGAAACTGTCAAAACTGTTGTTAGCAATCTGCCTGCAGACCGCGAGATTGGATTAATGGCTTACGGCCACCGCGACAAAGGTTCCTGCACAGACATCGAGCTTTTGGTGCCGCCCGCTGCCGGAACATCAGCGGCTATTATTGCTGCCGTTAACAAGATTAACCCCAAGGGCAAAACACCACTTTCAGACGCTGTAAAACAAGCCGCTGAAGCGTTGAAATATACCGAGGAAAAAGCCACAGTTATTCTCGTCACCGATGGACTTGAAACCTGCAATGCCGACCCTTGTGCTCTCGGCACAGAACTTGAAAAAACGGGTGTTGATTTTACAGCTCATGTGATTGGCTTTGGCTTGACTGAAGCCGAAGGTAAAAAAGTTGCATGTCTGGCAACAAATACGGGCGGTCAATATATTCAAGCATCCGATGCAAAATCATTGACCAAAGCACTCACCACAACTGTGCTCAAACCTGTCGTCGTGCCAGTTACTCAAAAGCCCGCAGCAGTCGAATTCAATTTCGTTCCTAGCCTAATCCTTTCCGAAGGTGGGCCGGTGGTCAATGACGATGCTGGCAATATCTGGGAGATTTATAAAGTCAATTCTGACGGAACACAGGGCGACCGCCTGACAACTGAATATAATCGTTACAAAGGTAAGCTTGAAGCTGGTGATTATATTGTCAAAGCGATGCTTGGCGTTGCTTCAACCGAACAAAAAATAACCATCGCTCAAGATAAACCATCAACTCCGTTGTTCATTCTCAATGCCGGAACAACAATCATTCATCCGCGCGCAGCACCAGGTGCAGAAGTCACTGATGCCGCCGCTGTGCTGTCAACTTATCCCGGTGGTTCGACCACAAACTATGGCAACGTGAGGCTGATCGTTCCTGCTGGAGAGCAAACAGTCAAAGTGAACATTGGCAACGGCTCAGCCAGCGAAACGTTTAATGTTGCTGCGGGTGAAGTGGTTGAGAAAGACATTGTCGCTGGTGTTGGTCATTTGGTTCTCAATGCATTTTATGTTGAGGGTATGCGTGTTGACGACACTGGCACGGCTTTCACAGTTTCTAAAGCTGCAAAGAAAATAGATGGCTCTCGAGAAGGAATGGGCACAGCATATGGCCCAGATACAAAATTTGATCTGCCAGCAGGCGACTATGTTGTTCTTGCAGAAATTGGCGGCACAAAGGTGGAGGCTCCTTTCAGTGTCAAAGTTGGCGAAGCGATTGCCGTCAATGCCAAGCTTAACGCTGGCATATTGGCCGTCAAAGCCGCAGGCTATGATGGGTGGAAAGTGTTGTCCGCCAAGCCGAAAATTGACGGTAGCAGAGATCAGTTCACCTATGGTTTTGCCGAAGAATGGCAAACTACATTGGTGGCTGGTGACTATGTCGTTGTGACAGACAAGAAGGATGGATCAGATTCCAAAGAAACGCCCGTTTCGATCAAGGCGGGTGAAAGATTGGAAGTGACGGTGGAATAGCTCTTCAAACGGCTGCCCAACACCGTTGTCTTCTTGAGCTTGCAAGACTTGGTGTTTGGTGAACCCATTTGTGGAGTGTGACAAGAACTAGCAGGTTCACCGTACGCTGTCAAGCGTTATTATCCTATTAAATGAAAAAAATAATAGTTGTTTTTCTTCAATCGTTTAGTGGTGGTTCATCGGCGCGCACGCTTGTTTCATCCATTCTGCCGCCGCCCCGTTCATCCGGCTGCCCACATCTTTCAGCACTTTGGCATGATAAGCATCAAGCCATTGCAATTCATCACGCGTAAGCAACTTAGTGTCAATCAAGTTTCGGTCAATCGGTGCGAAAGTGAGTGTTTCAAAGCTCAGCATCGGCCTTTCGCCGCCTTTAATGTCCTCAGGTTCCTTTACAATCAAAAGGTTTTCGATGCGAATCCCGAAGTGCCCGGCTTTGTAATAGCCAGGTTCATTTGAGAGGATCATTCCAGGTTGAAGCGCCACATTCCCTGCCTTGCTAATGCGGGCAGGGCCTTCATGCACCGACAGATAAGACCCCACACCATGGCCCGTGCCATGATCGAAATCCAACCCGGCTTTCCAAAGTGCGGCCCGCGCCAGCACATCGATATGGCCTCCGGTTGTGCCCTTCGGAAAGCAAATCGTCGAAATGGCGATCATGCCTTTGAGCACGCGCGTGAAGCGGTCTTTCATTTCGTCCGTAGGCTGACCAATAATGACCGTGCGGGTTACATCAGTTGTTCCATCCTGATATTGCCCACCGGAATCGATCAGATAGATTTCATTGTTGTTGATCGCCCGGCAGTTGTCCAGATCAACATGATAGTGTGGAATTGCGGCATTGGGGCCAGCAGCGGAAATGGTGCTGAAAGAAAGATCAAGCAATACCCCTGTATCATTTCTGAACGCTGTCAAACGCGCAGCAGCAGTTGCCTCGGTCAGGTGTCCCTTTGGCGCTTCAACTGAAAGCCAATGTAAATAATTTGAAAGCGCCACCCCATCTCGCAACTGGGCGGCTCGTGCGCCGTTCAGCTCGTTCTTATTTTTGCAGGCCTTGGGCATGGTGCAGGGGTCTTGACCCTCAACGATGGTGGCACCCGAAGATTTCAACGTTCCACGAATGATATCAGGTGCAGACGAAGCATCGATCAGAACTTTGGCTTTTTTCTTGCCCAGTGATTTCAATGCGACAGTTAATTGTTCCGGCTTACGAATGATCGCCGTCGTTTTCAAATGATCGCGCACATCGTCCGGCAGTTTTGTGTTGTCGACAAAAAGCTCGGCTTTTCCTTTTTTGTGCAAAATGGCATAGGCCAAAACGACAGGCGTAAAAGGCACATCGCTGCCCCGAATGTTCAGTACCCATGATACAGACGATGGCTCGGCCAAGACAGCAGCATCTGCCCCGGTCTTGATCAACGCTTTAGACATATCCGTCAATTTGTCTTTCACGCCGCGACCCGCAAATTGCAGAGGTTGCACGCTTAAAAGATTTTGGGGGCGAGCAGGTTGATCGGCCCAAATCTTGTCGATTAGATTTTTAGAAACTGCAACGAGTTTCGCGCCAACCTTCTCGCAAGCCGCGGCAAAACGCTTGGCTTCGGCGGCAGTGATCAACCATGGGTCAAAACCCAAGCGGTCACCTTTTTTCAAATTTGCTTCAATCCACTTGGTCGGTGGCTCGTCGGTTAGATGATGTGGTGTGATGAGATTGGCATCAACCTGTTCTCGTACTTGAACCGTATATCGCCCATCCACAAATATAGCGGCCTTTCGCGCGGTCACAATAGCAAGCCCCCATGAACCCGCAAAACCCGTCAGCCATTTCAGGCGTTCCGCATAAGAAGCAACATATTCGCCTTGAAACTCATCTTGGCGCGGAATGATAAAGCCAGCGAAATTCTGTTTTTTGAGAATCGCGCGCAATTCGGCAAGGCGCTTGCCAGTATTGGAAACAGAAGTTTTCATAAAATTACTCGATCCGGCTTGTCAGAGGTTTTTGATAGCATTTGCGTCGACGTAAGACAAACTAAGGCTCGATTTGGTAGTGGGTCAGTTTGAATTTCCGTTCTTGTCCCTCGATCAGACATGTAGTGCGCGGAACTGAACCGACAAGTTTGACCCTAGCCGGAACGTTCGTCGTAAGCCCCGACAATTATGGCTTGGTTTGCGCACTTTTGGTGTCGCTGGTAAGGGCGGCGATAATATTTTTCAACCGACGCAGCAGATCGTCATATGTGATGATGTCCATCATGTTTGCGTACTTCCTCTTGATGACTTCGAAATCAAGGAGTTGCTCCCCGGTCATATCAGCGCCGCCGATGTGATCGCGACCGATGATGATGATGGCTTTCGGGTTTGAAATCCGAACCGACATTCCCTTGGGCAGTTCGTCTGCATACCGCGCCGTGAGCGTCTTTTCGCCTTTGACTCCCCATTTTGAGAGATGGAACAGGTATTTCTCGGCTTGCATGATGCTGCCGCTCAGCTCCGAGGTAGGGATGCTGTTGCCACGATATTCCGATTTCCGAAGGATCTTGTCTTCGAAAGGCTTCTTGACTTCGATGACGTCGAGGTTCCCGTTCGCATCGACCAGGGCGATGTCGATGTAACGGGACGTCTTCTTGTCGGGGTTCGTGTAGTAGTAATTGATCGTAACGTTCTCGAGCACTTTGATGTACTATGGTCTTGCCACGGATTGGTTCCGCATCCGGTTCTTGTTTATGCGGTTTTTCGTTCGAATGTAATGGGTGATACGCCTCCTGTTGCTGAGTGCCTG
>JAYTUV010000139.1:0-13400 GCA_043744395.1 Aestuariivirga sp.
GTTTCCGATGTGAAAGCACTGGGCGCTGACGGTAAGAAGGTCGGTGTTATTTCAACAATTAATGGCGATGCAAATGTTGGCTTCTACAAAGAGTTGGCGGCAGCAGGCATTACCGCAGACAAAATCCCGGTTTGCGCATTCTCTGTTGGTGAAGAAGAGTTATCAGGCCTTGATACTAAAAACCTTGTCGGCCATCTCGCTGCCTGGAACTATTTTGAAAGTGTTGATACACCCGCAAACAAAGCCTTCATTGACACTTGGCACAAGTATATCAAGAACGATAAGCGCACCACGAATGATCCGATGGAAGCGCATTATATTGGCTTTAACATGTGGGTGAATGCTGTCACTGCCGCTGGAACTGTCGATGTCGACAAAGTATCGGATGCGATGATTGGTCAAAAATTCCCGAACCTCACGGGCGGCACAGCCGAAATGCTTGCAAATCATCATCTCACTAAGCCTGTGCTCATCGGTGAAATAAAAGCTGACGGGCAGTTCGACGTTATTAGCAAAACCGAGCCAGTTCCGGGTGCTGCTTGGACACCTTATTTGGATGAGACCAAGGACTTTATTTCGGATTGGAAAGATTTGAAATGCGGAATGTATAACACCGCAACCAAGACCTGCGTGCAGATTAAATCTAACTACTAGCAGGTTAAATTGATGCGGAAGGTCTCCTCCACCTTCCGCATCATGTTTTTTTGGAAAATTTACAATGCGGCGTATTTTATTCGCAACTCTCATGTTCCTCGTTGCGAACCTGTCAGCGCTCGCGCAAGATAAAACATTGCAATCATTGTTGGTCGAACAACACGAAGCCATTCAAAAGCCGTCGCGCGGAACTGTTGAGGCATTGGTTGGGGTGTTTCTTAAAAGTGGTTTGCCCGAAGCAAAGACTTTTCTTTTAAAGTGGCGCGACCGAGACATTTGGGTTCGCAAATCAGACGGCAGCTTTTTCCTCACAAAGATAGATGGTGATCAGGTTCAATTGATTGATGTCATAACGGGCGCTCCTGCCGGAGCAGCGAAAAAAGACGAGATCAACCAACTTAAGCCAAATTCGGGTGTGCAAGCCGTTGTATCCAGCGCGCTTGTCCAGTTTCAGCTCTCTGATCCCGATGCGACAGTGCGCTCGGGCGCATTGGGCGCAATTGAAAAAGACCCGCAACCTTCTCAACTCGGCCCGCTGAGAGCCGCGATTGCCAGCGAAACTGTTCCAAGTCTGAAGGCGCGCAAGACAAGGTTAGAACGCTTTTTGACCTTGCGCTTTGACCCAGATATCAATGCGCGTGTCGTAGCCATTCAAAGTTTTGCTGGCGATACGCGCGTTGACGTGCGGTCAGCTCTCAATCCAATTCTGGCCACAACGGTCAAGGTTGCAACGACGATGCCAACAGCCGAGAATGTGGCGCAACAACTGCGGCCCGGCAGAGACATCGCGATTGATGCTGCATACGATATGCTTGTCGCAGCCAAACTTGCCCCTGCCAGCATTTCGGATGTGAATCGCGATGCAACACTGGTCGCAAATCTCAAAGATGGAAAAGTGGGTGGCATTGCGCGGGATAGCCTGAATACATCCCAGGCCCGCGATGAGGCTTATGATGCCTTAGTGAAAGCGGGCGTTGCAAAGCCTTTTGTGCGTGGCGCAGCGCGGGCCGAGGCCGTCAATCAATTTGTCTTTTATGACACCTACACCGAACCATCGCCTCAGATAACCGCCGCTGCCCTTTCAACGGTCAGTGCCATCAACAGCACTGTTAAATTGAATGAAATCGCCAATCTTGTATTGGATGCAGTTTCGCTTGCCTCAATTTACTTTCTAGCGGCCATTGGCCTTGCCATTACTTTTGGGGTCATGCGCGTCATCAACATGGCGCATGGTGAGTTCATTATGATCGGGGCTTATACGGGTTATGTTGTTCAACAATGGGTGTCTGACTATACGGCATCAATCATTATCGCTTTGCCCTTGGCTTTTATTGTTACATTTGCGGCTGGAATAGTTTTAGAACGCTTGGTCATCCGCCGTCTTGTTCACAGGCCGCTGGAAACATTGCTGGCCACTTTTGGTATTTCAATTGCGCTTCAGCAAATTGCAAAAAATATTTTTGGAACGCAGGCGAGGCCGCTTACATCACCAGACTGGCTTGGCGGAGCATTGCATTTCAATGATAACATTTCGATTAGTTATATTCGTGTTGCGATTTTTGTTTTGGCCGTCATTTTTTTCGCGCTGCTTTTGTTTATCTTGAACAGAACAAGGCTCGGTCTTGAGGTGCGCGCTGTAACCCAGAACCGCCGCATGGCCGCATCAATGGGGATCAATCCAGACCGCATCAACATGCTCACCTTTGGTTTGGGTTCAGGAATTGCAGGCATCGCTGGCGTGGCCATTGGACTCTATGCACAGGTTACATCTGAAATTGGCTCAAACTATATCGTGATGAGTTTTATGGCCGTTGTGGTTGGTGGTGTTGGAAATATCTGGGGAACTTTGGCAGGGGCAGGCCTCACGGGCATGATGCAAAAATTTATTGAGTGGTTTAATCCTTCCAACACGCTTGCCGCACAAACCTTCATGATCATCTTTATCATTATCTTCATTCAGTTTCGGCCTCGCGGCATTGTTGCGCTCAAGGGCCGTGCGGCAGGTGATTGAAGCATGTTAAACTTTAAATCAGCAACAGGCTATCGATCTGCATTCATATTCGTTGCCTGTGTTTTGGCATTGGCAATTTTTGTTACGCTGGCTTCGCAAGCCGTAGGCTTTGGGTTGCTCTCAACGAGCTTCACCAAGACATTGGGCAAAACCCTGTGCCTCTGCCTCATCGCCATAGCCATGGATGTTGTGTGGGGCTATTGCGGAATTCTATCTTTGGGGCATTTTGCTTTCTTCGGTCTCGGTGGCTACATGATCGGCATGTGGCTGATGTATGCGCGCACCAAAGATATTGTGTTGACGTCCATTGCGAACAATGCGCTTCCCGCCACAACGCAGGAACTTCATGATGCCATCGGCACACAGATTTTTGGAGTTGTAGGCGGGGCTAGAATTCCATGGGTCTGGTATTTTGCAGAAAGTTTGACTGCACAGCTTGCGCTCGTCGTTTTGGTGCCAGCGTTGCTTGCCGGAGTTTTTGGTTGGCTGGCTTTCCGTTCACGGGTGACAGGTGTTTATCTTTCCATTTTAACGCAAGCTATGACGCTCGCTCTTTCTTTGTATCTCTTCCAAAATGACAGTGGATTGCGCGGCAATAATGGCCTTTCCGGATTGCAAAATATTCCGGGGCTGGACGGTGTTTCGCAAGATGTGATTTCGCTGTGGTTCTTCTGGGCCTCAGCATTGGCACTGGTGGCGGGCTATCTTTTCTTTGCGTGGTTGGTTCATGGCAAATTTGGAAATATCATCAGGGCCATTCGCGACGATGAGCCGCGTGTTCGGTTTTTGGGTTACCCCGTGGAAACCTACAAACTCTTTGTATTTGTCTTGACCGCTATCGTAGCGGCCATTGCCGGTGCGCTTTATTATCCGCAAGCAGGCATTATCAATCCGGCACAGGTTGCCCCCATCGCTTCAATTTATTTGGCCGTTTGGGTGGCCATTGGCGGGCGTGGAAGACTTTATGGTGCGGCATTCGGCGCGGCATTTGTGTCGCTTGTGTCGAGTTGGTTTACCAGTGGGCAAGTGCCTGACATTCCGCTTGGCTTTTACACTATTCACTGGGTTGACTGGTGGCAGGTTGTATTGGGTCTGGGCTTTGTGCTCGTCACTTTATATGCACCCAATGGCCTCGGAGGCCTAGCTGATTTCTTTATTCGAAAGGAAAAATCAGCGTGACAGCGCTTCTTGAAGTTTCCGGCATTTCGGTTGCGTTTGACGGTTTTAAAGCCATCAACAACCTTTCTCTCAATATAGAAGAGGGTGAAATGCGCGCAATCATCGGCCCTAACGGTGCTGGCAAAACAACATTTATGGATATTGTCACTGGTAAAACCAAACCTGATTCAGGGCGTGTTCTCTGGGGCAATACATCTGTCAGTCTGCTTTCATTATCAGAGAGTGAAATTGCCCGTATTGGAATTGGTCGAAAGTTTCAGCGGCCGACGGTTTTTGAAGCCCAATCCGTTCGCGACAATTTAATGATGGCGCTAAAAAAGGATCGCTCTCCGATTTCAGTTCTTTTTTATCAATTTTCGAAAGAGGATATAGCCAAGACAGAGGCCGTGGCCGATGAAATTTCGCTTACCCCAGAGCTTGAACGCCGTGCGGGAGAATTATCACATGGTCAAAAACAGTGGTTGGAAATCGGCATGCTGATTTTGCAGGATCCACGACTTTTGCTAGTTGATGAACCCGCAGCCGGCATGACCCTGGCCGAGCGTCAACACACAACCGACATTCTCAAACGTACTGCAAAATCGCGGGCTGTGATTGTGGTTGAACATGACATGGAATTTGTGCGACGATTGGACTGCAAGGTAACGGTTTTGCATGAAGGTTCAGTTCTTGCCGAAGGTTCACTCCACCATGTAACGACTGATCCGCGCGTCATTGAAGTCTATTTAGGCCGATGACAATGTTGGCAGTTCGTAACCTCACGCTTCATTACCGCCAGTCACAAATTCTTCATGACGTTTCATTGAATGCCGAGTGCGGCCAAATTACCTGCGTGATGGGCACAAACGGCGTTGGCAAGACCAGTCTGTTGAAGGCCGTTGCTGGTGTTCATCCTAGGTCAGGCGGAACCATCACCTTCGACGGACGCGAGATCGGCAAGCCACGATCCGACGAGCTTGCAAAGGCCGGACTTGCTTATGTTCCGCAAGGCCGAGAAATATTTCCGCTGCTGACTGTGCGCGAAAACCTCGAAACTGGTTTTGCTTGTTTGCCGCGAAATGAGCATCTGGTGCCTGATCAAATCTTTGAACTCTTCCCTGTGCTTAAAGAAATGCAAAAACGCCGTGGCGGTGATTTGTCAGGCGGGCAGCAGCAGCAATTGGCCATTGGGCGGGCTCTGATTATGAAACCCAAGCTGCTGTTATTGGATGAACCCACAGAAGGAATCCAACCCAATATTATTCAGCAAATTGGCAGAGTCATCGAATATTTGCGCGACCAAAGAACCATGGCAATTGTCCTGGTTGAACAGTATTTCGATTTTGCATTTGGTCTGGCCGACAATTTTGTGGTGTTTGAACGCGGCGCTGTTACGTTGACTGGCACAAAGCAGGATATTGATCGCGATCAGCTTTTGTCACGCGTTTCTGTGTGATTTTTAACTGGGGATTTATCCACAAATGCTGCTGCCTACTTCTGCTTCAGCAACGGAATTTTGGATCAAAGGGTTCCGTTTTTATCTCTTCTTGATTTGTCCAACACGCGTAAAGAATTCTTTTAAATGCCTATGCAACTGAAAGGCAAAGCACGGAGTTGCTGGTGGAAATGGTGGCAAAGCAATTCGTCCCATCAGCCACTGGTCGTTGATTCTGATTTTGGTGATTTACCGAATGTCGTTGTGAAGGCCAGAATGCCATTCCACCTGCTTGCGCGTTGCATCCGTGGGCATATCAGCGAGCAAGACATGCACGAGCACATCACTTAAAAATCTGATTTATATGGGTAGATGGCGCACCCGACAGGATTCGAACCTGTGACCTCTGCCTTCGGAGCTAAGTGCTTATTGGCTAAATCATTGAATTTATTGCAACGAATGCGCCAGAATGAGGCCAAATCATCCCATTTGCGTCCAATCCTGCCCCGCATTCTGCGGACATTCTGAGGACAGGTGTCTGAGTTTGTCACTCAGCCTGCATGCTCAGCATTTCAAGATGTCGAATGTCCACTGGTTTCGCCAAGAGTTCGTCCAACCTGTCCATCAAGGGCATCAAATGCGGCTTCTTGAGATGTTCTTCGAGAGCCTCGTTACTAACAAAATTCTCATAGAAAATGAAGACATTGGGATCAGACTTGTCGCAGTGAAAATCATAGTTGATGCAACCAGGTTCAGCGCGCGTTGGTGCGACTTGCGCAGTGAGAATTCGTATTAACTCATCGCGCTTTTCCGGTTTGGCGACAACGGTTCCGATAATGGTGCAGCCGGTAGTTTTCATGTTGACCTCTTGTTCTGTGAAATGGCCACGGCGAGAATGATGATGGCGCCTCTCGCGATGAGCTGTTGCGAGAACTCAAGGCCAGCGAGAATGAGACCATTGTTGATAAGGCCAATCATCAGGGCCCCCATGATCGACCCTACAACAGTACCCTTGCCGCCAAACAGGCTCGTGCCGCCCAGCACGGCTGCAGCGATGACAGAAAGCTCATCGCCCTCGCCCAGTTGAAAGCGACCCGTTTGAAAGCGGCCAGCATAGAGCATGCCCGCAATTGCCGCAGCAAAGCTTGAGATGATCAGTACCTTGAATTTGATATTGCGGGTGTTGACGCCTGAGTAGCGCGCAGCCGTTTCGCTGCCACCTGTAGCCAGAACCCATCGGCCAAACGTCGTGCGCCTGAGCACAATATGTCCAACGGCCGCTGCCACCAACATCCAAAACAACAATACCGGCAGAGGACCGACATAGCCGCCACCAAAGAGCCAGTTATAGCTATCACTCAAGATCGGCACGGCCTTGGTGCCGCTCACCCACATCGAAGTACCCTTGGCCACGCCCATCATAGCTAGTGTGGTGAGGAAGGTTGGAATGCCAATGCGCGTGCTGATGATGCCGTTGATCACGCCGACAATGAGACCAGTTGCAACGCCTGCAAGAATGCCCAAGGGGACTCCACCAATGTCCATCGCCATGGCTGTGGCGACTGAGGCAAGGCCTGCAACCGCACCAATGGAAAGATCAATTTCACCAGCCGCAAGGACATAGGTCATCGCAACCGCCATGATCGCGATGGGTGCGGTCTGGCGCACAATGTTGAGAAGATTGTTGGTATCGAGGAACCCCTTGTGACCGAGGGTGATCGCAAAGAAAATGAAGATACCGACAAAGCCGATATAGATAATGTTTTGCCGCCAGTTGGTGAGGCCTATCCGCGTTGCCAGTGTTGGTGTCATCGTGTCAGCCATTGTTGCGAACCTCTTGGAGAGTTGTTTGGAGTTTGCGTTCAGCAAACTGCATGTTGCCTGCTGCAGTGTGTTGACCCGCAGTTGAGTCTTCAAATTCGTCCCTGCGCATGTCGCGAAGCAATCGCCCATCGGACATTACGAGAATACGGTCACAGGCAGCGAGCAATTCATTGAGTTCCGAGGAGATCACAATAATGGCTTTGCCCTCGCGCGCTAGTTCACGAATGAGCTGGATGATTTCGGATTTACTGCCAATATCGATACCTGCCGTAGGTTCATCAAAAATGATGATGCGGGGATTTGATGCCAACCATTTTGCGAGTACGACTTTCTGCTGGTTGCCGCCTGAAAGAGTGCGCACCGCCGCCGAAGCGGAAGATGTCTTGACCTTCAAAGACTTGATTTTTTCAGCTGCAAGATCGCTCCACTTCTGCTGCGATATCCATCCCCGTTTACTGATGCGATCAAACACAGAAAGGCTGATATTGTCTGCCACGCTGTGTTCAAGAACCACGCCTTGACGCAAGCGGTCTTCTGGAATTAGAGCAATGCCATGGGCAATCGCTTCACTGGGACCCTTGAGTTCGACGATTTTTCCAGCCACTAACATGTCACCTGAAATTTTTGGGTCAATCCCGAACAATAGCCGCGCGATCGCACTTCTGCCGCTGCCGAGCAGACCTGCAACTCCAACAACTTCACCGGCATGGACTTTCAGATTCAAATTGCGGGGCTTGTGAACGCCAGAAACATTCTTGAGCTCAAGAAGGATTTCGTCGCGCCGTGTGTTTTCGCGCTGAATACCAGAAAGGCCGCGTGACTGCTTTCCCACAATGTGTTCGATGATCGTTTCGAGTGACAGCTCCGAAAGTGGTGCAGTAATGACGTGGCGTCCATCGCGCAGAATAGTGGCACGATCTGCAATCTTCATGATCTCATCCATGCGATGCGACACATAAATAATGGCAACACCCTCTGATTTCAGTTTTGTCAAGAAGGCGAAAAGCTTTTCAACGTCATGGGTCGAAAGCGCGGTGCTTGGTTCATCAAGAATTAGGACACGTGCCTTCTGGGCGATGGCTTTGACGATCTCAGTCAATTGACGTTGGCCAGCACCCAGGCTTCCCGCCTCTGCCAAGGGATTGACATCAACATCCAGACTCTTGAACAGTTCGGTTGCGCGATCTGCGGCAGCTTTGTCATCGATCAGCCCCGAACCTGTCTTGACTTCATTAGCCAGAAAAATGTTTTGGGCCACGGTCAGGGTGGGCACCAGACTCATTTCCTGAAAAATCATGGCGATGCCTGCTCGCTTTGATTCTTCGGGCGTATGTTCAGTCAGTTTGTGGCCCAAGACTTCCAGTGTTCCAGAGTCCGGCCTGTGGACACCACGTAAAACTTTGAGAATGGTGGATTTCCCCGCACCATTGCCGCCCAACAGTGCATGGATCTCGCCAGGCCGTACTTCCAAGTTGACGTCGTCGAGAACCTTGATCGGGCCAAAGGCCTTGCCGATCCCGGTCATCTTCACAGCAAAGTCTTGAGGTGCGTTGGTCATCATCGGCTCTTTGATCCACAATCTAAAGGAGGGCCGAGTCTGTCACAACAGATCCGGCCCTTCAAGTTGCAGGGAGGATTACTTGAAGCTTGACTTGATCTTGTCTGTTGGGGGAGCGTGATAGATTTCCTCCCAACCCTTCAACAAGGTATCGTGTGTGATCGGCCCCGCAGGCAGAGCCACATAGGCAGGAGCCGCCTTGCCGATCAACGCATAGCCCGCGAGCATAGCTTCAATGATGCCAGCATCATAGGGGCGCTGCGACGCAAGGCCCTTGATCATACCGCCCTTGGCCATTTCAATGGCGACATTTTCACCGAGATCCATATTGATGATCACAAGATCTTCGCGGCCAGCCGCACGTGCCGCAGCCATAACACCTTCGGCAGGAACATCCCAGACCGCCCAGATTGCCTTGGTTTCAGGATGAGATGTCAAAATGGCTCCAGCCGCCTTTTCCGCATCACCAGCGAAATCCGGACCACCAATGCCCTGCTCGTCAACAATTTTGATGTCAGGATATTGTTCGGTGATGGTCTTTTTGAAGCCATCATAACGCTGCTTGGTTACGAAGAAATCCGCGGCATGGAACACGATGCCGACTTCGCCTTTGCTGCCAAGCGCCTTGGCCATCAAATGAGCTGAGGCGACACCATTGCCATAGTTGTCGGCAGAGACAGAGCTTACGTAGTCCACGCCGGCCTTGAAGCCTGCTGGGATGTTGTCCATGAAAACCAACTTGGCACCAGCCGCTGCAGCAGCCTTGTAAGCCCCGGCAGTCGCCTGGCCATCAACCGGGATTGAAACAATGATATTCGGCTTCTGGGCCATGACTGTTTCAATGTCTGCAACCTGCTTTTCGGGTTTGAAGCCTGCATCAGTGACTGCGATAATCTTGATGCCCATTTTGCCAAACTGCTCTTTCAATGCAGCGGTCTGGGCGTTGGTCCAATCATTGCCGCCAATATGAAAAACCAAAGCGGCAGTGGCGTTCATGGCCTTGATTTTGGTCAATTCGTCGTCCGTCAGGGTTACGCTGGAGGCTAGTGCTGGTTCTTCGCCGTTTGGACCTTTGCTCATGACTTTGGTCATGAGGTCTTTCAGCGCTACTTCTGGATCAGTGGCAAATGCCGGTCCCGAAAGGCCTGCCACAAAAAGCGCAACAGCCGCTGCCGTGCCCAAGAACATTCTCTTATTCATCATGTTAGTTTTCTCCCATTTGATGTTGACTTCAAAGCCCTGCCTTGCGCATGAACTCTAAACTGTGAATAGCTCCGTCCTTAGGGTCAGGCCATGAATCAAGTTCCGCTGTAATCCAGCCCTTGAAAGTGATGTCTTTGAGTGCCGCAATAATGGCACCGATGTCGAGGGAACCCTGATCAAGTGGTGTGAAGGCAAACGGCTTTTCCTGCCAACCCTTGAGATGCACATAGCCGATGCGCTTGGCATGCTCGCGGATCATCGCTGGCACATCGCCACCAGCGGCTGCAAGGTGTGCTGTATCCGGGCAGAAGTTGATTGACGTTTCCTTGAAGATTTTCCGCACTTCATTGGGACCTTCGACAATCGTCGAAAGATGGGGATGGTAGTGTGCCTCAAGACCATTCTTTCTGGCAATCTTCACAACTTTTTCGAGCGCAGAGGCGAGTTTCTTGATGTCGTCACGTTTGGTGCCTTTGGCGCGCTTTGCACCCCCACCAACGACAAAATGTTCTGCACCACATTCGGCAGCAGCTGCCGCCACGCGTTCCAACTTGGCCAGTTCTTCAACGAGAATGTCATCGAATATAAAGTTGGCACCTGAATAGGCGGCAACGAGTTTGATGCCAGTGTTTTTGAGAATGGATTTCAATCCCTTGAAATTGCCTGCCGCATAGTCGAGCAAGTTGGCATCGAAGATTTCCGTGCCTTCGTATCCTGCTGAGGCAATATCGTTGATTGCTTTTTCCATATTGCCGAAAGTGCGATAAGTGAGTTGGGTAATCGAGGTGACGCCCACGGCGTTCCCTCCGAGCTCTCCCCAGCAATTGGCATGATAGGCGAGTTTATTGGCCATGGTGCACCCCCTCAGTTTGCGACATTGACCCAGCGCTCAGTTGCGCCGGATTCAAGAATGGCATCAGCAATGGCGGATATCTTGTAGCCATCTTCAAAGTTGGGCGACGGCAATTTACCGCTGACAATAGCTGAGAAGAAATCATAGCATTCGATGATCTTTGTCTCGCCGTAGCCGATGCCCAAAGCGGGAATGGGCCAGAGGCCTTGGCCATAAGGATGGTTTGGACCAGTGTAGATGGTGCGGAAGCCGCGTGTATCTGCCGGATCATCGGCAAACATCACCTGCACTTCGTCCATGCGCTCATAGTTAAAAGCGATGGAGCCTTTAGTGCCATGAATTTCAAAGGTGAGAAAATTATTGCGGCCATGAGCATTGCGTGAGGCTTCAATTGAACCGACTGCGCCATTCTGGAATTTCAACAGCGTGATCATTTCATCATCAACGTCGACCACGCCCATGGGGCCAGCACCTGACTTGTCGGACGCACCAAGCTTGTCCAGCCCACCTGCTTGCAACGGACGTTCAGGAATGTAGGTCTTCACAATGGCATTCACGGCGCTGACCTCACCCACCAGATACCGGGCAAAATCGAGAACATGGGTGCCAATGTCACCCACGGTGCCGGACCCAGCAACCTTCTTCTGAAAGCGCCAAGACAGGGGACCATTTGGATCGGCCGACCAGTCTTGCAGATAGGTGCCGCGAAAATTCAAAACTTTTCCAATGCGACCTTCTTCAATCAGCTTCTTGGCCAGCGCGACACCCGGTGTGCGACGATAATTGAAAGCCACCATGTGAATAACGCCAGACTTCTGCGCCGCTTCGAACATGGTTTTTGCCTCAGCGCCGGTGCGCGCCAACGGCTTTTCACAGATCACATGCTTGCCGGCCTTCAAAGCGGCAATGGCAATCTCCGCATGACTGTCATTAGGTGTCACGATATCGATGACGTCGACGTCTTTGCGGGCGATGGTTGACTTCCAGTCGGCACTTGATTCCTCAAAGCCGTAACGTGCGGCCCCTAGTGCTGCCACTTCAGCATTCACGTCGACCAAAACTTTGCGGTGCGGAATGGCAGGGGCTGGCCAGAAGAACATTGGCATGGCCGCATAAGCCATCGCGTGGGCCTTGCCCATAAAGCCGCCGCCAATCATCGCTACATTCAGTGTCTTGGTCACAATCGTCTTCCCATGGTTAATTAGCTTCTTTTCAAACTTGATAAGACTTAAAAATACATAAGTCAATATAAAAAATACATAAGTATGCTTACTTAAGATTTTTAGTTTCTAAAATTTGTATTTTAAGGAAAAATGTTCTGCGAAAATTATATCCCTTATTGATAATTCCGTTGGTTTTGCACTAAAATATGCGAAACTCGGTTCAAGCTAGGCAAAAGATGAAACAGTATAGAAATTTGAAGCAGACCAATTGTGATGATGCGCGCGCTGGCCGGAGAATTAGATATGTCCTCTGAGACTAGTCTGTCGGCTCGACATGCCGAGCAACCTCGGCGCGCCGACGCAGAGCGTTCCTCGCTCGCTCTTATTCTGAGCATCCTTCGAGAGGCCGATGCAGACACTCGCCCTGAAATTGAAAGGCTAACCGGACTGGGACGTGCCATCGTATCGGATCGACTGGCGACGCTTTTCGCTCTTGGCCTTGCCGAGGAAGGTGATCTCGGCCAGACCACAGGCGGTAGAGCGCCACGCACAATTCAGTTCAACCCAGATGCCGGCCTTGTTCTCGTGGCAACGCTCGATCAATCGCGCATTGGCGTCGGCATGGCAAATCTCAAAGGCCAATTGATTGCCGAACACCATGAGGCCACCGACAAGACGGCCAACCCCATTCAAATTCAAAAACGCTTGATCACATTATTTGACTGGATGCTGGGTCAACATCGGAAAGATCAACACGTCTGGGGAATTGGCATCTCTGCACCAGGCCCCGTTGAAGAGTTTGAAAATGCCTCCCCGCGCCTGCGCCTGCTGCCGGGTTGGGATGAATACCCCATTGTTGATCATCTGCTGCACCACTTCCGCGCGCCCGTCTGGATGCGCAGTGGCGTGCAGATGATGGCTTATGGCGAATATAAATCAGGAAGTGCTGCTGGCACCCGCGATATTATCTACGTCAATCTTGGGCGCAGCATTAGTGCTGGACTAATTTCAGAAGGGCAACTGCACCGTGGCGCTCAAGGCGGAGCCGGACTTCTGGGCCATGTGGCTGTGGCTGAAGGCCACCAATATCGTTGCAATTGTGGAAATATTGGCTGTCTTGATACAGAAGCAGGTGCCGACGCAATCGCCCGAGAGGGCTTGGCTTTGGCGACATCGGGCGAAAGTCGCATGCTGTCTGAAACGCTGGAAGCAGAAGGCTCAATTTCAGCAGTTGACGTGAGTGTTGCCGCCCAATCTGGAGATTCAGCAGCCGCTGAAATTCTGGCACGAGCCGGCCGACTGATTGGCACGACGCTGGCCTCGCTGGTGAATGCCTTTAATCCCTCACTCATTTCCTTGAGCGGCGAAGTTGGTCAACTCGACGACATCCTGCTTGCTGCCATTCGTGAGTCTGTCTATCGCAGCTCGCATCCCTTGGTCACTAGGGATCTTCGCATTCAACGTTCAGCACTTGGAAATTCCGCTGGTCTTTCTGGCGCTGCATTGGTCGTCACTGATTCAATATTTGCAGCGGAGTCAGT
>JAYTUV010000140.1:0-42013 GCA_043744395.1 Aestuariivirga sp.
CTGGACTTGTAACGGTTTGGTTCCGGTCGCTTGAGATTATAACACTCACTCAAGGAGACGGACTATGGCGATTAAACACACAGAGGATTTCAAGCAGGAGGCAGTTCGGATTGCCCTGACGAGCGGGTTACCGCGCCGTCGGGTTGCATCGGATTTAGGGGTAGGCTTTTCGACTTTGGGCAAATGGGTATCGGAGTTTCGACCTGCGGATATTTCGGCTGCCCCGCAGGCGGATTTGGCCAAGGAGAATGAACGCCTTCGCCAAGAGAACCGCGTGCTTCGGGAGGAGAGGGAGATATTAAAAAAGGCTACCCAGTTCTTCGCGAGCCAAAAGCCGTGAGGTTCGGGTTTGTGAAGGATTGGCAACATGTCTGGCCGGTGAGCAAGATGTGTCAGATGATGCAAGTTACCACCCGTGGTTTTCGCAAATGGCTAACCCGGCCGATGAGCGAACGCCAACGCGGAGACATGAAAGTGTTGGCGCATATCCGCGAACATTATGGCTTGAGCCTTGGCACATATGGCCGACCTCGCATGACCATGGAGTTGAAAGAGGCAGGTCTCGAAGTTGGCGAACGTCGCGTGGGCCGACTGATGCACATCAATGACATAAAGCCCGTTCGCACGCGCAGGCACAAGGTGACGACCAATAGCAACCATAGCTTAGGGATCGTGGCCAATGTTCTTGATGGCAACTTCGTCGCCGATGCACCCAACACCAAGTGGGCAGGAGACATCAGCTATGTTTGGACAGCACAGGGTTGGCTTTATCTGGCTGTGATCCTTGACCTGCATTCACGTCGTGTCATTGGTTGGGCTGTGAGTGATAGGATGAAGAAGGATCTGGCGATCCAGGCGTTGGATATGGCTGTACGTTTGCGTAATCCGCCGGAAGGATGCATCGTTCATAGTGATCGCGGCAGTCAATATTGTGCTTATGACTATCAAAAACGTCTTCAAAAATATGGGCTGACACCATCGATGAGCGGCAGAGGTAATTGTTACGATAACGCCTCAGTGGAAACTTTCTTCAAAACGATCAAGGCCGAACTCATCTGGCGGCAAAACTGGCCAACTCGCCGTCAAGCTGAAGCCGCAATATTTGGATACATCAACGGCTTCTACAACGTCCGAAGGCGCCACTCATATCTAGGCGGCATAAGCCCCTTGGCTTTCGAAGCGAAGGTGGCATAATGAAAGGCAAGTGACCGGAACCAAACCGTTACAAGTCCAATTTGATCTCGCTGAACTCTATGGATTTGTTGACCGCGATAGAAATCGGCATGTTGCAGAATTAAGCAAACTGATCGATTTGGGGCGAGATAAGATGACTCTTGTCCCGTGGAGAAGCCGTCGTGGCGTCCATGACTTCGATTTCTACACGGCGCTCCGAAATGCGCGGGCAGAAGCCTACTCTCAAGCTGGTAGTTATGATCTTGCGATAAAGGATTATGATGACGGCCTGATATATTTTCCGAAATCGGCCTATCTTTTTAGTGCTCGCGGCGACGTGAAACTTCATTCCCGTATTAATTTCTCCGGCGCTTTAGATGACTATGACGAAGCACTGAGCCTCAGCCCGAAATACTTGCAGCCAAAACTTGGAAAATTGGGTGCACTTGAATCGCTGGGCAAATTCGATGAAGTCATCAGTTTAGCCACAGAAATGCTCGACCCACTTTTTCCCACGGGCAAAGAAGGAGCAATCTATCAGGCTCGCGCCAGAAGTTATCGGAAATTAGGAAAGACAAAACTTGCCTTTCAAGACTTCAAAACCGTCTTCGATATTGGATCTGAGTTCGATAGAAACAAAGTCTACAATTTCATCATTCAAGGCGGATATTTGCAAAAGCCCTACACTTGGGAAAAGGGAGAAGTCCCTGATTTCCAGTCGAAGGTCGTCACAAATGGTCTTGAAGCCTGCGTCGTTGATCCGGAGTGCCATATATGAAATCCATATTTGCTTTTTCAATTGTGATGGGTTCGCTTTTGTTGGCGAATGTTCCACAAGCCGAAGCGCAACCGAAATGTACCCCTAGAACATCTTGCATAAATGCCGAGGCTCGTCTTTCTCTTATACCTGCCAAGATGTCAAAAATGCCTGTGCCTCTTTATTGCGTTAATCTCGTAAAGGGTAGCTTTGATCCAAGGATGTTGGAGACATGTGAGACGTTTGCTTTGGGCCTTGAAGGAACTCCACAGCAACGCGCAATCGCTTATGTTAATATTGGTGATGCAAAAATGTTCTCTGGGAAAGCCGATGGATCCCGCACTGATGCAATAGAAGCTTGGGATCACGCAATCGCGGTGGATCAAACATTTGCCGAAGCCTATGTGAGCAAGGCCTTAATGCTTTCAGAAACTTATCACTATGAAGAGGGGCTACAAGTTCTCGCAGTGGCTGAAAAGCAAGACCCAAAGGCATGGCGCATTTACAGCACGAGAGCGAAGCTACTCGTGCGTTGGAAAAAATATGAAGAGGCCATGAGTGGAAAACCCCTCCTGGGTTGGAAAAAATATGATGAGGTCTTACCTAACGCAGAAAAAGCGGTTGCCTTGGCACCGGAGAATCCTTCTGCGCATTTTGCGCTTGCAGAAGTTTATGAGGAATTTCAGAGGTATGATGATGCCATTTTGCAGTATTCCGAAGCTGGAAAAGATTATGACTCTGAACAAATCTTGCTCCCAGGGATAATGCAAGATCGAGATCCTTGGATGGCCGTAGCGCATATCGAGAAGACAAGGAAAAACTACCCTGCTGCTTTGTTTGCTGCCAACAAGGTTGTCGATGGGGTCAACGGACATAAAGGGGGTTTCGATTTCCAAGGTAGCCGTGGTGAAATTTTAGAGTTAATGGGACGGTTTAAAGAAGCTTCAATCGATTATGAAGCCGCAGCTGGGCTTCATTCTACTGGTGGTAATGCTATGCCTGAGTGGGCCGCAAAATACAGGTTGAAGACCGCCATTATGTTGGCAAGAGCGGGAGATCAACATGCCGCATCGCAAGCATTTGAAAATTTTTTGCGAACGGGGACACTTAAGAACATACTCGTGGTTCAGCTTTTCCTTCGTAACAGCGGATTTGATGATTTGGAAATCGATGGCATGAAAAGTAAAAAACTTGCTGATACTCTTGATAAATGTATGAGTCAGAGCAAATGCTTAGAAATTGCGGGGCGATCACTATAGGGCCTTCACCCGCGCCAACCCCAAGCGTTCGCCAACCTTAAACACTCCTGCCAATTTTCAATCGACCCTGTGGTCGATTCGTGTCTCATGCTGGTGGCGGCGCTGGCGTGGGCTAGTTTCAGGGATTGTGGGATCGGCCAGTTTTCGTGGTGGCCGAAGAGAATGCCTGCGGCGAAAGCATCTCCAGCGCCATTGGTGCCGATGATTTCTGATTTTGGAATGTTGACCGAGGTGTGTTCGGCAATCTCCCCATTGCGCTTCATCACAATGCCGCCGTGCGGAAAATGGATTGCAGCGAGAGAAACATTGCTGCGCTCCATCAAAACTTCAGCAGCTTTCCGACAGGCGTTCGCGTCAGTGATGCCATTGCCTACGGTTTCGATGTTTGCCAGTGCGCCCGCTTCATAGTCATTGATGATCAATGTATCGAGATAGGGCAGTAAGGGCAGGGCGGCGGCACGGATTTTTTCAGGTTCCACTGACACAAGTTCGATGTTTGATTTGAGTCCAGCAGCGCGGGCCTTTTTGAGGACTGCTACCCAACCTGAGGCCTCGCTCTGCCAAGGGGCATCAAGTTTTTCATGAATGCCAGGTAGTCCCAGATGAACGATGCGCGCCGTAGATCCAGTGAAATCAAAGTCATCTGGTGTTTGCGCTGCGTGTGAGCCGGGTGAATAAAAGAAAGTGCGCTTGCCCGTGTCTTTGGCGTTCATCACAAAGGTGAATGATGTTGAAACGTCTGCACGTTTTACGAGGGCTGAACGCCCAATGCCATGATCGTCGCAAATACGGGTTAAGTGTTCACCGTGCACATCATCACCAATCAGGCCAATTGCAAAAACTGGAAACGGCGCACCTAATTTCTTGAGACTGACCGACATGTTGTGCCCGGGGCAGCCACCATGATGCCGTTCGGACAACATGGTTGATACGGTTTCTTCCTGCGGCCAATGGTTGATGCTGATGTTACGGTCAATACACCAAGCACCGCCACATAGGATTCCGCTGCGTGTCACATCAGCCCTTTAGAACTGGATCAGTGATTTCCATGTCTTCGGCGACTTCACGATCACAGTGAATTTTGTTTTTAATCATGTATCCGTGATACATTTTAACGGCTTCGCCCGGCGAAACATTGCGTTCGATTACGGCGCGCATCAAACGCACCAATTCCAGTGGCGCTTCAGCGAAATTGATCTTGCGACCAAACAAAGCCACGCGTGCGCCATATTTTTCAGCCTGACTAATCAATTCAAACGTATCACGCGTCGTACCCTTTGCACCACCCAGAATGCCGACGACCAAGCACTGTGGATCATAGCTTGCAAGCTCTTCCATTGCGGCAGCGCCGTTATATTGCATCTTGAGGAAGAGTGGTTGTTCAGCGCTCATAACCCCGGCCAAGCAGCGAACGATGGAGTCGTTGATATAGTGGCCAAGTTCGGCGGTGCTTAATCCAATATCCATGGCGGGATTAAAAACTTCGAAGAAATGACGCATCTTTGCCTTGGTCGCTTCTTCGCGGAACTGGCGATAGTTTTCTAGCGACCACAAATCAGCGTCCACATCATTGCTGAAAGTCACTGAATATAGCCCGAGATCGGAAATGCGTTTTACTTTTTCAGGCCGCGCAGTGCGGAAGGGTTGTGAGAAATCGGCTTTGTAATTCTGCCCGCGCTGCGTCCAAATATCTGTGGTGTCGTTGAGGCGAACAGCAGGTGTGACTTTGCTTTTGGTGAAGAGTTTTTTCTCGTGCAGGACTTCGGCAGATGAAGCTGACATCAGCATAATATCAACGAGACCAGACTTGGTCATCGCGGTCATGGCTTCAAGATATTGCGCTTTGGTTTTGAGCTTATCGCTGCCACGAACAGGGCCTGGAGCAGTAACGCCAAAGCCCATGTCTCCATCTTTTGCATCAGCAATGATGAAGTCTTTCGGGTTGTATTTTCCGGCATGAATGCGTGCGAGCTTGGCATCGAGTGATTTGATCATTTGAGTTCCGATATTGCAAGTTTCGGATTTTTTAGCGCCAAAAGTATCAGATGGCTATATGAAGTTTAGAAAATTTAAAGCGATGCAATTTCCTTGGCAAATAGCGACAGGGCACTGCGCCCTAAATCAGTAATGCCATAGATTCCACGAGCTTCTTTCGTGAACCAGCCATAATAGTCAGCTCGCAGAATAGTGGCCGCGCGATCAACTTGGGTAGATTTTTTCAAGTCTGATATTTTGGTAGGGCCGTTGGTGTTCAAATGGTTTAAACACCGCAGCGCATCCTGCTTATATGCCGTCATCAATTTGGTTTTCGTACTTCCGCCAATATTAGGGTCGCCTTTGCGTTTGTGAAATTCCTTCAACAAGGCGGTCTTACGATTTTTGTTGGGCCGAGGAGCGTAGGGCACGGGTTCAGCCAAAATATCGACGCTTCCGGATTTTGAAACGACTAACAGGCCCAAACCTAATCGCTTGCATAGCTTTTGCGCTTCCAATGGCACAGTACGTTTTGGTTTTGCGACAGCGATATATACCAGATCGGTGATGCTAAGGCGATCTATGGCTTGATAGATCAGTTGTAGCGTCAAGCCATTTTTGAGTTCGACGATGACCGGTGGCTCTTTGCCCCGAACTGCCATCACATCACAAGATTTGATTTCGGCCTTTACTTCAAAGCCCTGAGATTCAAACAAGCGCTTTACGGCGGGATAGAGGTCAGTCTCTTTCATGTCTTGGCTTCTAGATCAATTTCCAAAAAGCCCAATAGACGTGTTGGAACTCTTTTCGGGTACGACGACGCGGGTTCCAATTTCGACGCGGTTGTAAAGATCAATCACATCAGTATTTAGCATCCGGAAGCAACCCGATGTGGTGGCTTGGCCGATGGTTGAAGGGGCGGGTGTGCCATGAATGCGGAAACTCTGATCAATGCCGCCGTCTTGAATAAGATACAGTGCGCGGGCACCGAGTGGATTATCTGGCCCGCCGGGCATGCCATCAATCCATTGCTTATAGTTTTCGTGAATCGCCAGCATTTCTGGGGTTGGATGCCAGGTTGGCCATTCGGCCTTGCGCTTGATGGTAGCACCGCCCGCCCATAATGCACCCTCGCGGCCCACCCCGATGCCATAGCGAATGGCGCGGTTATTGCCCAAAGTGAAATATAGATATTTGTGTTTGGTATCGACAACGATGGTGCCTGATGGCTCGGAAGTTTGGTAATCAACTTCACGTTTACGGAATTTATAGTCGACTTGGTCCGAGTCAGATGCAAAGACGGGGAATGGTTCTTTAGCATCTACTTGTTGCACAAGTCTGGGCAGAAGCAGTATGGCTCCAAGCAGGTTCAATGTATGCCTTCGATTCAAGTTCTTTGCCAACCGTTCTATTTAGCAACCTCTTCCGTCATATCGAATTTTTGATAATCGAGAATAATTCCGCCCTTTTCATTCGGCGTTAGAATATCTCTATACTTACTATTCCAAATAATGTCAGAAAATCCATAGTTTTTGCGAGCGCGGAGTTCTTGCGAGGAGTTTGCGTCGGTGCCTTTGATCGTTAGGATAAATTGCGCTTGTTGTTTTTCTAGATCTTCGAGGTTCAGACCATAGAGCAGACTATCTTTTGAAATTGTGTGGAACAAAGTCCAACTCAAAACAAATGTTGGATTTTGGTTTCGGGTTAATGGCAATTGATGGAACTTTCGAAATCTTTCACCTTCTTTGCTGGTCTCCAAACGCAAAATCCAGAGTTCTGCTGTGGCATCTGATACAAAATTTTGCCTGCTATTGGCAACCCTGATCATCAGTGTGGGTTTGCCTTCATGGTTTGAAACCACAGGGTTCGCCGCAAATCTAAATCGTGCGCGGGGTTGCGAAAACTTTGCAAATATCAGACCGGTGAGGGCCGCCGTTTGTAACAGAGAGGCAAAGCCTTCAGTGCTGGCGATGGTGTGGCCATAAATGCTTTGGGGGTGCATGTCGCCAAAGCCGACGGTGGTAAAATTTTCGATTGAAAAGAAAAAGAGATATAGCAGGCGTGGCTCTGGAACGTTGGCAATTGATGTTGGCTCAAGCGAGAACAATATGGCGAATACCATATTGTTGATCAAGAACAGAGCTAAACAGCTGAGCAAGAATGGCCAAATGCCAACTGTCATGGCACGGTGATAGAGATCAGCCCAAAACTCATACTCGTGACCTAACGTAATCACTTGCCGGTCATTGATAACAGTCGTCCGCTTCTTGGGTCGTTTCGTCATAGGGCACCAAATACACAAGCGGGCAAGAAATTAGACCCGTACCGCACTCGAATAAGCATCCATCAAGCTGCGGCTCATGTTGCCGGGTTTGAATTTATAGGGGCCAATTTCGGCAACGGGCGTTACCTCTGCGGCCGAGCCCACGATGAAGCATTCGTTGAATGTGGTCAGCTCTTCCGGCATGATGCGGGTTTCGATCACTTCCATGCCTTGCGCTTTGGCAATCGCGATAACAGTTTGGCGGGTTAGTCCGTTAAGGAAGCAATCAGCAATCGGCGTGTGGATGGCGCCATCTTTAATAAAGAAGATGTTTGCACCCGTGCATTCGGCCACACGGCCTTGCCAATCCAACATCATAGCATCGGCATAGCCTTTTTTCTCGGCCTTATGTTTAGAGATCGTACAGATCATGTAAAGGCCCGCTGCTTTGGCATGGACTGGTGCACACATTGGATCAGGGCGGCGATATTCTGCTATGTCTAATTTAATGCCCTTCATTTTGGTTTCTGGGTCAAACATAGACGGCCAAGCCCATGTCGCGATGGCCACATGGATCGTATTATTCTGGGCGGATACTGCCATCATTTCGGAGCCACGAAACGCAACAGGACGCACATATTGGTCGCCGCCGCCGCTGATGCGAACAACTTCGTCCTTGGCAGCAATGATTTCTTCATCGGTGAAGGGCAAATCAAAATCCATGATCTGTGCGGATTTACGGAGGCGCTCTGTGTGTTCCTTCGTTTTGAAGATTTTGCCATTGTAGGCGCGTTCGCCTTCAAACACCGATGAACCATAATGGAGGCCATGGGTTAACACATGCACATGTGCATCTTTCCAAGGAATGACCTTGCCATTCATCCAAATATGGCCGTCGCGTTGGTCAAATGGGATGATAGACATGGAAATCTCCTAAACTGTTTTGCATTGCACGGCATGATTGCTAGAACATCGATAACGCTAACAGAACTGGAATATATGTCAATATGGCTGACATAAATTTAAATCATGGATTAAACGATACAGAAGCTGTTGCTTTGGTCGAGCTTTTGTTCTTCGCATATCGTGATTTTGTGGCTGATCCTGACCATGTCCTGGAGGGCTTAGGTTTTGGCCGAGCTCATCACCGTGTGTTGCATTTCGTCGGGCGCGACCCGGGCATGACGGTTGCCAGTCTGCTGGATATTTTACAAATCACAAAGCAGAGCTTAGCGCGCGTTTTGAAAGAATTGATAGATAAAGGCTTTATTTTTCAAAAGGAGGGCGAGCAGGATCGGCGGCAGCGGCTGCTGCATTTAACGTCATCGGGAGAAATGCTCCGCCAAAAATTAATGGCGCCGCAAATCGCGCGTTTTAGGCGTGCTTCGCAGGAAATTCAAACTGAACCAAAACTTGATTTGCGAGGCCTGTTGTTTCATTTGATCAATCCTGAAAATCAAGATGCCGCAAAACGGTGGATTGAAAATTCTCATGAGTGATGCTGTGCATATTCTCGTTGTTGACGATGATCGGCGCATTCGTGAATTGCTGAAATCATACTTGCAGGATCATGGCTACCGGGTTTCACTGGCTGCATCTGGTGAGGAAGCAAGGCGGCACATGGCGGGGCTGTCTTTTGATGTGCTGGTTCTTGATGTCATGATGCCGGGCGAAAGCGGGCTTAGTTTGGTCAAAGCTTTGCGTGAAAAAAAATTAGATGTGCCCGTGTTAATGCTTTCAGCATTGTCGGAAACGCGCGACCGCATTACTGGACTTTCATTAGGCAGTGATGATTATTTGGCTAAGCCATTTGAGCCACAAGAATTGCTATTGCGTTTGCAATCATTGCTGCGAAGGTCAACACCCAAGACATCTGCTCAGAAGACTATTAAATTTGGCGAATGTGTTTTTGATGTGAAGCTCGGCGAATGTTTGCGCGATGGGAAGGCAATCAAACTCACTTCACGCGAGCGCGATATTTTGCGTCTCTTGTCGCAAAAGCCGGGCGAAGCCTTCAGCCGTCTGCAATTGGCAATGGGTGGTGCTGAGGAAAACCAACGCAGTGTTGATGTGCAAATCAACCGTCTGCGCCAAAAGATTGAAAGTGATCCCGCTAACCCCAAATATCTGCAAACGCTGCGAGGTGCTGGCTATGCATTGTTTGTGGATCAAATTTGATCATGGTGTTGAAACCCAAACCAACGCTTTATGACCGGTTCAACGTGGTGCTCGAGCGTTATGCGCCGGCCGGTCTTTATCGTCGCGCAATGGCCATTTTGATTGTTCCGGTGATTTTGCTTCAACTTATTGTGGCTGGTTTTATTTTAGTTCGATATTGGGACAATGAAACATTGGTGCTTGCCCACACTCTTTCAAATGAAATTGGCTTGCTGATCAATTCATACGAACACTCGGATAAGTCTGATGCTGCCTTGCAAAATATAAAGAAGACGGCAGTTAATCAACTTCAAATGGATTTTGATTATGCCCGGACCAAGGAATTGTCTGGAGATTTCAAACCAGAAATTTCTGCTCTCGACAAACGTTTGCAGCAATATTTGAACAGCGACTTGAAGCATAAGTATTCGGTCGAGAGTGCAACAGCAAATGGCAAGGTGCAAATCAGCGTTGAGGTTGAAAAAGATTTGGTTTTCCAAGCTCGCGTGAATACTGACCGCGGCCGCGTGGTGGGTGCGCCTCTGCTAGTCATTTTTATGCTGGCTTCAACCTCTACACTTCTTTCGATTGCCGTCATTTTCTTGCGCAATCAGATTAACCCGATTCTTGACCTCACGCGGGCTGCGCAGGCCTTTGGCAAGGGGCGTGATACAGAAGCATTTCACCCGCAAGGCGCTACTGAAGTGAGGCTTGCTGGTGAAGCCTTTATAGATATGAAACGGCGCATTGCGCGCCATGTTGATCAACGCACAACCATGTTGGCGGGTGTTAGTCATGATCTTAGAACGATCCTCACACGGTTTAAACTCGGTTTGGCAGTTCTGGGAGAAAATGCGCGCACCAAACCCTTGCAAGAAGATGTGGCCGAGATGCAGCACATGCTGGAAGATTATATGGCGTTTGTGCGTGGCGATGGTGGCGAGAAGATTTCATTGGTAAACGTGCATGATACTGTGCATGCCGTAGTTGGAAATTTTGCACGCGATGGATCTAATATTATTTTAAAGGCAGTGCCTCTCATCTCTATGCCATTAAAACCCAATGCATTTCGACGGTTGCTTGGTAATCTTATCAGCAACGCTGTTCGTCATGGCAATCTGGTTGAGATTTCGGGTGAAGTACGCGATGAGCGGCTTTGGCTTTATGTCGATGACAATGGGCCGGGCATCCCAGAACATTTGCGCGATGATGCATTTAGGCCCTTTGTACGCTTGGATAAATCGCGCAATCTTGATCAAACGGGATCAGGATTAGGTTTGGCGATTGCACTTGATATTGCACTGGCCCATGGCGGTGATATTCAATTGCATGACAGCAAGATGGGCGGGCTTCGCGCAGCAATCAGAATTCCGATATGATTTCACCACATGGATGTTTTGGCGCGGGCAGGCCAATTGCTGTTGTATTCTTCAGCATTGATTTTTCCTTGGGTCACAGCTTCGAGCATTTCACCGATGGTCGGCACAGCTTCTTTGGAAACGTGTTTTGTTGAATCCCAAAGATTGCTGCGCAAAATAGCGCGGGCACATTGGGTATAAGCCGCTTCAATATTTATGATGATCACAGACCTGGGCAGATTGCCTTCAACAGCGAATGATTGGCAAAGCTCAGGATCAGTTGTCAGGTAAGCTTTGCCATTTACACGAAATGTTGTGCCGCTGCCGGGAATGAAAAACAATAATGCCACGCGCGGGTCTGCCACGATATTGCGCAGACTATCGATGCGGTTGTTACCGCGACGATCAGGCATCGCTAAGGTTTTTGGATCAAGCACGCGAACGAAACCTTGATTATCGCCGCGCGGGCTGCAATCTAAGCCCCCTTCACCAATTGTTGCCAGCGCCACGAATGGTGAAAGCTCAATCAGATTTTGATACATTGGAATGAGATAATCAATTTCTTTGGCGGTGGAAGCCAGAACTGGCTTTTGGTCGTATATGGTTTCAAGTTCGGCAATTGTGGTGATCGATCGCATGTTAAGATCCTAACGGTTTTTGATGTCAGAACAACTTCCCACCATTTGGCACCGCCATGCTGGGGCCGATGAGCACAACGCCGCCTGCGTCGTCGGGGAAACCGAGAGTGAGAACTTCCGACATAAACGGCCCAATCTGGCGCGGTGGAAAATTGACAACAGCAGCAACTTGGTGGCCGATCAGTTGTTCCATAGTGTAATGCTTGGTTATCTGCGCTGATGATTTTTTGATGCCGATAGTTGAGCCAAAATCGATCTTCAATTTGAAGGCTGGTTTGCGCGCTTCGGGAAATGGTTCGACACCAATAATGGTGCCAATGCGAATATCGACTTTTTCGAAATCATCGAAGGTGATTGGTAAGCTCAACTGGCCAATTCCTTGCTGCGATCTGCCGCCGCTTTGATCGCTTTTTCAAAGAGCGGCTTCATGCCGTCATCTGCCATCAGCACTTGTAACGCGGCGTAAGTGGTGCCTTTTGGAGAGGTTACATTTTGGCGCAATGTTGCAGCGTCAATCCCCGTTTGGCGCATCAACTCGCCAGAGCCGGCCACAGTCGCCCTTGCCAATTGCATGGCAAGGGCAGGGGGCAGGCCAATTTTTTCACCCGCATTGGCCAAGCACTCGGTCAAATAAAACACGTAAGCGGGGCCGGAGCCTGAAACGGCGGTCACCAAGTCAATCATGCTTTCATTTTCAACTGTCACCACTTCACCAGTGGATGACAAAAGCGCGTTGGCCAATTCCATTTGCCCTTCTGAAACATTGGCGTTGGGCGACATGGCCGTTATGCCACGGCCGATCGCGGCCGGCGTGTTAGGAATGGTGCGGATGATGGCTGCATCACTTCCGAAATATTTTGCAAAAGTTGCGATGGTTTTACCGGCAGCCACAGACAGAATGAGCGGCTTTGATGATTTGAGCGGCACAAGATTTGGCAACACATCTTCCATCACTTGCGGCTTAACGGCAATGACCACAACTTCAACATCCACAATTGAATCGATGGGTGGACTAAGGCGAATGCCATGGTTAGCCAATACAGCCAGCACTTCAGGCGGGGGCGCTGGATCAATCGCCACAATCTTTTTTGGGTCTGCGCCGCCCTTCAGCCAGCCTTCTAGCATTGCGCCACCCATCTTGCCGCAACCGGCCAAAACAAGTGTGCCTTTTAATTGAATACTCATGCTTCGCCCATTGTTTCTAACAAAGCAGATTGCAGCGCATCTTCAGCGGAATGTCCAGCCCAGACAACGAACTGAATAGCAGGGTAATAACGTTGCGAGGCCTCAACACCAATGCGGATAACGCCTTCGCATTGTGAATCATTGGCTTCTGCTCCGCCCGACAGCAACAATGCATAACGATAAACAATTGAGCCATCGGCCCAGAGGTCAAAATGACCGTGGATCATTTGCGAATTGATAATTGCCAGAAGTTTGGCCACTTCATCCTTGCGCTTTGGCGGAACACGCAAATCAAGCACGCAAGCAAAATGCAGAGACTCTAAATCATCGCGCCACGTGAATGATAAATTAAGATCGGCCCAACCTCCGGCCACTTGCATCACAACTTCATGATCGTTGGTGCGGTCAACGCTCCACGCGCGGCTTTCTGCCAAGCGTTCCAC
This sequence comes from Aestuariivirga sp., assembly GCA_043744395.1. Classification (GTDB taxonomy): domain Bacteria; phylum Pseudomonadota; class Alphaproteobacteria; order Rhizobiales; family Aestuariivirgaceae; genus Aestuariivirga. The sequence continues at coordinate 13,208 of JAYTUV010000140.1, forward strand.
GCGGTCAAGCGGGTTGGTGTGGTGATAAGGCTCCAAAGCCGGCATTCATTCTTCCTCATTGTTCCGTCGAATCATCGGAACTCCTGAGGCCAATGTGAACGAGAGCATGTGACGCTTCAACGTCACCACTGATTCTTCCACACAATTTTGATTGGGTGGATTTAGTCTTTGGAAGCCAGCTTTGCTTCGAGGGCCGCAATGCGAGTCGATAACCGATCATTTTCTAATCGGGCCTTTTCGGCCATGTCGCGCACCACATCAAATTCTTCGCGCTTCACCACATTAAGATTATTGAGAACACGCTCCACTTGGGTTTGCACTAAACTATCCACTTCCTTGCGCACACCCTGCGCCGCGCCGGTAGCACTGGTCATGAGCTTGGCGAGTTCGTCAAAAAAGCGGGAAGAGTTTGGCGTGTTCATGATGCGGGTTCCTTTGTTGAGTGATAGCTAAGCATTCTGTGCCGTGGTTTCAAGATCATTCTGCGTCTTGCGATTCAATGCTTAATGATGCAGAAAAACATTATGCTCGCTGCCATTCCATTTCCCCATATCAGCCCGAATGCCATTGAATATGGCTCCTTTGTCGTCAAATGGTATGGGCTTGGCTATGTGGCGGGGTTGTTGTTTGCCACGTGGTATATGAAGCAACTGGTGGCGAATTCAGCACTCTGGGGCCGATTGCAACCGACGATGAACGCCCTTCAGATTGACAATATGTTTATCTGGTTTTTTCTTGGCGTCGTCGGTGGAGGGCGTCTTGGTTATGTTATGTTTTATAACCCGATGAAATTTTTGGCTGCACCTTTGGATGTTTTCAAAGTCTGGGATGGCGGCATGAGTTTTCATGGCGGGTTCATGGGCGTGGTGTTTGCGTGTTATTTTTATGGTCGCAAAATTGGCATGGGGTTAGACCGCATGTTGGATATGGGTGCTGCCGCGGTGCCGCCAGCACTTGGTTTTGTACGCGTTGCAAACTTTATCAATGCAGAGCTTTTTGGCCGCGCCACGGATGTGCCTTGGGCGGTGATTTTTCCGGGTGAGAGTTTTGGTCGTCATCCATCGCAGCTTTATGAGGCCATTCTTGAAGGTTTGTTTCTGTTCATCGCCGTGCGCATTGGAACGCATAAATACAAAGCGCTTGCGCACCCCGGTAGGGCGTCCGGCATTTTCTCGTTGGGTTACGGGCTGTCGCGAATTCTCGTTGAGTATTACCGCGTTCCCGATCCGCAACTGGGCTATCTGTTTGGCTTAATCACGATGGGCATGTTGCTTTCATTCCCCATGGTACTTGTTGGCATTTGGCTTTTGATCCGTTCGCGCCGCACATGACCAAGTTGGAAAACCTAATCGCGGCGATGATTGAAGCCGAAGGACCAATGCCATTGGACCGTTATATGGCGCTGTGTTTGGGCCATCCGGTGCATGGCTATTATATGACGCGCGATCCTTTTGGTGCATCGGGTGATTTTACGACCGCTCCTGAAATATCCCAAGTTTTTGGGGAACTCATCGGCGTTTGGCTGATCAACACCTGGGTATCGCTTGGCTCACCTTCACCTTTTGCATTGGTTGAGTTAGGGCCGGGCCGGGGCACTTTGATGGCGGATATTCTGCGCGTGGCCAAATCAATGCCCGCGTTTGCTTCTGCGGCCCAAGTGCATTTGATCGAAACCAGCCCGGTGTTGCGCCAAATTCAGCGTGATAAATTGGGAGAAGTCGTTTGGCATGATCATGTCGGAACACTTCCCCAAATGCCTTGCCTCATTATTGCCAATGAATTTTTTGATGCTTTGCCAATTCAGCAGTTTGAAAATCGTGGGGGCCGCTGGTTTGAACGGCGCGTTGGTTTTGGAGAGGGCAAATTGAAATTGGGTTTGGTTCCGGCTTTGGCGCGAGAGGGCGACGAGGGTATCTATGAATCCTCTCCGGTATCTTTTGCTGTATCGGAAGACTTGGGCGCACATATCGCCAAGCATGGCGGCGTGGCCCTTGTCATTGACTATGGCCATTTGAAATCGGCAGCGGGTGACACGCTGCAAGCGTTGCGCCAGCACAAGTTTGTGTCGGTGCTTGAAGCGCCCGGCGAAGCTGATGTGACAGCACATGTTGATTTTGAAGCTTTGGCTAAAGGTTTCATTGCAGGCGGGGCCGAGCTGTTGCCCATGTTGACGCAAGGCCAGTTTTTAAATGCGATGGGATTGGAAATGCGAACGTCCAAGCTTTCTGCAAAACTTGATGGCCAAGCCAAACTTGATTTTGTTGCGGCATCAGCGCGAATTGCAGAATCGGCGCAGATGGGAAATTTGTTTAAGGTGATGGCTGTTGCGCACTCGAATCGCCAACCCATTTACCCGTTCGAGGGCACATGATTACTTCGGACCATTTGCAACGAAGCGGCATCACCCACGGATTTTTTACCCGCGAGGGAGGCTATTCGTCTGGCATTTTTTCGTCGTTGAATTGTGGTTTGGGTTCAGGGGATGACATTGCTTTGGTCACCAAAAACCGCGCCAAGGTGGCCGATGACTTAGGTGTTGCGCATACGCATCTGGTGTCGGCTTACCAAGTGCATGGCAATGATGTTTTGATAGTTGATGCACCATTGGCGGAGCGGCCAAAGGTTGATGGTTTGGTCACAAACAAACGCGGACTAGCGCTCGGCACTCTCACTGCGGACTGTGGGCCTGTGTTGTTTTGCGATGCAAAAGCGGGTGTGGTTGGCGCCTGCCATGCAGGTTGGAAAGGTGCACTTTCGGGCGTTACAGATCAAACTGTTGAAGCCATGGAAAGTCTTGGGGCATCGCGTCAAAACATAGTCGCAGTTCTGGGCCCAACGATTTCGCAAGCAGCTTATGAAGTTGGCCCAGAATTTCCAAAATCCTTTCTTGAACAGAGTGCCCAGCATAAAAAATACTTCAAGCCATCTGTCAAACAAGATCATTATATGTTTGATTTGCCAGCTTATTTAGTTGAACGCATGAAGGCGTTTAACATCGGCGAAGTGCACGACACTGCACTCTGCACCTATTCAGACGTGCAGCGTTTTTTCAGCTATCGCCGCACCACACATCATCATGAAGCTGATTATGGTCGTTTGATTTCGACGATTGTTCTGCAGAAATGAAGCTTCGGAATTTGCATCTGCTTGCTGTTTTGCTTCTCACAGCCTGCACTTCCAACTTGCCGCTGTCCAAAGAGGCGCCAATTTCAGTCACGCAAGATGCGCTCGTTACCCCGCCTTGGGAAGCTTACGTAAAAGCAGGGCCGGGGGCGGAGAATGATGTTGATCTTGAAACACTGAACGGGCCGCAAGCTATTGCATCGCCGCCAGTCGCCACTCCTGTTATTCAACCAACAATACCTGAGCCGCCAAAACAAACCGCCGTTGCAAAACCGGGCAGTGTGGAAATCAAAGCCGTGGCCGTGTTACCAGTTGTCGGCGGCAACGCAAAAGGCAATGGAGAGCTGACCAGTGCCATGCGCAGAGTTTTGAAAGAGGCTGGCTGGCAAGTTTTGGCCGCTCCCCGCAAAGACGCACTTTCTATCCAAGGGAAAGTTGCGGTTGATCCCGCTTTGGCAGGCAAACAAATGGTGCATTTGGTTTGGATGGTTTCAACACCTGCTGGCAAAAATCTTGGCAATGTGAAGCAAGACAATGCTGTGCCAGATGGATCGCTGAATGTGGGCTGGGGCGAAAATGCGGGCTTTGCTGCGCAAGGGGCAGCAGAAGGTATTTTCAAGCTGATCGAGAAATATCGTTAACCCCATTATGCACAAGGCCATTGCGACATTTGCGCAAAGGCTAAAGCATTGATATACAGCGCCCCTAGTAGGCACGTAAGGGACTCACACCAGATGATGAAAATCGTTTCAGGGAACAGCAACAGACCCCTGGCAGAGGCGATTTGCTCTTACCTTAATCTACCGATGACAAAAGCGGTGGTGAAACGGTTCAACGACATGGAAGTGTTCGTTGAGATTCAAGAAAGCGTGCGCGGGCAGGATATGTTTATCATCCAGTCCACATCCTTTCCAACAAACGACCATTTGATGGAGCTTCTGATTATCACTGACGCTCTTCGTCGTGCTTCGGCCAGACGCATCACTGCGGTGATCCCCTATTTTGGCTATGCAAGGCAAGACCGCAAGCCGGGCCCCCGCACACCCATCTCAGCAAAGTTAGTTTCAAACTTGATCACCCATGCTGGTGCCGATCGCGTTTTGACGATCGATCTTCATGCAGGCCAAATTCAAGGCTTCTTCGACATTCCAACCGACAATCTTTTCTCTGGTCCGGTTTTTGTGCGTGATATTAAGCAACATGGTGATGTCAGCAATACAGTTGTGGTCTCTCCTGATATCGGCGGCGTGGTGCGTGCCCGCGCTTTAGCCAAGCGTTTGGATACGCCGCTGGCCATCGTCGATAAGCGCCGCGAACGCGCAGGCGAGTCTGAAGTCATGAACATCATCGGTGAGGTGCAGGGCAAGTCTTGCATTTTGATCGACGATATCGTCGATTCAGGTGGAACGCTGTGCAATGCCGCTGAAGCTTTGTTGGCCCAAGGTGCAAAAGATGTGACAGCCTATATCACCCACGGTGTTTTGTCCGGTGGTGCCGTTTCGCGCATCACGTCTTCGAAGTTGAAAAACCTGGTGATCACAGATTCAATCCAGCCAACAGAAGCTGTTCGCGTTGCACGTAATATCCGCGTTATTCCCATCGCATCATTGATTGGCGAAGCCATTGGCCGCACCAGTCGCGAAGATTCGGTTTCCAGTTTGTTTGAATAGAAAATACTGGTATGGCGATGCTTCATGCAACCGATCATTCAAATTTCTAACCTTTCCAAGACCTATAAAACTGGTTTTTCGGCCCTCAAGAACATCAATCTTGAAATCAAGCGCGGCGAGATTTTTGGTCTGTTGGGGCCAAACGGTGCTGGCAAAACAACTTTAATCAGCATTATTTGCGGCATCGTGAATAAGAGTTCAGGCTCTGTGGTCGTTGATGGTCATGACAATGTGAACGCTTATAAAGCTGCACGTTCGATGATTGGTCTTGTGCCGCAAGAGCTAACGACAGATGCTTTTGAAACCCCGTGGGCCACGCTCAGTTTCAGCCGTGGGCTTTTTGGATTGCCTGCTAACCCTGCCCACATTGAGAAAGTTCTCAAACAACTTTCGTTGTGGGATAAGAAAGACGAAAAAATTATGCGCCTGTCGGGCGGCATGAAGCGGCGCGTTTTGATCGGCAAGGCCTTGGCGCATGAACCGCGCATATTATTTTTGGATGAACCAACAGCAGGCGTTGATGTTTCTCTCCGCAAAGACATGTGGCAAGTGGTGCGTGAATTGCGCGACTCTGGTGTCACCATCATTCTCACTACGCATTACATCGACGAAGCCGAAGAAATGGCCGACCGCATTGGCGTGATCAATAAGGGCGAGATGATGCTGGTGGAAGACAAGGCCACTTTGCTTCACAAGCTAGGTCAGAAAAAATTGACGCTACAACTGGCAAAGCCATTGAAAGCCATTCCCCTAAAACTAAAGCCGCACAAATTATTGCTGTCAGAAGACGGTAAATCGCTCACCTTCACTTACGACACGCGTGCAGATAAATCTGGCATAGCAGGATTGATGGATGATGTGCGCGCCGCCAAAATCGAAATCAGCGATTTACAAACCACTCAAAGCTCTCTCGAAGATATCTTCGTAGATCTGGTGCAAAAATGAATTTTCACGCCGTCTCCGCAATCTACAAATTTGAAATGGCGCGCGCTCTGCGCACCGTTTTTCAAAGCATCATCTCACCCGTCATCTCAACTGTGCTTTATTTTGTGGTGTTCGGTGCAGCCATGGGCAGCAGGGTCAGCGAAATTGATGGCGTGGCCTATGGATCGTTCATTGTGCCCGGCCTCATCATGTTATCGCTGTTAACTCAGAGCATTTCCAACGCCAGTTTTGGGATTTATTTTCCGCGCTTTGTCGGAACGATTTTTGAATTGTTATCCGCTCCCATTTCCCATTTTGAAATGGTGCTGGGTTATGTGGGTGCCGCCGCTACCAAATCGATTGTGCTTGGATTGATCATATTGGCAACTGCCGCTTTCATTGTGCCCATTCATATCGCCCACCCATTTTGGATGTTGCTGTTTTTAGTTCTCACAGCGGTCACCTTCAGTTTGTTCGGCTTCATCATCGGTGTGTGGGCTGATGGTTTTGAAAAACTCCAAATCATCCCACTGCTCATCATCACACCACTCACATTTTTGGGCGGCAGTTTTTATTCCATCAGCGTGCTTCCACCGATCTGGCAAAAAATATCGCTATTTAATCCCGTGGTCTATTTGATCAGTGGCTTCCGCTGGAGCTTCTATGAAATCTCGGATGTGAGCGTGGGTGTAAGCTTAGCCATGACGTTTGTGTTTCTGGGGCTGTGCCTTGTGGCAGTGGCATGGATTTTCCGCACGGGTTATAAAATCAAGAATTAAGCTTTGGCAACATTGCCCGTCAGGGTGTTGTCATGTGAAGTTCGGCAAAAGAGACCTCATTAATTTTAACTCATGAGGATTTTTATGAACATTCTATCTCGTCTGATTGCGTTTTTTCTAGCTTCAGCAGCGCTGATGTCAGTTTCGCATGCGGCGTCAGTTCCTGCCGTTAGTGATCCTCAAGTTTTACCAGACGTAAATCTTCAGACTGTCGCATTGCATGACGGCACTTTTATTGGCGGAACTTATGATGCCTATTACGGCACGGTGCAAGTTCAAGCGACGATCAAAAATGGTTCCATCACCAATGTCAGCGCGTTAAAGTTTCCAAACCACAGCGGCACCAGCCGTTTGATCAATCGCCAAGCTTTGCCATATTTGTTGCAAGAAGTGGTGGCTGTACAAAATTCTAAAGTTAATATTATTGGCGGCGCAACGTTGACCAGCCGTGCCTATATCAAATCATTGCGTGATGCCTTGGTGCAATCAGGCAAATAGAAGTGCGCGACACTCGAATTTTGATGGGTATGCCGATTACCGTGGAGATTGTGGATGCGCCAAATGCAGCCACGATCAATTCAGTTTTTGATTATCTCAACCAAGTTGATGCCCGCTTCAGCACCTACAAAGCTGATAGTGAAATATGTGCATTCAACCGTGGCGAGGTGTTACCCGCAAATTTGAGCTCTGAGATGAAAGAGGTTTTGCGTTGGGCCGCGATTACGCGGGAGCAAACACAAGGGTTTTTTGAAATTAGAAAGCCCGATGGCTCGCTTGATCCTTCAGGAATCGTAAAAGGCTGGGCCATTCGCAATGCTGCCCGTCTGATCAAACAAGAGGGCTTTAAAGATTTTTATGTTGAAGCAGGCGGAGACATTCAGGCTGAGGGTTTGAACGCCGAAGGCCAAATTTGGCGCGTCGGCATTCAAAGCCCGTTCAACAGCAGAGACATTATCAAGATTATTGGGTTGCAAAATAAAGGCATGGCCACTTCCGGGTCTTATGTGCGTGGACAACACATTTATAATCCACATGCACCGAACAAATCCCTTGAGTCGATCGTCAGTCTATCGGTCATAGGCCCTGATATTCTGGAAGCTGATCGGTTTGCCACCGCGGCTTTCGCTATGGGCGAGCAGGGGATTTACTTCATTGAAAATATGCCGGGTTTCGAGGCCTACATGGTCAACCGGCAGGGCATCGCCACACAGACAACCGGTTTTGGAGCATATGTTTTATCATGCTGAATATTGTTGATGGATATTTAAACCACACCACCATGTACCGACTGGTCCTCTATTATGTTTCCGCCTTGTTGTTGACTGCGTTCGGTCTCGGTTTTTTTCAACTCGTGCCCCATGATCCAACCGCTTTGGCGTTCTCGACGGTATTCATAACGCTCGTGTGCTGGATCTCGAACAAAGTAATCGCGTGGGCAATGAAGGTGCCAGCAAATACTGAGTCAATTTATATCACGGCCTTCATCGTGGCTTTGATCATGCCTCCTGTGATGGCCACTGATATGCTTGGTGTGGAAGGTTTAGCTCTTGCCTCTTTTGTCGCAATTGCTTCAAAGTTTGTTTTAGCAGTTTACCGCAAACACATCTTCAATCCGGTGGCCATTGGTGTTGTGGCTTCATCATTTATTTTAGACCAACCAGCCACATGGTGGGTGGGTGGCAATTTGCAGATGATGCCGATTGTAGTGATCGGCGGCCTTCTCATCCTGCGCAAAGTCCAGCGCTTTGAAATGTTCGGCGTTTATCTGCTGGCCAATCTGGCAATCACAGTCCTTGCAACCACACCAGATATGTATGCTGAAGCTTTCACCCAATCGTTGATCTATTCACCATTGCTGTTTGCTGGTTTCGCAATGCTAACAGAACCACTAACCGCGCCAGCATCACTCATTCCAAGCCTTGGATTTGGCGCTATTGTCGGTGCACTTTCCAGCCCGTCCATTCATTTTGGCGAGTTCTATTTCTCGCCCGAGCTGGCTTTCCTTGTCGGCAATGTGTTCGCGTGGTTGGTCAGTCCGAAACATCGCTTCAAGTTGACGTTGGAGCGCATCGAGAAGAAAGCTCTGGGCTGCTATGATTATGTCTTTGCCAGCAATCATCCTGTGACGTTTACGGCCGGACAATATTTTGATTGGACGATGAATGTGCGCTCGCCTGATATTCGCGGAAATCGCCGCGCCTTTACAATTGCCTCTGCACCTAGCGAAGATAAAGTGCGTTTGGGCGTCAAGTTTTATCCAAGCCCAAGTGCCTACAAACAAACTATGTTGGCGATGAAGCCCGGTGATGTGGTTTATGCTTCACAGCTTGCGGGCGAATTCACGTTGCCTCACGACACCACCGAAAAACTGGCCTTCCTCGCTGGTGGCATCGGCATAACGCCATTTCGCAGCATGATTCAGGAAATGATTTTAACCGAGCAGAGGCGAGATGCAGTTATGTTTTACGGAAACAACAAAGCCGAAGAAATTGCTTATGCAGATGTGTTCGACAAAGCCGAGCGCGAGGTGGGCCTGCGCACAATTTATGCCGTTGCCGAAGGAACCCCCGCTAACACAAATATGCATCATGGCTTCATTGATGCTGATCTTATCACCCGCGAGCTGCCGGACTATAAGGAACGCACGTTTTACATCTCAGGGCCGCGTGTGATGGTGACCAAGTTTGAGAAAGTGTTGAAACAGTTGGGTGTAGGGCACAGACGGATCAAAACTGATTTCTTTCCGGGCTTCGCGTGATCTGCAAACGACTTATCTTAATCATTTAGCCGAAAAAACGCGGCTGATTTTGATAATCTACCAATCCTATTAACCAACAAATAACTGATTCCAGTTCATTGCTCATCTGTGCACGAGGCGGACGCTTGTGCCACAGTTTGGGGTTAATAATGAAAATTGGTAACATCTTGATGGCCAAAGGTCTGGCCACTGCTGCGGATATTAACAGGGCTGCAGATCATCAAGCTGCAAATGGCGGTCGCCTTGGCGACAGTATTGTCGCACTTGGGATTTTAACCCACGAACAAATCGAAAAAGTTTTGAGCGAAGCGCCGCAAGCGCCAGCTACCATTTCGGAAATGGGCGTTGATCCTGCTTCGCTGCTCGAACTTGCAATCAAGGGCATGTATTCGGAAAGCTTAGAAACGGCCTCGCAAATTTGTGAGTCCATGAAATTACCTAGCAGTATTGTCGGTCAATTGCTGGTGGATGCCAAAGAACGGAAATTTGTAGAAGCGCTTGCAACGTCATCTTCAGGCAGTTCAATGGGTGAGCAACGTTTGACTTTGACCAGGGCTGGACGAGACTGGGCCGATGATGCCATCAAGCGCTGTCAATATTTTGGGCCAGCGCCGGTTTCCCTTAAAGACTATCAAGAGCGGATCGAAAATCAACGCGTCACAAACGAACATGTCACGCGCCAACAATTAGACGAAGCCTTCAAAGGTCTGGTCATGACCGATCGCTTCGTCAGCCGCCTCGGCCCAGCTGTCAATTCCGGCAATGCTATTTTGATTTATGGGCCTGCTGGCAATGGCAAGACCACTGTCGCCGAGATTGTCGGCAAGATTTTCCAAAACGTAATCTACGTGCCTTACTGCGTTGACATCGACGGCGAGATCATGAAAGTCTATGATCCAACTGTGCATCAGAAAGTGGCCGAAGCGGCTGAATCAGCGGGTGGTTCAGGTCTCAGGCGTGCGCGCGTTGATACGCGGTGGGTTGCCTGCTACCGCCCCATGGTCATCACCGGTGGTGAGTTGACCATCGAAATGCTGGATTTGAAATACAACAGCGTCGCCAAATATTATGAAGCGCCGCTCCACATCAAAGCGTTGAACGGCACTTTCCTTATCGATGACTTTGGCCGCCAACGTGCTAAGCCTGAAGACATTTTGAATCGTTGGATTGTTCCGTTGAACAGCAAGGTCGATTACCTAACACTGCACACCGGAAAAAGTGTCAGGCTTCCATTTGATGAAATCGTTATCTTCTCAACCAATCTTCATCCCGATGATTTGATGGATCCGGCTTTCCAGCGCCGTATTGCCTACAAGCTTGAAACGCTCGAACCATCTGAGGAGGTTTATAGAAAGGTGTTTGAAGGCATGGCGCGCAAATCTGGCTTGTTGTTGACTGACTCGATCTTTGCGCAAGTTCTGCAGGCCATCAGAGCAAACAACGCGCCGCTTGCATATTTCCAACCCAAATTCATCGTTGAGCAAGTGCTCGCCTCATGCAAATTTGAAGAAATAAAACCACAGTTTACGTATGACATCGTGCTTGATGCGCTCACCAATCTGTTCGTCAAAAAAGCCAACGACAGCATGTTTGGTGTCAAACGAAGTTAGGTCAAGTTGATCGCGCCTCACAAACATCCTTCCACCAATTCAATCGCGTCTTTCGTTCCAATGCTCAAGCTGGTGATGACTTTACCATCAGTCTCGAACCGAGTGGCGATGCCTTGTTTGCTTTGCAGCGTCAGGTAATGGCCGGTTTCAACATATTTGTGGCCTTCCACTGTGAGCGCTTTACCATATGCAGCGAGGGCTTGTTTCTCAGAACTCCCAACGTGGATTTTTTTCGAGGTGGCATAAGTTTGGTCGTAGAAATAGATGCGTGTGAGCACACCTTTTTCTAACATCAAAGTGATCGGCTTATTTTTGACCTCGGCCAGAATGCATTCACCGCCACCATTAACGTCTTCGCCATATTTCACGTCTTTTCGCGTCAGATCAATCTGCGCTTTGGTCATTCCTATTTTGAAACCATCGACTTTGGCATTGCCAATAATCGTGGTATTGTTTGCCGCAAGGGCGATGCTTGGCGTCAGCAAAATTGCGCCACAAAAAGCCATCTGCGCCGTGCGGTTAAAGGTTGCAAAAGCTGGTGCCGCCAAAGAAACGGCACAAAGTGCGATTATCAGAACAATCAACATATCAAATCTCCTTTCTCACTCCGATATAAGGCACTCAAAGTCCTTTGTCAAGCTATAAATCCTATATACAGCTATAAATCTTGTTTACCTGAGCCTCTGCCACCCAAACTTGCCATCCCACCCCAATTCCCCTATAGCCCCCGCACATTCAGCGTCGTTCACCCCTGGAGGAAGGCTGGAAGTTTATTTTAATTGGAGAATACCTATGTCTAAAATCGTAAACGTGAAAGCCACTGTTCGTGGCGGGGCCGGTAAGGGGGCCGCTCGAGCTGTACGTCGTGAGGGACTTGTTCCCGGCGTCGTCTATGGTGACAAGCAAGAACCTCAAATCATTTCGATGTCCTACAAGGAAATCGAACCCCATGTTCAAACCGGCCGTTTCATGTCGACTTTGGTTGACGTTGAAATTGGCGGCAAAACTGTGCGCGCCATTCCGCGCGACATCCAGTTTGAACCCGTGAAAGACCGCATCACCCACATTGACTTCCTGCGTCTCGGCAAGGATTCAAAGATTGCGGTGAATGTGCCTGTGCATTTCAAAAACCAAGAAGCATCACCTGGTATTAAAGCTGGTGGTGTTCTGAATATTGTATCACACTCCGTCAGCCTTTATTGCCCAGCTGACTTCATACCTGATGAAATCATTGTTGATCTCACGGGCATGGCGGTGATGTCGTCAATCCATTTGTCAGACATCAAATTGCCAGACCGTGTAACATCGGCTGTTCGCGATGACGTTACACTCTGCGCGCTCTCGGCTCAGGCTAAGGAAGAAGTGGCTGCTGAGGGTGCTGTTTCGGCTGATGTGCCTGCAACCAACCAAAAAGCTCCGGCTGATCCAAAGGCTGCTCCAGCTAAGGGCGCTGCTCCTGCCAAAGGTGCTGCGGCTCCTGCTAAGGGTGCGCCTGCTGCTAAGGGTGCGCCTGCTGCTAAGGCTGCTGCACCTGCTGCGAAGAAGAAGTAACAATTTCGGGGTTGCCCAATGTTTCTCTTTGTAGGCTTGGGCAATCCCGGAACGAAATACTCCTCTAATCGGCATAATATTGGTTTCATGGCGGCGGATGTGATTGTCCGCCGTCATTCTTTTTCGCCATGGCGTAAAAAGTTTCAAGGCGAATTGTCTGAAGGCACTTTGGCTGGTGAGAAAGTTCTGGTGTTGAAACCACAAACTTTCATGAACGAGTCTGGTCGCAGCGTCGGTGATGCCGTGCGCTTTCACGATATTCCACTTTCCAATGTGTTCGTTTTTTACGATGAGCTGGATTTGGAACCGGGCAAAGTGCGTGTAAAGTTGGGTGGTGGTGCGGCGGGCCATAATGGTATTCGTTCGATCACCCAGCACATCACCGCTGATTTCAAACGTGTGCGATTGGGCATCGGTCATCCCGGTGATGCGCGGTTTGTAACACCACATGTGCTAGGCGATTTTGATCGCCAAGATAGAGATTGGCTGGTTGCATTGTTGGATGCCGTAGCCGATAACGCCGCGATGTTGGTTGAAGGCCAAGAAGCGAAATTTCAAAGCCACGTTCATTTGGCTGTGTTTGATAAAAAGGAATAGTCATGGGTTTTAAATGTGGGATTGTTGGTTTGCCGAATGTTGGAAAATCAACACTGTTTAATGCGCTCACGCAAACATCAGCGGCGCAGGCGGCCAATTATCCCTTCTGCACCATCGAGCCAAATGTGGGCGACGTGGGCGTGCCTGACCCGCGCCTCGATATTCTTGCCGCCATCGCCAGCAGCGCTCAGATCATCCCGACGCGTTTGACCTTTGTTGATATTGCAGGCTTGGTCAAAGGCGCTTCCAAGGGTGAAGGCTTGGGCAATCAGTTCCTCGCCAACATCCGCGAGACTGATGCAATCGCCCATGTTGTGCGTTGCTTTGAAGACGGCGACATTACCCATGTGTCGGGCAAGATTGATCCCTTGGCTGATATTGAAACCATTGAAACTGAATTGATGCTGGCGGATTTGGATGCGCTGGAAAAGCGCCAACCTGCTGCCGAGAAAAAAGGCAAGCAAGGCGACAAAGACCAAAAAGAATTGGCCGAACTCATGATGCGCGCTTTGGTGTTGCTGCGCGAAGGCACACCGGCACGTTTGGTGAAACGCACAGCTGACGAAGAGAAGATTTTTGCAGGCCTCGGATTGTTGTCGTCAAAGCCAGTGCTTTATGTGTGCAATGTTGAAGAAGCCGCTGCTGACAAAGGCAATGAATTTTCAGAACGCGTGAAAGCCTTCGCTAAAAAAGAAGGAAATGTGGCGGTTGTGGTTTCGGCCAAGATCGAAAGCGAAATCGCCATCATGGCACAAGCCGACCAGAAGGATTTTCTTGATGCCGTTGGTTTGGCCGAACCTGGCCTCAACCGCGTGATCCGCGCTGGTTATGAATTGCTGGGCCTGTTCACCTATTTCACAGTCGGCCCCAAAGAAGCCCGCGCCTGGACCATCACCCAAGGCACCAAAGCGCCCGCCGCCGCAGGCGTGATCCACACCGATTTCGAAAAAGGCTTTATCCGCTCCGAAACCATTGCCTATGATGATTATGTTGCAGGCAAGGGCGAAGCGGGATCAAAGCTCGCTGGCAAGTTCCGCTTGGAAGGTAAAGAATATGTGGTGGCAGACGGCGATGTGATGCATTTCCGGTTTAATACTTGATCTGATTTTTACGAAATAAATTTCGATCCTAACTCAAACGGATCAACACTGTGGCGACTGAGCAGAGCTGCGTCATGTTGAGTGAGATTGACAGCAAGTGTGCACGATTGAAATTTCGATTTTCATTTCGGTCGCGGAAAAAATTGATCATGGGCATCAGAATTTGCCTCGCGAAAAGCGCAACACCAGCGGTGGCCGCCATAAGCCCGGCGCTGACCAGATCATACGGCAGCAGGATGAGCGTGGCGATTGCCGCTGTTGCGATGATAAACACATAATAGTGTGGAAATGCAAAACGCAACAGGCGGCCCGCAACATCCATTGGCAAGGCTGAAAGCACTAAAGGCGCAAATCCAAAGGAATATACCACCATGCCGCCGAACAATATTGATGATGCAAGAAGTGCGAGAACAACCATTAATTCTTTCTCCAAAATCTCAATTTCGGCACGACATAGGGCACTTGCGATTTGTATTTGGCAAAGCGCGCGCCATAATAGTGCTTGAAACGATGCTCTTTCATTTTGGGCGCCAGCAAGCAGTAGGCCGTGTATCCAATGGCCAGTGCTAGCTGATCGGACGTCCAAACCGGCACCGTCCACAGCGTAAACGCAAACGCCACGTAGATGGGTTGGCGGATGAGACGAAATAGCCCACCCTCAGGCATATCTGGGAAAACGGGTTTCAGGTTTTGTAATAGCGACAGCCAACCAAGCCCTCCTGATTGTACCTCTAGGCCTGCATCAAAACTGGCTTTTGCAAGCAGCAACCACGCGACCGCATAGCTTGTGCAGATCAACCCAAAAGCCAGCCCCTGTGCCTGCCACAGCACGATGCCAGAAGGCGTCCACCACACAAAAAGGGCCAGCAATTGCAGTGAAGCTATTATGGCATAAGTTGTGGTTGAAAGTGTTGCGCCGTAACCGCCGGGCACAATGTTCGCAAGAACCTTGCGGCCCCGCGATGTGAGCAACAAAGAATGCCCCAGCGGAAATTGAATGAGCAATGCGGCATTTGCGAAAATTGAATAAGGCCGAGGAACTGTGCCAAAACTGCGGCTCATTCCAAAAAACATTGCGGCCACCATGCTGAGAACAGCGGCTGCAAAAATGACGTGGCAGAGAAGGCCCATCGCGAGTGCCAGCGCGATGCGCATGCGCCCCGGCGGCGGCGAAAAGGCACCTTTTATGAGTGCGAACAGACGACTAATGTGGTTATTGAAATGGGTGCTGAACATCATGCGACCTCATAGCGACGCCCACCAAAATGAACGAGATGGCATAGCCGCGCATTGCGTTATCGCGACACCTTATCCGCGTCTTGTGAAGAGTTGCGCCCCATGAGGTTGCCGTTTGACGACAGCTTGCCCACGCGCAGGGACATTTTAGTTGAGCGGTGGTTGAAGCTTACGAATGAAATTCTTGTGGGCATGGCGCATGAGCAAAAATGGCCCGTTTCGCAAAACCATTGCTTCATGCGGATTTGCTTGGACGCCAGTTTGGGCAGGCCTTGGCACACTGTGGTGAAGCGACCGGCAGTGCGTTTTCTCACCGATGCTCAACTTGAAAACGCTATCTCAGTTGCCGAAAAAATTGTGGCAGCGCCTGATTTGCTTTTTAATCTCAACAGGGAAAGTATAGAACAGCGTTTACGACATTCGGTTTGCACAACGCAGTAATTCCGCCGCAGGCCTGATCCACGCCGATTTTTAGAAAGGCTTCATCCGCTCTGAGACGATCGCTTATGATGATTACGTGGCGGGCAAAGGCGAACCCGGATCAAAGCTCGCAGGCAAGTTTCGCTTCGAAGGCAAAGAATATGTTGTTGCCGACGGCGATGTGATGCATTTCAGGTTTAATACGTAAACGTCTTCTCCCGTGAAACGGGAGAAGAAAGGGGCCCATTTTGCTTTATGCAAAATGGGATAGATGAGGGGCGGTGTTTGCAGCTTGTCCCTCACCTATCCCATTGCTCTGCAACGGGCCCCTTTCCTCTCCCGCACGCGGGAGAGGACGAAGTTAATGCCCTCCATACCCAACCAAAGTATGAACCTTAACACCCTTGGCACGCAATTTATCGGCACCACCTAAATCTGGCAGGTCTATCACGAAGGCAGCAGAGATAACCTCGCCGCCAGTTTTATGGATCAGGTCGATTGCAGCTCCGGCGGTGCCGCCGGTTGCGATGAGATCATCGATCAGAAGAATTTTGTCGCCCTTGTTAATAGCGTCGGCATGAATCTCGATTGTATCGACACCATATTCCAATGTGTATTCTTGGCCAATGACCCGGGCGGGCAGTTTGCCTTTTTTACGGATGGGGATGAAGCCACGGCCCAGCGTATGCGCGACAGCACCACCCAGAATAAAGCCGCGTGCTTCAATGCCAGCGACATAATCAAACTGACCATGCAGAAACGGCCACGCCAGTTCATCGACGGCGGCGCGAAAGCCGTGCATGTTGGAAAGCAGCGTTGTGATGTCGCGGAACATGATGCCGGGTTTGGGATAATCCGGAATGTTTCTGATATAGCGTTTAATATCGAATCCGTTGCGTAAATCCATAGTATTTTTCCTTTCGCATCAGTCTAAGGGACGATGCTACGGCCATCTTACTTCTGGGGGAAATGAGGAGAGGATGCTTTCGACATTGCCGCCGGTTTTTAATCCGAAAATTGTTCCGCGATCATAAAGCAAATTGAATTCGACATAGCGGCCTCGGCGAATAAGTTGTTCTTCGCGGTCAGCTTCTGTCCATGGTTTATTCATATTGGCGCGAGCGATTTGCGGATAAATGTTTTTGAAAGCCGTGCCAACTTCGCGAACAAACGCAAAATCGGTTTCCAAATTGCCGCTGTTTAAATTGTCAAAAAATATACCGCCAATGCCGCGTGGTTCGTTGCGATGGGGCAGGTAAAAATAATCTTCACACCATTTTTTATATTTCGGATAATCGGCAACGACATGGGAATCACAGGCTGATTTCATCGCCGTATGAAATGCGAGTGAGTCAGGGTCTTCCTGGGTGCGACGACGATTGAGCAGGGGCGTCAAATCTGCGCCACCACCGAACCAAGATTTCGTCGTCACCACAAACCGCGTATTCATATGAACTGCTGGGATATTTGGATTGCGCGGATGGGCGATCAATGAAATGCCAGAAGCCCAAAAGCGCGGATCAACATCAGCACCGGGCATTTGCTTTCTAAATTCAGGCGAAAATTCGCCGTGCACTGTTGAACAGTGCACGCCGGCTTTTTCAAACAAACGACCATGCAGCATCGACATTACGCCGCCGCCTTCGTTAT
Organism: Aestuariivirga sp.; assembly: GCA_043744395.1. Taxonomy (GTDB): domain Bacteria; phylum Pseudomonadota; class Alphaproteobacteria; order Rhizobiales; family Aestuariivirgaceae; genus Aestuariivirga. Next base: position 30,626 of record JAYTUV010000140.1, read on the forward strand.
TGGCACGGGTCCACGGCGTTCTGACGAAACGACCAGCAGGGGCTTCGGCGGTGCATTCATCTTCAAGCTTTTCGAGTTCAAGCACAATCTGATCGCGCAGATTTTCAAACCAAGTTTTGGCTTTTGAACCTATGGTATTTATTTCTGTTGGTTGCAATTTTATGATCTCAACAATTTTTAGATATTCGTCATAGGTGGTATTGAAACAAAACTTAAGACAAATTGATAGTATGAATTACAGGGGCCTTAACCAAATTTCGTCAAAGAAATTTAATTCCGGAAGTCTATCTCAGATTGCAGATATTTCGTTTTGGAGTTTAGGAGTTTGAAGATGGCGCTCAAATCGTTCATTCGTGATGCTAAAGGCAGTTTGCCGATAACTCTAGCTTTGTCACTTGTGCCGCTTATGTTGGCTGCTGGAGCCGCCATCGACATGGTAAAAGCCAATAGTTCTAAAACCGAGTTGCAAGCTTCTGTTGATGCCGCTGCACTGGCTGGTGGCACTTCGAAAATTACGAACGCTGTGCAGATGAATAAGCTGATCAAAAAATATTTGATAAGTAACGGTGCTGACGACGCAGTTAAATACAACAATGGGGATGTGACTTACGGTACTGTTGCTGCGACTGGAAACTTCTTTGTTAAAGTTAAGGGCAAGATGAGCACGTCCTTCATGGGCTTGGCTGGTTATTCCACACTCGATATTGACGCTTATGCTGAAGTTGAGCAGGGCAGCAGTGCTTTGGAGCTTGCTTTGGTTTTGGATAATACGGCTTCGATGAACAGTGAAGGCCGTCTTGCAGCGCTGAAAGTTTCTGCCAAGAGCTTGGTCAATACGATAATGACGAATGCGCCTACTGGCGCTTATGTTAAAATTGGCATTGTACCATTTTCGAATTATGTAAATGTTGGTCTTGGCAATCGCAATAAGAGCTGGATTGATGTGCCACCGGACTCAGTTTCAACTGTGGCTCAAACTTATGCTACTTATCCGAATGCGGTTTATTCAAATTGTCACCTTACTGATCATCCTTATATGAACGACGGTGTTCCTGCGGTTTGGCAGAGCAATGATTGTGATGTGAACCAAGGCACACCAGTCATGGTTTCTTATTTTCCTTCTAGCACTTGGAATGGTTGTGTGGGATCGCGCAATAACGGACTCGATACAAAAATTGATGGGTTGGGCAATAAGTATCCGGGAATTATGGATGTGAGTTGCGCGTCGCCCTATACTGACTTGACGAGCAGTAAAGCGACGCTTGCCGGCCAAATCGATGCGATGGTCGCAACGGGAGAAACCTATATTCCAGCTGGATTACTTTGGGGTTGGAATATGTTGGATTCTGATGAGCCTATCACTGGCGCAAAAACCAAGGCGCAAATGACTGTTCTCAAAGGCACAAAATCTATGGTGCTGATGACAGACGGCGATAACACTTTGTCTGCGAATTATCCGCGACACGACGGAAATGATGCTGCCGCCGCCGATGCAAAAACGGCCGAGCTTTGTGACAACATCAAAGCGCAAGGTATTAGTGTTTACACTGTGGGCTTTAAAGTGACCAAGCCTTCGTCGGTCGCATTGTTGGCTGCATGCGCTTCGTCTCCGTCTCAGGCCTACGCTGCAGCAGACGATGCAGCTTTAACGGCGGCGTTCGATACAATTGCATCTTCGCTCGCGCAGGTGCGGGTCGCTCAATAGGCATAGCCGTTCAATTGCCGTAAAGCTTCACCCGTCACGAGGCCTGCGGCGATTGCTATGTTCAGGGAGCGCATGCCCGGTTGCATCGGGATGCGAATTCGGTTTTGAACTGTTTCGTGGACATGATCGGGAACGCCAGCACTTTCGCGGCCCAATAACAGAATATCGTCTTTCTCAAATTTGAAACTGACATGCGTTTGGCTGGCTTTGGTTGAAAGTAAAACGATCCTTTGCGATTTTGTTTTTTGTTGGAAGTCTTCCCACGACGAAGCTCTCTCCAAGACCACATCTTTCAGATAGTCCATGCCGGCTCGCCTGAAGCTAGAATCAGTGAAAACAAAGCCAGCTGGTTCGATGATTGTCAGTTTTAAGCCAAAACAAGCACATAGCCTGGCTATTGTGGCCGCATTGGGTGCTATATCGGGCTGAAAAAGTGCGATTTCGATCATGATTCCCTCGTTTTAAAGGGTTTTTGGGCGGGGTGATAGAAGCTGTTCATCTGCGACATCCTATGGCTAGACTTATGCGTCGCGCGGTGTCAAAAAAGCGGCATTATTGGCGGGTTGGCCGTGTTTGGTCATGAGCTTTTTTGAGACGAAGGATTTTAAAAGTGTCCACAGCAGTTGATGCAAATGTAAATCGGCGCGATTTTTTGATGGTTGCCACTGGTTCCGTCGCAGCAGTAGGCGGAGCACTGGTTGCTTGGCCATTTATCAACCAAATGAACCCCGATGCTGCCGTGCTGGCACTGGCGACAATAGAGGTGGATTTAGCTTCTGTTGCTGAGGGGCAAGAAGTGACGCTGAAGTGGCGTGGTAATCCTCTCATTGTGCGTCACCGCACGGCAAAAGAAATTAAAGCTGCCAAAGCCGTTGCTTTGACAGATTTGAAAGATCCTATTTCGCGCAATCTGAATTCGAAAAGTGCGAGCGAAGCAACTGATGAAAACCGTGTTGTGGGCGGCAAAGAGCAGTTTTTGGTGATGATGGGCGTTTGCACCCATCTTGGTTGTGTGCCTGATGGCAGCAGCCCGCTGAAGGAATTTGCAGTCGTTGAAGGCTCCACCAAGACGGGCGGTTGGTTCTGCCCATGTCATGGATCGCAATATGATACGGCGGGCCGTATTCGCAAAGGCCCAGCACCAGAAAATTTGGCGGTGCCACCTTACAAATATCTTTCAGACACAAAAATCGTTGTCGGCTAATTTCGGGAATATACCATGAGCGGACCTTCAAAATATCAACCTACTTCATCTGTTGGAAAATGGTTTCATGAGCGCTTGCCGATTGTGGCATTTGCCAAAGACCACATGTTGGATTTTCCGACACCAAAGAACCTGAATTATTTTTATACCTTCGGCGGCATTTTGGCTGTGATGCTGATTGTGCAAATCATCACCGGTATCGTGTTGGTCATGCATTACACGCCGCATGTTGATATGGCGTTCAATTCAGTTGAACACATCATGCGCGATGTCAACTATGGCTGGTTGCTGCGCTATATGCATATGAATGGTGCGTCGATGTTCTTTATTGCCGTTTACATCCATATGTTCCGTGGCATGTATTATGGATCATATAAAGCGCCACGCGAAGTGTTGTGGATGATCGGTGTGATCATTTATCTGGTGATGATGGCCACAGCTTTCATGGGCTATGTCTTGCCGTGGGGCCAAATGAGCTTTTGGGGTGCTAAGGTTATTACGAACCTGTTCTCGGCCATTCCGTTCGTTGGTGACTCCGTTACCACTTGGTTGTGGGGCGGCTATTCAGTTGATAACCCAACGCTGAACCGATTCTTCTCACTGCATTATCTGTTGCCATTCGTTTTGGCGGGTTTGGTAGCACTACATATTTGGGCACTTCATGTTCCGGGTAATACAAATCCTACCGGCATTAACATTAAGGGGCCTCAAGACACCGTTCCGTTCCATCCTTATTATACAATGAAGGATGGCCTAGCGATCGTTGTGTTCCTCATGTTCTATGCTCTATTCGTCTTCTATGGCCCGAACTACATGGGTGATGCTGTGAACTATGTTCCAGCTAATCCGCTGGCCACACCTGCGCATATTAAGCCTGAATGGTATTACTTGCCGTTCTACGCGATTTTGCGTGCCGTGCCTGACAAGTTGTTTGGTGTGATTGCGATGTTCTCTTCAATTTTGATTTTGTTGGCTTTGCCATGGCTTGACACCTCGAAGGTGCGCTCTGGCAATTACCGTCCAATTTTCAAAGGATTTTTTATTGTTTTCGCAATCGTATGCGTGGCGCTTGGATTTATTGGTTCGAAGCCTCCTGAGGGTTCCTACGTGATTTGGGGTCAAATTTTGACGATCTATTATTTCGCGCATTTCTTGGTAATATTGCCGTTGCTCGGATTGTTGGAAACGCCAAATCCAATGCCTGCATCAATTTCTGATGATGTGTTGGCAAAGAGAAAACCCATGCTGGCGCCTGCTGAGTGACCGGGAGAATATTATGAAAAAAATTGCAACACTCCTGATCGCCAGTTCTGCCTTGTTTGGCGGTGTGGCTTTGGCTGAAGAAGGCGTTTTGCCAGCCAAGGGCATCAACTTCTCATTTGAAGGACCATTCGGTAAGTTTGACCGCGCACAACTGCAACGCGGTTACAAGGTTTACAAAGAAGTTTGCTCGAATTGCCATTCAATGAAGTTGATGTCTTTTCGTAACTTGGCCGATAGGGGCGGCCCTGGTTTTACGGAGGAGCAGGTGAAGGCGCTTGCTGCTACGTTCAAAGTTATGGATGGCCCAGACACCAAAGGTGAAATGGCAGAACGAGCAGGATTGCCTTCAGATCGCTTTCCATCACCCTATCCCAATCCAGAAGCAGCAGCGGCGGCCAATGGTGCTGTTCCGCCGGATCTTAGCTTGATCACCAAAGCGCGCGAAGGATGGCACGGCACATTCAATCAGTTGTGGAACGGCATTGGCGGCCCGCAATATGTTTATTCGTTGCTGACTGGATACCAAGAGCCTAGCGCAGAGATGGCCAAAGAAAAGCCGGAAGGCAAATACTATAATCCTTACTTCCAATCTGGCCATTGGATTTCAATGCCTGCTCCATTGGCGGATGGCTTGGTGCAGTATGATGACGGTGCGCCAAATACTGCTGATGACATGGCAAAGGACGTGGCCGCATTTTTGTCTTGGACAGCAGAACCTAAAATGGAAGAGCGCAAGCAAACTGGCCTACAAGTATTGATTTATTTGGCAGTGCTGGCAGGGCTTATGTATTTTGTGAAGAAGAAAGTTTGGAAAGACGTGGCACATTAAACTTGCCGCGAAGGAATATCGAAAGCCCGGAGCAATCCGGACTTTTTTGTTTCAATTTTAGTTATCCCGTTCTTGAGAATGAAAGCAGTCGTGTTTACGACGATGTGAGGAGTTCGGGATGCGACTGCGCGTTAGACAATGGAAGGATGTTTTTGTTTTCAGCGCGCTGATTACAGCACTTGCGGTTGCCGTTCCGCTTGTCGTTGTCTCGTTGGCCTTGTGGCAATTTCCTATGTCTGCCAAACTTCCCATTCTCGTTATCGCTGGGGCCATTCCGCTTTTCATTGCATTTCCAATTTCGGTTTTTGCGCTCTACCTTGTCAGACTTTTGAGCCAGACCATTGCGAAACTAGACAATCTCATACGTTTTGATCCGATGACTGGCTTGCTGAGCAGGACCAATTTTCTGCAGTCCGTCAATGATAGCCGTGCAAAAGGTGGCGTGTTGATTTTGCTTGATGCTGATCACTTCAAAAAGGTTAATGATACCTATGGACATGATGCGGGTGATGCAGCACTGAAATTTATGGCCAATGCAATGGTCAGCGTGGTTGGGTCAGCGGGCTTTGTGGGGCGGTTGGGTGGCGAAGAATTTGCCATTTACATGCCGATCGTCGCGCCACAGCAGGTGACATTGCTGATGGCAGCATTGGGCACTCAACTGCGCATGCGAGCGCTTGATTATCATGGCATTCAAATCAAAGTCACTATGAGCATGGGAATTGTTGTTGATCCCAAGGACTGTGCGGTCACAGCCCTCATTCGCTTTGCAGACCAGCTTTTGTACCGGGCGAAGGCCAAAGGTCGTGATTGTTATGAAATTGAAGAAGTAATTGACGAAGCAGACGTTTTTGCGGCCTGATCAGCCATCTTTTCGGAGTGGCGTGATGAAAACAGTTCTCGGGATTATTGGTGGTTCTGGCGTCTATGATGTGCCGATGGAGACTGCGCGCTGGGAGCGCGTCTCTAGCCCATGGGGTGAAGCGTCTGATCAACTGCGCATTGGTGAGATTGATGGGCTCCCTGTGGTGTTCTTGCCGCGTCATGGCCGAGGGCATGTTTATTCGCCCAGCACGATTAACTACCGTGCCAATATTGATTGCCTGAAGCGGGCAGGGGTTACGGATTTGGTTTCGCTTTCGGCAGTTGGCTCATTAAAAGCAGAGCTGCCGCCCGGAACTTTTGTTTTAGTTGATCAGTTTATTGATAAAACTTTCAAGCGTGAAAATTCGTTCTTTGGCACGGGATGCGTGGGGCATGTGCCATTTGGCCAGCCCGTTTCGCCGCATTTATTGGATGCAGCAGAAAAGGCGCTGATTAACGAAGCCATCGCATATCAGCGCGGTGGAACTCTGGTTGTGATGGAAGGCCCGCAGTTTTCAACTTTGGCTGAGTCCGAATTGCACCGATCTTGGGGTGCGAGTTTAATTGGCATGACGGCGATGCCTGAAGCCAAGCTGGCCCGCGAGGCTGAAATTTGTTACGCAAATATAGCAATGGTCACGGATTTTGACGCTTGGCATCCACACCATGATGCTGTGGATGTGGCGCAGGTCGTTCAAGTGATGAAAGCTAATGTTGAGCTGGCCAAACGCTTTGTGCTGCGGCTGGCGAAGGATATGCCGCGTGAACATACGCCTTGCAATGTGGGGGCCGACCGGGCGTTGGAATTTGCAATTATGACCGCGCCAGAAAAGCGCGACCCATCCTTGTTAAAGAAGTTGGATGCCGTTTTGGGCCGCATGAATAGCGCCAGTTGATTTTTCACTGCTTGTCGCGCTAACTGAATACATGAACGCCATTCCACCGGATAAACGCTTTAGCGGGAAAGTTAAATTCTTCGACAAAGATCGAGGTTTTGGATTTGTGACACCTGATAGTGGAGAACGCGATGTTTTTGTGCATGTTTCAGCGGTGCAACGGGCCGGTGTTCCCTATCTGGATGAAGGCATGTTGATTTCCTATGCGACGGAAAATGATACGCGGGGGCGCGGCCCACAGGCGATCAATCTGCAACTCCTATGAAACGAGCTTTAGTTCTTCAACATATGGACTTTGATCATCCGGGGCGGTTCTTGGATTATTTCGCCGAAGACGGGATCATTCCGGATTTGGTGCGGTTGTTTGAGGGGCAAGCTATTCCGTCATTTGCAAATTATGATTTGATGTTTGTGTTGGGCGGAGCGCAGGACACGTGGCAGGAAGAGCAGTTTCCTTATTTGGCCGAGGAGAAAGCGGCTATTCGCGAATGGGTGTGGGACAAGGCAAAGCCTTATCTTGGGGTTTGTTTGGGGCACCAGCTTTTGGCCACAGCTCTGGGCGGTGAAGTGGCACCTGCTGATAAACAAGAAGTGGGAGTGCACGAAGTTTCTCTTTCTGATGAGGGAAGGGGGCATCCGTTTTTTGATGGTTTGCCCGAAACTCAAACGGTGATGCAATGGCATCATGCTGAAGTGAAGCGGGCACCACAGGGGGCGAAAATTTTAGCGTCTTCGTCTCTGGCTCAAGTGCAATCTTTGGCGATTGATAATCACGCATTGAGCACGCAGTTCCATTGTGAGTTCAGTCCGCAGACAGTGGCGACGTGGTCTTCATTGCCCGGATACAAGGATGTGTTGGAGCGCGAGTTGGGCTCGGGTGGCTATGATAAGTTAAAGGCCCAGTGCTATCCTCTCATGCCAGAGATGTCGCGCAATACACGGGCGATGTATGAAAATTTTAAGAAAGTTTCAGGCCTTAAAACTTAAGGAAGAAAACTTCACCTTCAGACTCTTCTGAGTCGAGCCAGAAGAAACTAAGTTTCGGAAATTCAGCTTCTAATATCTCACGACCGATACCAATTTCACAAAGAAGACCGCCGCCCTTGTTGAGATGTTTTGGGGCCTGTTTGATAATCTCGCGCACCAATTCAAAACCATCTTCACCGCCGAGATGCGCCATCATCGGTTCATAGGCATATTCCGGCGGGAAAGCTTCAACTTCGGCTTTGGCCACATAGGGTGGATTGGTGATGATGAGATCGAATTTTTGATCTTTGACGGATTCGAAAAGGTTGCCTTGGTGCAGCGATATTTGATCAACTAAATCATGTTCTTTCAGATTGATACGGGCCACTTCCAAAGCATCGCTTGAGAGATCGGCAGCACTGATTTTGGCATTATGAAAAACTTGTGCTGCTAAAATTGCAAGGCATCCAGAGCCAGTGCAAAGGTCGAGCACTGAAGACACGTTTTCTGGCTTCAAATCAAAGCCCAAACCCGCTTCGTCAAACAAGCCTTTCACCAACATTTCGCCAATGTAGGAGCGCGGCACGATCACGCGCTCATCAACATAAAATGGAACACCGTGCATGTAGGTGCGCTTCAATAAGTATGCAGCGGGTTTGCGTGTTGTGACGCGGTCGTCGATGAGTTTTGTGAGCAAGGCTTTTTCGGACTCAAGCAGTCTTGCGTCAAGCCATGGATTTATATCATCGACGGGAAGCTTCAGTGATTCAAGAATGATAAACGCCGCTTCATCAAGCGCATTGGTGGCGCCGTGGCCGTGCGCCAAGCCAGCGACCCGGAAGCGTGTCATTGCATAACGCAGAAAATCACGAATGGTAAGAAGGGGGGAGGTGTCTATTGTCATGATACATCGGTCTCAGTTTGGCGCGCAAGTTTGCCGCCATTTAACATAAGTGCGGCAAACAGAAACGCATAAAGCACCATGATGGTTACGGGCATGGCGTTAAAACCAAAAGCATCAATTGCAACGCCAGCTGCGGGCGGGCCTACTAATCCGCCAAAGCCCCACATGGCAGCAACGCCGGCAGAGCCTGCTACAACGTCGGGCCCTTTGAACACGTCTCCAACAATGGCAAGACTTAAGACATAAATACCGAAAGCTGCTGTTATGAGAATGATCGAATGGGCCAATGCAAATGGCGTTGTGATCAACACTGTAAGCAATGCAGCGTTGAGGACTGTGAAGCCAACGCAAATCATGACGACGCGGCTGCGGCCAAATTTATCTCCTAATATGCCAAGCGGAAAAAATAACAATGAACCACTGATGATCGCAAGGCCCAACATCTCGCTGGTATCGCCCAAACTTAAGCCACGGCCCATGCCATAGATGGTGTAAAATGAAATGATGATGTTATCAAAAATCGCTGCCGTAGCGATAGCAGCATAAAGAATGGGGGCTCTGCGAAAAGCTTCAATAAAGCCGTGGGGCTTATCAGTGCTGTCGCCGCTCACATTTACAGTCATCAACGGGAGGGCAGCTAAGGCCACGCAACACATGCCAATGCCCCAAGGCATCCAACCATCTATTCCGGTGTAAGGCACAATCAATGGGCCGACGGCAAAGCTGATTGAAAGTGCTGATGTGTAAAGCCCCATAACGAGTCCACGATTGCTATCGTTTGATGCATTGATGATCCAAACTTCACTTACCGTGAACAACATTCCAATCGCCACGCCTAAGCAAAAGCGCAGTGGAAACCAGAACATGAAAGGCAGATGCAGGGCAAACCCTAGTAAGACCAAAATTATTGTTATGATGGCCGTAAAGACCAGTCGCTTGGCTCCAAATTTGTGAATCCAAACTGGCAAAAAGGGGCCGGCCAAAAGTAAGCCCAATGGCCCCATGGCGGCATTGACACCGATCATCCAAGCTGGAACGCCTTGTGCATGCAAGATTAACGGCAGCAACTGATAGGTGAGACCGAAGGCAATATCGCAGCTGACCACTGTTGCAATGGCTGCAATCATATTTCCGTAAGGGCGCAGGTTTTTTAACATTGGATTGCCTTAGCTGGCGAGTGCTGCAACGGCAAGGTTGCGCGTTTTAAATGCTGGCGCTAAGACGCGAGCATTATGGCAATTCTTAAAATACTCATTATTCCAGTTACACCGTTTCAACAAAACTGCTCGTTGGTGATTGATGACGAAACCAATAGGGCAGCTGTCGTTGACCCCGGTGGCGACCTTGATCAAATTCTCGCGGCGATCAAACAAGCGGGCGTAACGGTTGAACGAATCTTACTGACTCATGGTCATATTGATCATGCTGGCGGGGCTGCAGAGTTGGCAGAGAAATTGGGCGTTATGGTTGAAGGCCCGCATTTTGGCGATAAGGATTTTCTTGATAATCTGCCTAAACGCGGTGCTGATTTTGGAATATTTGGTGCAAGGGCCGTAACACCAGATCGTTGGCTAAAGGATGGCGACGAAGTTTTGGTAGGGGGATTAAAATTCAGTGTGCATGAAGCGCCGGGCCATTCGCCGGGTTCAGTGGTGTTTTTTAATGATGCAAATAGATTTGCATTGATGGGCGATGTGTTGTTTCAAAATTCAGTTGGCCGCACAGATTTGCCGGGTGGTAGCCATGAGAAATTGATGAAATCAATTCGGGAAAAAGTTTTGCCGCTGGGCGATGATGTCACATTTCTGCCGGGGCATGGGGCTGCCAGCCGCATCGGAATTGAGCGGCTGAACAACCCATTTTTGCAAGATTAATTAAGCAGAGCGATTCTTGGTTACCATGCCATAGACCAGCAATACGAGGATTGCGCCTGCGATTGACATAATCCAGCCTGCGGCTCCGCCAGCAGGATACCAATTCAAAGCTTGGCCGATATAGCTGCCAACGAATGAACCGACAATGCCAAGAATTGCAGTCATGATGAAACCCTGAGGCTCATTTTTGCCTGGCATAATGAATTTGGCAATTGTGCCAACGATAATGCCAAATATGATTGTCCAGATAATACCCATTTCAGTTTGTTCCCTTGTTACGGAAAATAAAGATTAACATTCTATTAGGTATTGCAGCAACTGCTATGTCTTGAATTTGGCGTAATAATCACCATAATCGTGACTTCTGTAACTGAAAGGGAAATATCATGGCCGGAATGCCTTCTTGGGGTGCTTTGTTGGGTTTAGTTGCTGTTGCTGGTTATCAAAACCGCGACAAAATTGGAGAATTTGTGAAGGGCCTTTCGACAGGTACAGGAGCTGCTGAAGTTCCGGGCGGAATGGCTGGCGGTTTGGGCGGCCTTGTTGAACAAATGAGCAAGGGCGGCCTTGGTGAAGTTGCAAAGAGCTGGGTTGGCATGGGTGCAAATTCTCCAATCAATACAGATCAGATTACACAAATGTTGCCACCTGATTTGGTGAATATGTTGACCAAACAAACAGGTTTGACACCTGACGAACTTATGCAACGCTTGCAAAAAGTTTTGCCACAGGTTGTGGATGGACTTACCCCAAATGGAAGAATGCCTGGATAATAGTTGAAACTAGATCAATCTTACTTTTGACGGAATCGTCAAAAGTAAGATAAATTGATCGAAAACAATCACTTATGGCGCTTTTGATGTTTCCATGAAACATCAAAACG
>JAYTUV010000141.1:0-41976 GCA_043744395.1 Aestuariivirga sp.
ATGGCGAAATATATTCTGGCGATTGATCAGGGAACCACATCAACGCGCGCCATCGTGTATGATAAAAACCTTAATCCCAAAACTTCTGCGCAAAAAGAATTTAAACAGTTTTTTCCATCTTCAGGCTGGGTTGAGCATGATCCAGAGGAAATCTGGAAATCCGTTCTGATCACAATGCGTTTGGCCCTGCGCAAGGCAGGAATTGCGGCGCGAGACATCGCTTCAATCGGCATCACCAATCAGCGCGAGACTGTTGTGGTGTGGGACCGCAAAACCGGCAAGCCAATTCACAAAGCCATCGTTTGGCAAGATCGACGTACCTCTGATTACTGCAAGGAACTAAAGGCGGCGGGACATGAAGCCTTGTTCACCAAAAAAACCGGCCTGCTGCTTGATCCTTATTTTTCCGGAACGAAGCTCAATTGGATGTTGGATAATGTTAAGGGAGCCAGAGCCCGCGCCGAAAAAGGCGAGCTGTGTTTTGGCACGATTGATAGCTTTCTCATCTGGCGATTAACAGGTGGGAAGGTTCATGCGACAGACGCCACCAATGCTTCGCGCACATTGCTTTGTAATATTCATGACGGACTATGGGATAATGAATTGCTCCGCATACTGAATATTCCGCGCTCCCTACTGCCAGAAATAAAAGATTGCGCGGCGGATTTTGGCGTGACTGAAAAACAGTTGTTTGGTGCGACCATTGCCATCGGTGGCGTGGCGGGAGATCAACACGCAGCCATGATCGGCCAGGCTTGCTTTGAACCCGGCATGATGAAATCAACTTATGGAACAGGTTGTTTTGCCCTGCTCAACACAGGCGACACCCCAGTGCCATCGCAAAACCGCTTGCTCACCACAATAGCTTATCAACTCGACGGTAAGCGCACATATGCACTTGAAGGTGCAATCTTTATCGCTGGGGCTGCCGTGCAATGGTTGCGTGATGGTTTGAAAATTATAAAAAGCGCCAAGGAAACCGGGCCTTTGGCGCGGGCTGCCGATACCAAACAAGAGGTTTATCTGGTGCCGGCATTTGTGGGCCTGGGTGCACCTTATTGGAATGCCGAAGCCCGCGGAGCATTGTTCGGCCTTACGCGCGGAACCACAAATAAGGAAATCGCGCGGGCGGCCTTGGAGGCGGTGTGTTATCAAACCCGCGATTTGCTGGAAGCCATGAAAAAAGATTGGGGCCATGCTGGCCAAACCGTATTGCGGGTTGATGGCGGCATGACGGCTTCGGATTGGACAATGCAAAACCTTTCCGACATTTTGGATGCGCCTGTCGACCGCCCTAAGAATTTAGAAACCACAGCTCTCGGTGCAGCATATCTTGCGGGTCTACAAGCTGGTCTTTTGCAAAAGCCTGAAACATTCGCAAAAACCTGGAAGCGTCAAAAGCGCTTCGAGCCTAAAATGAAGCCCGCACTTCGCGATGCAAAATATGCGGGCTGGAAAGATGCCGTTCGGAAATTGTTAGCCTAAGTAAAAAGACTTAACCCAACGATGTGCGGCATGACTTCGTTTGCGCCACGGTAAATCATATCGAAAGACACATATAGAATAATAGCAAAGCCCACATAAGCGATCCAACGATATTTTTCCAAAAGCCTTGCGATAAAGGACGCAGCCAAGCCCATCAACGCAATTGAAAGCACCAGTCCCGAAACCAAAACCCACGGATGATCGCGGGCAGCGCCAGCTACAGCTAACACATTGTCGAGTGACATTGAAATGTCGGCCACAACAATTTGCCAAGCCGCTTGTTTGAAAGTCTTCGTTCCTGCGTTCGGTGCAACCTTACCGTCATGGTCTATATCTTCGTCTGTGACTGTTTCAAGGCCTTCGCCTTTATGCGCGCCTTCGCGCAGCTCGCGCCACATCTTCCAGCACACCCAAAGTAAAAGCAAACCACCAACGAGTACGAGGCCAATGACTTGCAAAAGTTGCACTGCCACAGTCGCAAACAAAATGCGCAGTACAGTGGCGGCAATGATGCCCACTAAAATAGCTTTTGCGCGCATCTCCTTTGGAAGACCGGCAGCTGCCATACCAATGACAATGGCGTTGTCGCCTGCCAACACCAAATCAATCATCACAACTTTAAAAAATGCGATCAGTGCGTCTGGCGCAAATATTTGTTCAATCACGCGAATTTAGCCCCTTTTGGTGATTTCAATGTCACGTTACATAATGTTTAGGCTGGAAGAGTTCAAGCCGATAATAGTGCCAAAGTTTCTTTCAAATAAGGCATTGAGGGCGCTGTTCCCATACGTGTGACCGATATACCAGCCGTGGCACTGCCAAATCGAGCTGCCGCTTCGGGGCTTTCGCCGCGCGCTAACCCAGCGGCAAAACCACCATTAAAAGCATCGCCCGCACCTGTGGTATCAACTACTTTGCCAGCACTGAAAATAGGGATGTGCACTGAAATATCTTTGGTATGAAGCAATGATCCCTGTCCGCCCAGCGTCATCAAAACTGCGCCCGCACCTTTTGCAATTAAAACATCTGCTGCTTTTTTGGCGCTTGCCACGTCGGTCACCATCATGCCTGTCAACATTGATGCCTCGGATTCATTCGGCGTCACATAATCGCAAAGTCTATAAATTGAATCATCCACAGGTGCTGCTGGTGCAGGATTGAAGATCGTAGTCACACCCGCCGCCTTGGCAATTTCTAGCGCCCGAACGGCTGCAGGAATTGGCTGTTCCAACTGAGTCATAAAAACTTTAGCGCCACGAATAGTATCGGCATTGGCTTCAACATCTCCAACAGAAATTGTTCCCGCTGCACCGGGCACAACGATGATTGCGTTGCTGCCTGTGCCGTCCTGCACAAAAATATAAGCTGCACCCGTTGAAATATCAGGGTCTTGCAGGGCGATCGCATTCACGCCTTCCTTTGCAAACATGGCCACTGCCGCGTCACCAAAATTATCTTTGCCCAGTTTGGTGATGAAGGTAACATCAGCACCAGCACGCGCAGCAGCGACAGTTTGGTTTGAACCCTTGCCGCCCGGCCCCATAGCAAAAGATGTGCCCATAATTGTTTCGCCCATTACAGGTTGGCGGGCTGCGCGGAATGCCAAGTCAGCAACATAGATCCCAAGGATAACAACACTCACGCTTAAGCTCCCAATTTCACATCAGGTGCAACCACACCGAATTTAAAAACGAAGCAGCCATAAAAACGACGCTCACCTGTTTGCACCACGCAGTATGATTTCTTAGCAAGATCATAAAACTTAAACCGCTCAATCACACCCATCGGCCAAGACTTGCCCTCGGCGCGGTCAATTTCCTTTTGAACTTCAGCTTGCACAGGCGGAATATCTTTTGGTTTGCTGCCCACTTGCATCCGAGACGCGGGCGACTTCACGAAGCTATCTAGCGGCATAACAGAAAGAATAGCCTTCGCCGCGCGGGCCGCCGTATCACAATCAATACGTAATAATTTTCTATAAACAGTCGCGCGGGCCACGGAGTCAGCTGGAAAATTCGTATCGCAAATAATCAAATCATCGCCGTGCCCCATGGAGCGTAAAGCGTGAAGCAAGTCAGCGTTCAGAAGTGGATCAAGGTGTTTGAGCATTGGCGTCTCCCATTTTGGCCGAGACTAACTCGTAGGCATAGTTTTGTCACGTGCTTGATCAAATGTCTTTCATCAACCGCAGCGCATCATAAATTGCTGCATGTGTATTGCGAGCGGAAACAGCATCACCGATGCGGTAGAGCGCAAATGCCCCGTCCGGATTATGCGATCCCTTCTGTGAACTTCCATTGATCAAAGCATCGTAATCAACTGCACCCAAATTTTTCGAATGTGGTTTCAGTTCAAAATACAATTCGTCAATCGGTCTCGTTCCGTGGTTCACCACCACCTGATCAACGAAGCGTACCTTGCTCACGCCGCCATAATCACTGCCAATCACACAGCGCAATTGATTGCCTTCATGCTGCACATCTTCCAATCTGTATGTCACCGTGAAAGTTGTATCCAGTTTTTGCAGTGAGCGCATATATGGTACCAAATTCATGCCCATCACGTCTGGTGCGAATGATCGATCCGGTGTCATGATTTCAAGCTTGGCCCCGTCAGAAACAATCCGCTCAATATCCCAATCTTCCATTTTCTTGGGGAATGCGCGGTGCGTGGCTTCGCGGTTATGCGATGGTGAAACCACAGGCAGCCAATCGCCCTTGTTCTACCCCGTTCGCCTGCCCAAATGCGTGAGCTGAATCATCACGGCGCAGCCATGCTCATGAACTTCGTCCGTCAGCTTCTTCAACCAGCCAACCACTTCATCTTTATAAGCCAGCACATTGTTAAACACGGGTGGCGAGTCTTTTGACACGGCCGCAGACCCCGCCGTCATCGTCATGGCAAAGCCACCTTTCGCGCGCTCCACATGATAGGCGCGGTATTTATCCTTGGGCATGCCGTCTTCAGGGTAAGCAGGCTCATGCGAGGTCGTCATGATCCGGTTTTTCAGCGTAAGATGCTTCAGCTTATAAGACTGCAAAGGCGGATCAGAGGACGACATATCAAACTCCAATTTCAGGCCTTGCAAACTTAAGCGCTTTGCGGTGCAATGGCAAATCAGTTCAAATCAGAGGTATCCCATGCGCATCGAAGCCATATCCGCCGGACGTAACGTTCCAAAAGAAATTAACGTCATCGTCGAAGTGCCGGTGGGTGGCGAGCCCATTAAATATGAAATGGATAAGGAGGCAGGCACCTTAGTGGTTGACCGCTTTCTTTATACGTCGATGCGCTATCCCGGTAACTATGGTTTCATCCCGCACACATTGTCGGGTGATGGTGATCCCGTGGATGTGCTTATTGCCAATCAACGCGGCATCATTCCCGGCGCAGTAGTCGCCTGCCGCCCGGTGGGTGTGCTCAAAATGCAAGATGAAGCCGGCGGAGACGAAAAAATCATCGCCGTTCCGGTGCCGCGCTTAACAAGGCGCTATGAGAACGTGCACAACTATCTCGACTTGCCAGATATCACCATCCAGCAAATCGAACATTTCTTTACGCACTACAAAGATCTCGAAACCGGTAAATGGGTGAAGGTTCTGGGCTGGGGCAATGCGATTGAAGCTGAGCAGATGATTTTGGAGGGGTTGGAGCGGGCGATGAAGAAGTGATGACAGTAGAATTAATTTCATTTGATATCAATTTTTATGTCACATTTTTTAACTCAACATCGTGTTTTGTCGCATAAGGAAAAGTAAAAAGTTAATTTCGTGTTAACCATTTCCTCTGCTAAATGTAGAAGAAAAGTGATGAAGGGAAGATCACAAATGAATCGCGAAAATCCGAAAAACGAGCCTTTGGCCAAAGAGTTAGCGACCTATGACAGGCTTTTACCGTCTTTGTTGCCAGATGAAGGGCGATTCGTTTTGATCGTAGGCGATGAAAAGATCGACGTGTTTGTTTCCCAAGAAGATGCCCTCAAGGCCGGATATCGGAAAGCTGGACTTGCACCATTCTTGGTTAAACGGATTTCAGGAACAGAATCTGCGATGTATTTTTCGCGCGACTTAGCTGCCTCATGCCCCACTATTCACTCGCAATAACATCTGCTGGACCACTGATTTCGCTTTATATCAGCGTATCTGCTCCCAGAAGAGAAGCGTTGATAAAAGCACATAAACCTATCCCTGCTCCTGTTCTAACTCAGTTACTGGTGGACACAGGTGCAAGCTGTACAAATATTGATTGTAAAATAATCGGAAAACTAGGTCTTTCGCCGACGGGCGCGGTGTTAATGCACACTCCATCAACAGGCCAAAGGCCTGTTAAAGCTCTGACATATGACATCGGCCTAGTCCTTGAAGCAGGTGGTCATCAAGTTGCGTCTGTTTCAGTCATAGAAACAGATTTTTCAGATCAGGGCTTCGGAGGATTACTTGGAAGAGATGTACTTTCATTGGCGAGAATGACCTATAGTGGCCCAGACAATACAATGTATCTTTCATTCTAGGTAGGCGATAAATCACTTCCCCTCTAACTCTTCCCGCATCATCTCCAATTCCAACCACCGCTCCTCACCCTGTACCAGTTCATCATGCGCTGCTTGGTGCCGCAATGACGTATTTTCAAACAGTTTCGGATCGCGCGTGAACAGTGTTATATCTGCCATCACATCTTCAAGCTTGTGCAACTCTGCCTTCAGCGCCTCAATCTTCGCTGGCAACGTATCCAGCGCATATTTTTCTTTGAATGAAAGCTTGCGTTTGGCTTGTGGCTTGGCCTCCACCATAACAGCAGGCTCGCGGATTTCCTTCTCTTGCTCTTTCAGTTTCCGCGCCGCCACACCAGCACCGCGCTGCGCCAACATATCGGTATAGCCACCCGCATATTCCGTCCAATGACCCTCCCCCTCATACATCAGGATTGACGTGGCCACGCGGTCAAGAAAATCGCGGTCATGGCTCACCAGCAAAATTGTGCCTTTGTAATCGGCCAACATTTCTTGCAGCAGGTCAAGCGTTTCCAAATCCAAATCATTGGTGGGCTCATCAAGCACTAGAAAGTTTGAAGCCTTGGCCAGTTCGCGTGCCAAGATAAGCCTTGCGCGTTCACCGCCCGATAAAACTGAAACAGGGGTTCGCGCCTGTTCAGGCTTAAACAAAAAATCGCGCATATAGGATACCACATGCTTGGTTTCCCCATTGATGGTCACCGATTGTCCGCGCCCGGCAGTGATGACATCTTGCACCAGTGTCGTGGGGTCAAGGCTGGCGCGGCTTTGATCCAGCGCCACAACTTGAAGATTAGTGCCCAGTTTAATGGTGCCTGAGTCAGGCTCAATCAAGCCGGTAATCAGTTTGATCAGCGTGGTCTTGCCACCGCCATTCGGCCCCACAATGCCAAGGCGGTCGCCGCGTAACAAAAGCAAATCAAGCCCCGCTACAATGGTGCGGTCGCCGTAAGATTTTGAAATCTTCTTGGCTTCGGCCACAAGCTTGCCCGAAATATCGGCGGTCGATGCCGAGAGTTTAACATTGCCTTGCGAGCCCACATATTCGCGCCGCTCATTGCGAAGCGAACCCAGCAATCCAACACGCCGCACGTTGCGTTTGCGCCGCG
Organism: Aestuariivirga sp.; assembly: GCA_043744395.1. Lineage (GTDB taxonomy): Bacteria > Pseudomonadota > Alphaproteobacteria > Rhizobiales > Aestuariivirgaceae > Aestuariivirga. The sequence continues at coordinate 7,105 of JAYTUV010000141.1, forward strand.
CCGTCACGCCATAGCGCATCCAATGCTCTTCAGCGGCGATCTTTTGGTTCAGCTTCTGCTGGTTGATTTCTTCTTCTTCCAAAACCTGGTCGCGCCATTCTTCAAAAAATTCAAAGCCACGGTTCATTCGCTTTGCCATACCCCGGTCAAGCCAGATTGTGCGGTTGGTCAGGGCCTCCAAAAACCGTCGGTCATGGCTGATCAAGATGAACGCTGATCGCAATGATTTCAGTTCTTCTTCCAGCCATTCAATCGCCGGCAAATCAAGATGGTTAGTCGGTTCATCCAGCAATAGAATATCAGGCTCAGGTGCCAGCGTTCTGGCAATCGCCGCGCGCCTCGCCTCGCCGCCTGAAAGCTGCGATGGATTTTCATCGCCGCTCAAACCCAACTCATTTAAGTAGTGGCGGCAGCGATAGGGATTGTCCGTCGGTCCTAATCCCGCCTCCACATAATCGAGTACCGTTTCAAAGCCGCCAAAATCTGGCTCCTGAGGAAGATAGCGCACAGTTGTGCTGGGTTGAAAAAACCGCGTGCCATCATCAGTCTCAATTAGCCCCGCCGCAATTTTCAACAGCGTCGATTTGCCAGACCCGTTGCGCCCCACAAGGCACATGCGGTCATCAGAATGCAGCATCAATTCCGCGCCTTCAAGCACAGGCTTGCCGCCGAAAGTGAGTTTGGTATTTTGTAAATTCAGTAAAAGATTTGCCATGTTGGCCGCGTCGTAGCCGATGTGTGCACGATTGCCTAGGGCGATTTTGACTTTCAGAAGAAAGTCAAAACGCTCTAGGGGCTTGCACGTCGCGCATTGCACCGCCAATATGAAGCAAAAATTAATGAGGAAATCAAACATGTTTTATGGTCAACCCGAAGGCACTGGTTACGACGTTCTTGATCCGCGCTTTGAGCCATGTCTCATCGGCCATGCGCGTGTTGAAAGACTGTGGACGGGTTGCCGTTGGGCCGAAGGGCCTGCATGGTTCGCCGCTGGGCGTTATTTGGTTTGGTCTGATATTCCGAATAACCGCATGATGCGTTTTGACGAGGCCAACGGAAATGTGGGCGAGTTCCGCAAAGTCTCCCACAATTCAAACGGCAACACGGTTGACCGCCAAGGCCGCCTTGTCACCTGCGAACACGGGAGCCGCTGCGTCACGCGCACCGAGCATGATGGCTCGATCACCGTGCTCGCCGATAAATTTGATGGCAAGCGTCTCAATTCTCCCAATGATGTGGTGGTCAAATCCGATGGTTCCATCTGGTTCACTGATCCTCCATACGGAATTTTATTTGACTATGAAGGCCATCTTTCAACGATGGAACAAGATGGTGCGCATGTTTACCGCATAGACGGCATCACAGGTGCGCTCACCCGCGTGGCCACCGATTTCGAAAAGCCAAACGGCCTCGCTTTTTCGCCGGATGAGAAATATCTCTATATCGCGGACACCGGCATCACCCACAAAGTGAACGGCCCGAAACACATCCGCCGTTTTGAAGTGAGCGCCGATGGAACGGCTCTGGCCAAAAGCAAAATCTTCGCCGATTGCAGCGCAGGCCTCTTCGACGGTTTCCGCATCGACAGCGACGGCCGCATTTGGACAAGCGCTGGCGATGGCGTGCACTGCTATGACCCCGATGGCACGCTCATCGGAAAAATAAAAATCCCCGAACTCGTCTCCAACGTCTGCTTCGGCGGGCCAAAACTAAACCGCCTGTTCATCTGCGGAACGACCAGTTTGTATTCGTGCTATTTGGCGATTAACGGGAACAAAACCTACTAACCTCCCATCTCAATCCGTCATCCCCACTCAAGACCGTCATCCCGTGCAAGGGCCCTCGCCTTTCGCGACCCTTACGCGAAAGGTCTGCCCGCGACACGGGATCCAGCTTTGGTTCCGAGAGCGCAGTGGCTAAAGTTGAGTTCCCGCCTTCGCGGGAAGGACGGCTCAATTAATTTTTTGAAACTCACCTACCGTCTCCCAACGTCGTCTTCAGTCAGCTTGCAAGACTTGTTGGTGGTGGTTTGGACCCAATTTTGGAGACTACACACAAGTAGCAGGCTCACCGAACGGTGTCAAGAGTTATTTGCTTATTTAGGTATTTAGTTTTTAATTACAAAGAATATATTCATCAATTCCGTCATTCCGGCGAAAGCCGGAATCCAGACTTTCAAAAAACTCGTATGTGGAAAGTCTGGATCCCGACTTTCGTCGGGATGACGGAATGGGAATAACGAGTCGGGGACTAGGAAAGAGAAAGCCCGCCAAATTCTTCAATATATGAAATCACTTCGCCCAATCCCTTCTGGCGCAGCAGGTCGGTGAAAACATATGGCCGCTCGCCTCGCACTTTTTTTGTGTCGCTTTCCATCACGTCTAAATCGGCCATTACATAAGGTGCCAAATCGGTTTTGTTGATGATCAGCAAGTCTGAGCGGGTGATTGCTGGGCCGCCCTTTCTCGGGATTTTTTCGCCTTGGCAGACGCTGATCACATAGATCGAAAGGTCGGCCAGATCGGGCGAGAAGGTGGCGGCCAGATTATCACCGCCGGATTCGATAAAGATCACATCCAAATCTGGATGGCGCTTTGACATCTCATCGACGGCGGCGAGATTGAGTGAAGCGTCCTCGCGGATGGCTGTGTGCGGGCAGCCACCCGTTTCAACGCCCATGATACGGTCTTCGGGCAGGGCTTGCAGGCGGTTGAGGATGAGGGCGTCTTCCTTGGTGTAAATATCGTTGGTGATAACCGCGACGGAATATTTTTCGCGCATGGCTTTGCAGAGTTTTTCAGTCAATGTGGTTTTGCCGGAACCGACCGGGCCTCCGATGCCAACGCGAAGGGGGCCATTTGTCATGTGCGGAAAATCCTTGGTTGAAGGTCTTCGTGGTTCATTGCAGCGATGTCGGCCAGCAATGTGCAGCTGCCGAAATCATCGAGAGTCGCGTCAGTCGCGCGGTTTGCAGTTTCGGAAATGACGGGGATCAAGTTTTTCAAAACATGAAGGCCAGCTGTTTGTCCAAGTGGCACTAGCCGCACCGCCACGGAAACTTGCGCTGCTGCGAAGCCCTGCAGGAAAGCCAGCAATGCGGAGTGTTGATCAACACCCATAGATTTGCAAGCCAAGCCAGCGGCGATGGGATAGGCCAAATCACCTTCAAGAAATTTGGCATTCGTAAAAACTGATGCCGCAATTGCAAAACTGCGCCCCAGTTGCGTTGTTTCCAAAGAACGCTCGGATGATGAGGCCATGCTGAGTGCCAGTTCATTTAACTCGCCTGCATCACAGTTCCAACACTGGGCAAACAACACGGCATCATTCCAACCCGAACCTTGCGTCATCAAATCTGCGATCCAAGCTTCCACTTCGCTTTGTGTGGTGATTTCATTTTCAACAATCGCCGTTTCTAACCCATGCGAATAAGCGAAGCTACCGATTGGAAAGGCGGGCGACATGCAATTGAGCAGCAGAAGAAGTTGTGAGGCTTCAATTTTAGTGGGCATGATAAGCACCGTGCAACGGCTCGAATGGACCTCGCACGTCCTTCACTGCGGCATGAAGGCCGATGAGCATCGCTTTGATGATGTGATCGCGCTTGATCAGAATGCGGTTAAATTCAATTTGTGCAGATAAATGGCGGTTGCCGATATGCCACGCCAGTTGTGCGATATGGGCTGGGCTTGAACCTTTAATTTCATACAGGTCTTCTTCGGCTGCGCGTATTTCAAGATAGGTGCCGTCGTCAAGTTCAAGATGATCGCCGTCCTCAAAATAAGCGGTGAGCGGCAGATCGACGAGAACATCTTTGCCACTATCAGTTTTGATCAGCTTGCGCCTGATCGAACGGTCTTGAGCGTCAAGCGTTATTGAATCCGTTGCTTGGCCGGGGGCATCGCTGAGGCGGATATGTTTGATGCCGCGAATGGTCATCAGAACAAGAAATATCTTTGCGTCATCGGCAGGCTGGTTGCGGGTTCGCAGACGAGTAACTCACCATCGGCGCGGACTTCATAGGTTTCGGGGTTCACTTCAATAAGTGGCGTGGCGCTGTTGTGGATCATCGAAGCTTTCGAAATTCCGCCACGGGTGTTTCTGACTGCGACCATTTTTTTCGCGGTGCCCAAACGATTTTGCAAACCAGCTTCAAGGGCGGCTTGCGACACGAAAGTGACTGATGAATTGGTGCGCAGTTTTCCGAAGCTGGCAAACATGGGCCGGTAATGCACGGGTTGTGGGGTTGGGATGGATGCATTGGGATCACCCATGGGGGCTGCCGCAATTGAACCACCGAGTAAAACCATTTCGGGCTTCACGCCAAAGAACGCGGGCGACCACAAAACCAGATCGGCGCGCTTACCCACTTCGATGGAACCCACTTCATGCGAAAGGCCATGAGCGATGGCGGGGTTGATGGTGTATTTGGCGATGTAGCGTTTGACGCGGAAATTATCATTGCCCTTATCGCCAATCAATTCGCCGCGTTGCACTTTCATTTTATGCGCGGTTTGCCAGCAGCGGATGATGACTTCACCCACACGACCCATGGCTTGCGAGTCTGACGAGATCATCGAGAAGCAACCGATGTCGTGCAGAATATCTTCAGCCGCAATTGTTTCTTTGCGGATGCGGCTTTCGGCGAATGCAATGTCTTCCGGAATACGCGGGGACAGGTGATGGCAGACCATCAACATGTCCAAATGTTCGGCAATCGTATTGATCGTATAGGGCCTTGTTGGATTTGTAGAGGAGGGCAGCACGTTTGGAAGACTGGCCACTTTGATAATATCTGGCGCGTGGCCGCCACCTGCACCTTCAGTATGGAAAGTGTGGATAGTGCGACCTTTGAAGGCAGCGATGGTGGCTTCGACAAAACCCGACTCGTTCAACGTGTCAGTGTGGATGGCGACCTGCACATCATATTGGTCAGCCACGCTGAGGCAGCAATCAATTGCAGCGGGGGTTGTACCCCAATCTTCGTGAAGTTTTAAACCGCACACGCCAGACAAAATCATTTCCTCCAATGCGGCAGGCAACGATGCATTGCCCTTACCCATAAGGCCCAAATTCATCGGGAATGCATCTGCCGCTTCGATCATGCGCTCCGTGTGCCACGCGCCTGTGCAGGTGGTGGCTAATGTGCCATGGGCAGGGCCTGTGCCGCCGCCCAACATTGTCGTGATGCCGGAATAGAGCGCTTCTTCTAATTGTTGTGGGGCGATGAAATGGATGTGGCTATCAACGCCGCCGGCTGTCAGAATTTTGCCTTCGCCTGCAATGATCTCGGTTGATGGGCCTATGATGATGGTCACACCCGGTTGCGTGTCTGGATTTCCGGCTTTGCCGATGGCGGCGATGCGTCCTTCCTTCAAACCCACATCGGCTTTATAAATACCTGAGTGATCGACAATCAGCGCATTGGTGATGACCGTGTCCATTGCACCCTGTGCTCGTGTGGCCTGAGATTGGCCCATGCCATCGCGGATCACTTTCCCGCCGCCGAATTTCACTTCTTCGCCGTAGATGGTGAAATCTTTTTCAACTTCGATGAAAAGCTCTGTGTCGGCCAGCCGCACTTTGTCGCCGACTGTGGGGCCATACATCTGGGCATAAGTGGCGCGGGATATTTGGGCCATTATAGTGCCCCCATAATTTTTTGTTGAAAGCCGTAAACTTTGCGGTGGCCCAGCAACGGCACCAAAGTCACCTCGCGCTTTTGGCCTGGCTCAAAACGCACTGCCGTGCCTGCTGCAATATCAAGGCGCATGCCGCGTGCTTGCGCACGATCAAACGAGAGCGACTCATTGGTTTCAAAAAAATGATAGTGGCTGCCCACTTGAATGGGCCTGTCGCCTGTGTTGGCAATTTCGAGCGTAACCGTTTTTGCGCCGACATTCAGCTCAATATTGCCTGCCTTGGTTATGACTTCGCCTGGGATCATTTTGGATTACCTAATGGGATGATGAACGGTCACGAGTTTTGTGCCGTCTGGGAATGTTGCTTCCACTTGAATGTCGTGGATCATTTCAGAAATGCCGTCCATCACTTGGGTCTTGTTCACAACATGGGCGGCATGTTCCATCAGATCGGCAACGCTTTTTCCGTCGCGTGCGCCCTCAATCACAAATTCGGTGATGAGCGCTATGGCTTCGGGATGATTGAGTTTCACGCCGCGCTCCAATCTTTTACGGGCGACGATGGCGGCCATGGCCACGATCAGCTTGTCTTTCTCGCGTGGGGTTAGTTGCATAAATCTTCCTCATAACGCCCAAGTTTTAGGCATCGCTGCTTGGCTGGCCAATACAGACAATGCCGAAACGATTGTTTTTTTCAAGATCATTCCATCTTTTGCGATCAGTCTTGCAACTAGCTTGCCATTCCAGGCGGAGACGCCACCACGAGGGCCGATTGCTTCACGCAATTTTTCCAAATCGATATGAGAGTTTGGTTCGATTAAAATAATTGTCGCGATGGCGCGGTTGTTGCCCAAGGTCGCTTTAGAGTTTGGTAACGCGCCATCCAGTTTGATGATGTCTGAATGAATCAATTTGCCACCGCGATGGATGCGCCATTCTTCGCGGAAGAAAATCGAGTTGATGTTTTCGCCACTGGCCTCACGGCCAAAGATGGTTGCTTCCAATCCGAGGAAGCGCGCGCAATCACTTAAGTCAATGTTTATGCGTCTATTGAGGCTTGCACCATCAAATAAAATGGTCTCATGCGGCAACCAATTCAGGCTGCTTTCAGCTTCAAGGTTTATCGTGTTTTCAATTTTTGCTGGTGGGCCAAGCGAACGGTAAACACGTTCGGCCGCTTGGCTTGTGATTGTGAGTTTGGCTTTTTGCGCCAGCGCAATCTCGTAGGAAAACGCATCTCCGCCTGCTAATCCGCCAGCTGTATTGATCAGATAAGCCGTGTTGGTTCCGGGAGGCAGCCTTACTTTTGCCGCGCCAACCTCGCGCAGTTGGTCAACGCCCTCTGGTTTAATGTGTAGTTTCACATGGCCTTGGGCGCGCTGGTTCAAAAGGGCTGCTGTTGACGTCATACCCGTTCTTAGGGGTGATTTTGAGTTGTCGCTAGGGCTTATAGCCTATGAAAAATTGCCAGTTGATCGAAGCGCTGGATTATTGCAGAACGTGGTTCTTTTAAAGGGGTGGCAAAGTTAATGGTGACTAAGGTTCAGAAATTGGGAAACGAGCAAACGCTTTCAGTCGAGGTCGAAAAAATTCGCGCTGATATTTTGGCGAAGTTGAGTTACTCGATTGGAAAAGACCCCGCAGTGGCCAAGCGCCATGATTGGCTCAATGCAACTATACTCGCCCTGCGTGACCGGATTATTGATCGTTGGATGGAGTCAACACGCGAAGCTTACAAAGCCAAGGCGAAGCGGGTTTATTATCTTTCGCTGGAATTTTTGATTGGTAGGCTGCTTCGTGATGCTCTGAGTAATTTAGATTTAACTTCTGATTTTGAAAAGGCTTTGGCCAGTCTTGATGTCGATATGGAATTGACCGAGGCACTGGAGCCTGATGCGGCATTGGGCAATGGCGGTCTTGGGCGATTGGCGGCTTGTTTTATGGAAAGCATGGCCAGTCTTGGTATCCCAGCCTATGGTTATGGTATACGATACAACCACGGTCTGTTTCGCCAATTGATTTCGAATGGCTGGCAAATTGAAATGCCTGAAGATTGGCTTGAAAATGGTAATCCGTGGGAATTTGCGCGTCGTGAAGCGGCTTACCGGATTGGCTTTGGTGGGCATGTTTTGTCGGAAGTAACCAAAGATGGCTTGGCCCATGCTAGCTGGCAGCCGGGCGAAATTATGTTGGCCACAGCTTTTGATACACCTATGGTGGGTTGGAAAGGCAAGCGCGTCAACACACTGCGCTTATGGTCAGCGCGCGCGATTGACCCCATTCATTTAGATGCATTTAACACGGGCGATTTTACTGGGGCGTTGGCCAGCAGCACGCGGGCGGAAACAATTACGCGTGTGCTCTATCCTTCGGATTCATCTGGAGCTGGCCAAGAGCTTCGCTTGCGGCAAGAATATTTTTTCACCTCTGCTTCTTTACAAGATATAATCCGCAGGCATTTGCAGCAGTATCCTGATTTGAATAATTTGGCCGATAAGGTGGCTGTTCAAATTAATGATACCCATCCTGCCATAGCAATTGCGGAACTCATGCGGTTGTTGGTTGATGTGCACAATATGCCTTGGGAAAAGGCATGGACAACAACGCAAGCCGTAATGTCTTACACCAATCACACACTGTTGCCCGAAGCGTTGGAAAGCTGGCCTGTGCAATTGTTTGAAAAATTATTGCCGCGTCATTTGAACATGATCTACACGATCAATGATCATCTTATTGTTCGCGCACAAAACATGCGCATCAATGCTTCGCCAGAGTTCATTTCGTCAATTTCATTGATTGATGAGCACGGAAGCAAACGTGTGCGTATGGGTAATTTGGCGTTTGCTGGTTCGCACAGCATTAACGGTGTTTCGGCCCTGCATACGAGCTTAATGAAAGAAAGCGTGTTCCACGATATGAATATGCTTTATCCGGGTCGTATCAATAATAAGACCAACGGCATTACGCCTAGGCGTTGGCTGCGCGGTGTGAACCCAGAGCTGTCGGAATTGTTGGCTGAAGCGGCTGGGCCAGAATCGCTCGACGATGCGGAGTTGATTGTTCGCGCTGCGCCTCGTTCAGGTGAAAAGCAATTTGTGGAACGCTTTGGTGCAATCAAATTGCGCAACAAAGAAAATCTTTCAAATCTCATTCTTTCACGGATGGATTTAAAGGTCGACCCCAAGGCAATGTTCGATGTGCAGGTGAAGCGCATTCATGAATATAAGCGTCAACTTTTGAATATTTTGGAAACGATTGCACATTATCAAGCGATCAAAGCCAAACCAACAGCCAATTGGGCGCCGCGCGTTAAAATTTTTGCAGGCAAGGCGGCGGCCAGTTATTTCCAAGCCAAATTAATTATCAAGTTGATCAATGATGTTTCTCAAGTTGTGAATGGCGATAAGGAAGTTGGAGATAAATTAAAGGTGGTGTTCCTGCCAAACTATAATGTGAGCTTGGCAGAAATTATCGTTCCGGCCACTGATCTTTCTGAACAAATTTCAACAGCTGGTATGGAAGCATCGGGCACGGGCAATATGAAATTTGCTTTGAATGGTGCGCTAACCATTGGCACGCTGGACGGGGCCAATGTTGAAATGCGCGAGCATGTGGGCGCTGATAACATTTTCATTTTTGGTTTGACTGCTGCTCAGGTGGACGAAAGACGCCGCGCGCGCGTGGACGGCCATGCTATTGTGGAATCGTCGTTGGCGCTGCGAGGCGTTTTACAGGCTTTAGGGCAGGGCGTTTTTTCAGGTGGGGATACGAACCTCTATCAACCGATCATCAATTCCATTTACAATGGCGACTACTTTATGGTCGGTTCTGATTTCGATGCCTACGCATTGTCTCAGGACAAAGTTTCTAAACTTTGGCAGAAACAGAAAGACTGGACGTATCAAGCGATTCAGAATACGCTTCATATGGGTTGGTTCTCATCGGATCGTACGATCAGGGAATATGCACGAGAAATTTGGAATGTACCCGTCGCATAAGGCGGGACAGAAAGAGAAACGGAATGGCCGAACCGAAGTGGAAAACGAACGGCCCTGAAATCGAAGCCATTGTGAATGGCCGGCATGCTGACCCGTTTAAAATTTTGGGTTTGCATACGTCTGGAAAATCTTGGATTGCCCGGGCGTTTATTCCAGGTGCAGAAAAAGTTTCAGCGCAAACAGCAGATGGCAAAGACCTTGGCGAATTGATACGTCGCCATGATGCTGGTTTTTTTGAAGGCCAGATCAAGACAACCAAGGCGCAGGTTTTACAATTTGCCTGTTCCAATGCAGGCGGCTCTTGGGTTGTGACAGATGCCTATTCTGTTGGCCCCGTGCTTGGACCGCAGGATGATTATTTCATGGCAGAGGGCAATCACTTACGCCTCTATGATAAGCTGGGTGCGCATCCGCTTAAAATGGACGGAATTGACGGCGTGCATTTTGCGGTTTGGGCTCCGAATGCTGAGCGCGTTTCGGTGGTTGGTGATTTCAATGAATGGGATGGCCGCCGACACGTGATGCGCAAGCGGATGGATGTGGGCATTTGGGAAATTTTTGTGCCTGCGGCCCATGAGGGCCAAGGCTATAAATATGAGTTGATAGGCAAGGATGGAAATCTGTTGCCACTTAAGTCCGACCCTTATGGTTTTGCGGCGGAGCTTCGTCCCAACACGGCTTCTAAGGTGACACGCACTGACAATTTTAAATGGTCAGACGAAGCCTATTTAAAATCTCGTGTTGCGCCTGATAAACGCCGCGTGCCCGTTAGCATTTATGAAGTGCATCTGGGTTCATGGCGCAAGAAAAATGGCGATCTGTTTTTGAGCTATGATGAACTGGCCGAGCAATTGATCGGTTATGTGAAGGATATGGGCTTCACGCATATCGAGCTTCTGCCGATCAGCGAGCATCCCTATGATCCGTCATGGGGCTATCAACCGACCGGATTGTTTGCGCCGACATCGCGCTTTGGTGATCCACATGGATTTGCGCGGTTTGTTGACAAGGCACACGCTGCTGGTATCGGGGTTATTCTTGATTGGGTTCCTGCGCATTTCCCAACTGATCAACATGGTCTTTCGAATTTTGACGGCACTGCGCTTTATGAACATGCCGATCCGCGCCAAGGGTTCCACCCTGATTGGAACACGGCGATTTTTAACTTTGGTCGGAAAGAAGTTATCAGCTTTCTGTTGAACAATGCACTGTTTTGGCTGGAGCGTTATCATCTTGATGGTCTTCGTGTTGATGCTGTGGCGTCGATGCTTTATCTCGATTACTCGCGCAAAGAGGGCGAGTGGATTCCGAACCAATTTGGTGGCCGCGAAAACCTTGAGGCGATTTCGTTTCTGCAACGCATGAACCACGAAACTTACGGCCAGCATCCGGGCATCATAACCATTGCTGAGGAATCAACAGCGTTTCCGGGTGTTTCAAAACCCACGAGCACTGGCGGTCTTGGTTTTGGGTTTAAATGGAATATGGGATTTATGCACGACACGCTGCAATATTTTCAGCGCGAGGGCATTTACCGCAAGCACCATCATAATGAACTGACCTTTGGTTTGCTTTATGCGTTTTCTGAAAATTTTGTTTTGCCGCTGTCTCACGATGAAGTGGTGCATGGCAAGGGCTCATTGCTTAATAAAATGGCGGGCGATGATTGGCAGAAATTTGCAACGCTGCGGGCTTATTTTGGTTTCATGTGGGCTTACCCTGGCAAGAAGCTTTTGTTTATGGGTCAAGAAATGGCGCCATGGACAGAGTGGAATGCCGAGAAGAGTTTGGACTGGCATTTGCTTCAACATCCGCCGCACCGTGGCATGCAATCGACCGTCCGTGATTTGAATAACATCTACCGATCAATGCCAGCCCTTCATGCGCGTGATTGCGAGGGTGAGGGATTTGAATGGTTGGTGGCTGATGACGCGGAAAATTCGGTGTTTGCTTGGGTGCGCCATTCGGGCGACGGCAAACAACCTGTTGTGGTCGTTTCGAATTTCACGTCAGTTTTGCGAGAAAATTACACACTGCCCTTGCCAAAATCTGGAATCTGGCGTGAAGTCTTTAATAGCGATTCAGAACAATATTGGGGGTCAGGCAAAGGCAATATGGGGCGCGTAGAAGCATTGGGAGGCCCGTCACACGGCAAACCCGCCAGCGTCCGCATCACATTGCCACCGCTTGCCACGCTTTATTTTGCTGCAGAGGAATAAATAAAAATAACGCTGGATTGGGAGAGACAGCAATGAGTGAAGGAAGAATACAAGGCCCATTGGCACGTGACTCAATGGCTTATGTTTTGGCTGGTGGCCGAGGCAGCAGGCTACTTGAACTCACTGATCGGCGCGCCAAGCCCGCCGTCCCGTTTGGTGGAAAGTCCCGCATTATTGATTTTGCTCTGTCTAATGCTTTGAACTCTGGCATTCGGCGCATTGGTGTGGCCACGCAATATAAAGCGCATAGTTTGATCCGCCATTTGCAACGCGGTTGGAACTTCTTCCGCAATGAGCGCAATGAAGGCTTTGACATTCTGCCAGCCAGCCAACGTGTTTCTGAAGACCAATGGTATGCCGGAACCGCAGACGCAGTTTATCAAAACATTGATATTATCGAGAGCTATCAGCCAAAATATATTGTGATCCTTGCGGGCGATCATATTTATAAAATGGATTACGAACCCATGTTGCAGCAGCATGTGAACGAAGGAGCTGATGTTACAATTGGTTGCCTTGAAGTGCCGCGCATGGAGGCTGTTGGTTTTGGCGTTATGCATGTCGATGAGAAAGACCGGATTGTGGCATTCGTTGAGAAGCCGAAGGATCCGCCAGCTATTCCTGGCCAGCCAGATTTGGCTCTGGCATCCATGGGGATCTATGTTTTTGAAACAAAGTTCCTGATTGATCTTTTGAAGAAAGATGCAGCTGATCCAAATTCATCGCGCGATTTTGGCAAAGATATTATCCCCAATGTTGTCAGCGGTGGCAAAGCTGTGGCGCACAGATTTGCCAAGTCTTGCGTCAGGTCTTCACTTGAGAAGGGATATTATTGGCGTGATGTGGGAACCATTGATGCCTATTGGGAGGCCAATGTAGATTTAACCGATACGTTGCCAGAGCTTGACCTTTATGATCAAGAATGGCCGATTTGGACATACGGCGAAGTAACGCCGCCCGCAAAATTTGTGCACGACGTTGATGGCAGGCGTGGGCAAGCTGTGTCGTCACTCGTGTCAGGAGGTTGCATTGTTTCGGGTGGTTCGATTAAGCGCACATTGCTGTTCACTGGTGTTCGGGTCAATTCATTTTCTTCGCTGGATGAAGCTGTAGTGTTGCCACGTGTATTTGTTGGCCGTAACGCGCGCTTGAACAAGGTGGTGATTGATAGCGATGTTATCATTCCAGAAGGATTGGTGGTTGGCGAAGATCCTATTTTTGATGCAAAGCGTTTCCGCCGCAGTGAAGGCGGTGTGTGTTTGATTACGCAGCCGATGATTGATCGGCTTTCCTGATGCAGGTTTTGTCGGTCGCCTCTGAGGTCTATCCGCTGATCAAGACCGGAGGGCTTGCTGATGTGACCGGGGCTCTGCCTTCGGCTTTGCAAAAGCATGGTGTTACAATGCGCACGTTGCTGCCAGGTTATCCGGCAGCGACGGCGGCGCTCGAAAGCCCAATTGTCGTTCATAGTTTTGCAAAACTGATGGGTGGCACGGCCACGCTTCTGGCGGGCAAAGCCAAGGGCCTAGATGTCTTTGTTCTGGATGCGCCGCATTTGTTTGACCGCAAGGGCAATCCTTATCTCGGTGCAGATGGCAAAGATTGGCCTGACAATGCCCAACGCTTTGCCGCACTTTCTCAGGTGGCTGCTGCACTTGCGAAGGGTGATCTTGGAAACTACAAAGCTGATGTGTTGCATTTGCATGATTGGCAGGCCGCACTGGCTGCTGTTTATGTGAAATTTAATGGTGGGCCAAAGACTGTGATGACGGTTCACAACATTGCGTTTCAAGGGCAATATCCTGCTGCTTATTTCAACATCCTTGACTTGCCGCCACAGGCTTTTGCAATTGATGGTGTAGAATTTTATGGCAATGTGAGCTTTCTCAAAGGTGGTTTGGCCTGTGCTGATGCCATCACCACTGTCAGCCCCACCTATTCCAGCGAAATTTGCACCCCTGATTATGGCATGGGGTTGCAAGGGCTTTTGCAATCGCGCCGTAGTGTTCTGAGCGGAATCGTGAATGGCATTGATGTAGATGTTTGGAATCCGGAAACAGACCCAGCACTTGCGGCGCATTATTCTGTGAAGGAATTTTCAAAACGCACCTTGAATAAACGTGCTGTTGAAAAGCGGTTCAATTTAGAACCCGGTGACGGCATTATTCACGGTGTGGTCAGCAGGCTGACGTGGCAGAAGGGCCTCGATATTTTCGCGTCCATGCTTGATTGGTTGGTGGGCACGGGCGCCAGACTTGCGCTGATTGGCACGGGAGAGCCAGCCATTGAAGAGGCTGTTATGGCAGCGGCGGCCAAACATCCCGGTCGCATTGGCGTGATCACGGCTTATGATGAGGCGCTGTCACATTTGGTTCAGGGTGGTTGTGACACAATGTTGGTTCCATCTCGGTTTGAACCTTGTGGACTGACGCAACTTTATGGTTTGCGTTATGGTTGTGTGCCAGTTGTGGCGCGCACGGGCGGATTGGCCGATACAATTATTGATGCCAATGATGCTGCCTTGGGTGCGGGTGTTGCCACGGGCATTCAGTTTTCGCCAGTTGAAGGCACTTCTTTGCAAAATGCTTTGGTGCGCACGGCAGCACTTTATAATAACAAATCCGCGTGGAAAAATATGCAATTGCGCGGTATGGGCACTGATGTTTCCTGGGATCGCAGTGCCGCCACCTATGCTTCGCTTTATAAGGGTCTTGTCTAATGTTTGAATTGGTCGCCACGAAACCCTTTGACGGACAAAAGCCCGGCACATCGGGCCTTCGGAAAAAAGTCACGGTGTTTCAGCAACCGCATTATGCCGAGAATTTTATCCAATCAATTTTCAATTCGCTTGATGGTTATGCTGGCAAGACTTTGGTGATCGGCGGTGATGGCCGCTATTATAACCCCCAAGTTGTACAGATTGCCATTCGCATGGCGGCGGCTAATGGTTTTGGCCGGGTGATTGTGGGGCAGGGTGGTTTGCTTTCAACGCCTGCAGCTTCGCATCTTATTCGCAAAAACGGCGCATTCGGCGGAATCATTTTATCAGCCAGCCATAATCCGGGCGGGCCTTATGGTGATTTTGGCATTAAATATAATGCCAGTAACGGTGGCCCAGCGCCTGAAAAGATTACGGATTCGATCTTTGCGCAGACCAAAATAATCAGCACATATAAAACACTGAAGACGCAAGATATTGATTTGAGCAAAATTGGCACTGTTGCTCTGGCCGGGATCAGCGTTGAAATTGTTGATCCGGTGACGGACTATGTTACCCTGATGCAAACGTTGTTTGATTTTGATGCCATTGCGGAACTGTTTAAATCTGGTTTCAAAATGAAGTTTGATGGCATGGGGGCGATTACTGGGCCTTATGCAACACGGATTTTTGAAGGCGTGTTTGGCGCAAAGGGCACAGTGATGAATGGCGTGCCATTGACTGATTTTGGCGGGCATCACCCCGATCCAAATTTGGTTCACGCGAAGGACCTGTGTGATTTGGTGCTGTCGAGCAACGGCCCGGAATTTGGCGCGGCCTCGGACGGTGATGGTGACCGCAATTTGATTATCGGGCGCGGCATGTATGTGACGCCGTCAGATTCACTGGCTATCATTGCGGCCAATGCAAAGCTGGCTCCGGCTTATGCATCTGGCATTTCCGGTGTAGCGCGATCCATGCCCACATCGTGTGCTGCTGATTTGGTGGCGAAGAAACTGGGTGTTCCCAGTTTTGAAACGCCGACGGGTTGGAAATTTTTTGGCAACCTGCTTGATGCTGGCATGGCCACGGTGTGTGGTGAAGAAAGTTTCGGCACGGGTTCAAACCATGTGCGCGAGAAAGATGGTGTTTGGGCTGTACTAATGTGGCTCAATATTCTGGCCAAGCGGAGGATGAGCGTTGAGGCAATTGTGAAGTCTCATTGGCGCGAATATGGCCGCAATTTTTATACGCGGCATGATTATGAAGAAGTTGATTTGGCGCGGGCCACGGATTTGATGGGCAATTTGCGCAAGAGTTTGAGCAGCTATATCGGAAAGAACGGCATCAAGGCCGCTGATGATTTTTCGTATCGCGATCCGGTTGATCATTCTTTCACCGAAGGCCAAGGCATTCGCTTTGTGTTTGAAAATGGTTCGCGCATCATTTATCGCCTTTCAGGAACGGGCACGGCGGGGGCCACTCTGCGCGTCTATATCGAGAAATATGAAGCTGATTTAGCCAAGCATGACATTGAGACACAGGCGGCACTTGCAGGTCTCATTGCGCAAGCCAACACGATGGCTGCAATTGAAGCCAATACGGGCCGCGCTGCGCCAACAGTCATTACCTGATGAAACCCATAGCCAAAATAGCAACAGCTTCGCCGCTGGGAGTTACGCTTTTGCCGGGCGGCGTCAATGTTGCTGTGTGGTCGGCCCATGCTCGTCATATCTATTTTTGTGTTTTTGATGCGAAGGATAGAGAGGTTTCGCGGACGCTTTTAGCTCTACGGGAAGGCGATGTGCATTTTGCCTTTGTTGAAAGCATCAAAGCCGGAACTCGATATGGGATCCGTGCTGATGGGCCGTGGCAACCAGAGGCAGGGCTGTTGTTTGATGCCTCTAAGGTTTTGCTTGATCCTTATGCAACTCAGATTGACGGCGCCTTTAACTATGATGCGCGACTGGGCCAGCAAGCCTTTGATAGTGCAGCTTTTTGTCCCAAAGCTGTGATTTTAGATGAGCTTCCGGATCTGGCATTGCGTAAACTGCATGATCCGCAATTTATCTATGAATTGCAGGTCAAATCATTCACGAAATTGCATCCGGATGTTCCGGCAAAACAGCGCGGAACTGTGGCTGCATTGGCGCATCCAAGCGTCATTTCGCATTTTAAAAAAATTGGCTTTGATACCATTGAGCTCATGCCAATTACGGCTTGGATTGATGAGCGCCATTTAAAGCCCTTGGGCCTTGCAAATGCGTGGGGTTACAATCCCGTCTCTTTCTTTGCGCTTGATCCACGCCTTGCTCCCGGTGGTTTGGCAGAGTTGAAGGCGACTGTGGAGGTCCTGCACGCTGAAGGATTCAATGTCATTCTTGATTTGGTATTTAATCATTCAGGCGAGAGCGATGTTTTTGGCCCAACCGTTTCGTATCGAGGTTTGGATAACAGTTCTTACTATCGATACATCAACGGAAATCTGATCAATGATGCGGGTTGCGGAAACACTTTCGCACTTGATCGCCCACATAATGTGAAATTAGTTGTCAACAGTTTGCGCCAATGGGTTTTGAAATGTGGCATTGATGGATTTAGATTTGATCTCGCAACGATCATGGGGCGGCGCGATGATGGGTTTGATTCTTACGCGCCATTATTGTTGGCGATTGAGAGTGATCCGATTTTATCAACGCGCATCATGATCGCCGAGCCTTGGGATGTGGGGCCGGGTGGCTATCAGCTTGGCAATTTTCCACCGCGTTGGTATGAATGGAATGACCGTTACCGTGATGACGTGCGCCGGTTTTGGCGCGGCGATGACTATATTACCAACGGCTTGGCGACACGGATTACGGGTTCATCAGATGTGTTCCAACGCAAAAACAGGGTCACGAAGTCAGTCAATTTTCTAAGCGCACATGATGGTTTTACGTTGCGCGATGTGACGCAATATAGGGTCAAGGATAATTTTGCGAACGGCGAAAATAATCGTGATGGCAAAGGTGACGAGGTGACCTGTGTTGGCCGTGATATACGCGCCTTGTTGGCCACTCTGTTTCTGTCGCGCGGTGCTGTGATGTTAACGGCCGGTGATGAGTTTGGACGCACGCAAAATGGTAATAATAACGCCTATGCACAAGATAATGAGATCACTTGGCTTGATTGGAAAAACGCTGACCAGAGTTTGATTGATTTTGTAAGTGAGCTTTCGGACTTGCGCAAAACTTTATCGATGTTGGTTGATCCGGTTTTCTTGTCATCAAACCCAATCCCCACCGAAACAAAGTCTTTTTGGTTTGGCGTAGACGGTAAACCTTATCATTGGGGTGACGGCCAAAACAAATATTTGGGTTTGATGGTGAGTGATGATGACAATCGCTTGGCGCTGGTTTTTAATAGGGTTGAGAAATCGTCGCCGTTTCCTTTGGTGGCGCAAGCGAAGCACCGATGGGTGAAATGTTTTGATAGCAGTGAACCTGTTGCAGCGACCATCGGATCAGTCTCAGTTTTTCAAGAACGAGTTAAATCAAAGTGACGCTTCTACAAATTGCCCATGAGCGCCTTCGTGATGCTGATGCGGTTTTTATTGCGAGTGATGATGGGCGAGGTTTTACATATGGTCAGTTTTGGGATCTTTCGGGAAAACTGGCGCAAACGCTGATTTCGGAAGGTGCAAAGCCTGGTGACCGCATTGCTGTGCAGGTTGAGAAATCAGTTGAGGCTATTGCGCTGTTTTATGCCTGTGTTCGTGCAGGCCTTGTCTTTCTGCCGTTGAATACAGCCTATACGCCGCATGAAATTTCATATTTTTTGAACGATGCTGAACCTGCAATCTTTATTCAATCACCTGACAAGCCCCGCCCCAATGGGGTGAAGGTTTTGACGCTTGATGATTTGGGTGGTGGCAGTTTGATGGAGCGTGTGTCTACGTTTGATGGTACATGTGTTGACATGCCCGATGATGCGGAACGTCTGGCGGCTATTCTTTATACGTCAGGCACCACGGGAAAATCCAAAGGGGCCATGTTGAGCGTTGGCAATTTGGCCAGCAATGCTGAAGCACTGGCAAAGCTGTGGCAATTTACGCCTGCTGACAAACTTATCCATGCGCTGCCAGTTTATCATACACATGGTTTGTTTGTGGCCACCAATACGGTGTTTGCATCTGGCGGGCAGCTGTTGTTCCGCCGTAAGTTTGATGTTGATGATATTGTGCGTATGATGCCGCAAGCCACGGCGCTCATGGGTGTTCCAACATTCTATACGCGGTTGTTGCAACATAAAGGTCTTACACGTGACGCAACCAAGCATATGCGTTTGTTTGTTTCGGGTTCAGCGCCTCTGCTTGCTGAAACACACAAAGAGTTTTCGCAGCGCACAGGGCATGCTGTGCTCGAACGCTACGGCATGACGGAAACAAATATGAACTCATCAAACCCTTATGTCGGTGAACGCCGCGCCGGCACTGTGGGCATGGCGCTACCTGGAACAGATGTGCGCGTGCGTGATGGTGGCATTGAGGTTAAGGGCCCCAATGTGTTTCAAGGCTATTGGCGGAACCCTGAAAAGACTGCGGCAGAATTTACCAGCGACGGACATTTTATGACGGGTGACCTCGGTCATTTTGATGAACAAGGCTATCTGGTGATTTCGGGTCGGGCCAAGGATTTGATCATCACTGGCGGCTTTAATGTTTATCCCAAGGAAGTTGAAGAGTTGATTGATGGCATGCAGGGTGTTTTGGAATCAGCGGTCATTGGCTTGGCCGATGCTGATTTTGGAGAGGCCGTGACGGCGGTGGTGGTTTTGAAAAAAGATGTTTCGCTTTTGCCGCTGGATATCATCAGCACCCTAAAAAAGAATCTGGCCAGCTATAAATGTCCGAAACGCGTCATCATCGTGGATGAATTGCCGCGCAATACGATGGGTAAAGTGCAGAAGAATGTTCTGCGCCAGACTTACGGCGTGCGACCCGTATGAAGACCAATCAGGTTTAAAAGGTGAATGCCTGCGAACACCGCCAATGCTCCACCAATCAGCAAGAAAAGCGTTGTGGGGAGCAGACGGGGGTTCAGATCTTGCTTTGGCTGCTTTTCCAGCCAGATCATCAGGCCCGCAATGCCGCCGCCCATCAAAAACACCCCCAAAGTGAGCAAAATTTCAGTATTCCACATTGTATTTGTTGCACAATTCCGATGGTTGACAGTGGGAAATCCCATGACTATGTTCCGCCCCGAAATCAAGGGCAGCTTATTGCCCGCTACTAGGTGAATAACATGAAAGTTCGTAACTCACTCAAAGCATTGTTGAAACGCCACCGCGACAACAAGCTCATCCGTCGTAAGGGTCGGGTTTATATCATCAACAAAACGAATCCTCGTTTTAAGGCTCGTCAGGGCTAATCACGATTTTTTGACTGTTGCTGGCGCGCTGAAGGCTTCCTTCGGCGCGTTTCGCGTTTATTTTTGGCGCGAAGTGTGCAATGTTTGGTTCATGCGTATTTTATCAGTCCTTGCGGTTCTGACCGCTTTAAGCTTTCCGGCATTTGCTGCGGGGGAAGATGCCAAGCGAATAGATCAACTCGATAAGTTATTTGGCGAGTTGCACCAGGCCAGCACGACGCGTGACCCTGATAAGATCGTTGCCGATATTTGGCAGATTTGGGGCAGTAATGATTCCTCTACCGCTGAGCTGTTGATCCGCGAAGGTACGGCGGCGATGAATGCCCATGAATATGATGCGGCAGAAAAAGTTTTGATCCAGCTAGTCGAAAGCTATCCTGAATATGCTGAAGGTTGGAACAAGCGCGCCACGCTTTATTTTATGATGGGACGGTTTGATGCTTCACTCACCGACATTCAACACGTGCTGGATTTAGAGCCACGGCACTTTGGTGCGCTGGCAGGCAAAGCGGCAATCTTGCGTGCGCAAGGCCATACCCGCGAGGCTTTGGGTGTTTTGCGTGAAGCGCTGACCATGAACCCGCACATGGTCTCTGTTCAGCAGTCGATCAAGGAACTGGAAAAAGAGCAGCCGGATATTTGAAGTTGCGTGGTTTATTTGTTATGTGTATGAATTTGTCAAAGGATACACATCATGCGAACGAATATTGAGATAGATGATAAATTGATGGCGAGAGCCATGAAAGCGACTGGCTCTAAAACCAAAAAAGAAACTGTCGAACGCGCGTTTAAAACTATTTTACAATTAGAAGCCCAACTTGAAATCAAGAAATTGCATGGAAAGCTTCACTGGACTGGTGATCTTGATGATCAAAGAACTGATCGGTGATATTGATCGACTCAAGTGTCTGGATTGATAACTTCAACGGAAAAATGACTGCTGAAGTCAGTTTTTTGCACAATTCGCTGGGCCGTAGCTCTTTATTGGTTGGCGATATTGTTATGACAGAAGTTCTTCAAGGATTTCGGCACGACAATGAATTCAATCTCGCACTCAGACTTTTGAACAGCCTGCCGATTGTCGAGGTTGTAAATCAAGAAATTGGGTTAAAGGCAGCTCAAAATTTTCGATTTCTGCGTGCCCGAGGAATTACGGTGCGCAAGACAATTGACACATTGATTGCTACCTGCTGCATTGAAAATGATTATGCGCTACTCTACAGCGACCGCGATTTTGATCCTTTTGTTGAACATCTCGGAATGAAATCTGCGTTCAAAGGCGCTTGATTTAAACGCCTTTACCGCCAGGTCCAACAGTTGCGATGCGAAGCATATTCGTCGTGCCCGCAGCGCCAATTGGAACGCCAGCAGTAATCAAAATGCGCTCGCCGGATTTGGCAAAACCTTCAACGAAAGCGATTTCGCCGGCATTGGCGAACATTTCATCCAATGTCTTCGCGTCTTTGACTAATACCGCATGGGTGCCCCATGTTAAGGCTAGTCGGCGCGCTGTGTTGACGATAGGAGTGAGAGCCAAGATTGGCATGCTTGGGCGCTCACGCGCCACGCGTGCCCCTGTTGAGCCCGAACCCGTGTAACAAACGATTGCAGGAACTTGCAAAGTCTCGGCAATTTGGCGGGCGGCGGCTGAAATTGCGTCGGCCGCGGTTGCGCCAGGTTCAGTGCGCTGCGAGTGCATGATGCTGCCATAATATTGGTCAGTCTCGGCCGATTGGGCAATTTTATCCATGGTTTGCACTGTCTTTTCAGGCCAAGCGCCAGATGCGCTTTCAGCAGAAAGCATGACAGCATCGGCACCTTCATAAACCGCTGTTGCTACGTCTGATACTTCAGCGCGCGTTGGCACTGGCTCAGTGATCATCGATTCCAACATTTGTGTTGCCACAACCACTGGCTTACCGAAGCGCCTTGCCATGCGGGTAATTTGCTTTTGGCGAGCGGGCACAGTTTCGAGCGGAAGCTCAACACCCAAATCGCCACGTGCCACCATCAGGCCGTCAGCGATTTTCAAAATTTCATCGAGGACAGGAAGTGCCGATGGTTTTTCAATTTTGGCCATAACACCGGCGCGACCTTTGACAAGGCGTTGTGCTTCAGCCACGTCTTCAGCGCGCTGCACAAATGAGAGTGCAATCCAATCGACACCAAGGCTTGCGGCTGCTTCTAAATCTGCACGATCTTTTTCGGTCAGTGCGGGAATGGCCAGCACTGTGTCTGGCAGGTTGACGCCTTTGCGATTGGACAGCATGCCGCCATAAATAATTGTGGTCTCGAGCCGTGTTGGCGATGCTTTTGAAATTTCAACACGCAAACGGCCGTCATTCAGTAGTAGACTGTCACCCGCTTTGGCACCTGCAAAAATTTCTGGGTGTGGCAAGTAAACACGTGTGGCGTCACCCGGCGTGCTGTCAGTATCAAATGCAAATGAACCACCTGCAGTGAGCTTCACTTCCTTTTCAGCGAAGGTGCCGATGCGGATCTTGGGTCCTTGCAAATCAGCTAGGATGCCGATTGGACGATTCACTTTTTCTTCGACAGCACGGATATAGCCGTGCAGCATTTTAAGCATTGCATGATCGGTGTGGCTCATGTTGATGCGGAAAACATCTACGCCAGCAATGAAAAGTTTTTCAATCATCTCAAGTGTATTAGATGCCGGACCTAGCGTTGCTAGGATTTTGACTTTACGTTTACGATGCAAAATTATTGACCTTGTGTTGTTTTGTCGCCTGAAAGGGAAACCGTCCAATCAGACTCTTCGCCTGTATCAACTTCAAAGAAACCTTGTTTTTGGAAGCCACGCTCTGTGCAATTATCAATGCCGCGAATTGTGAAGATTTTGTCACGGATGCAGATTTGTGACTTGCCGCCCCATGACCCACCTTTTTCATTATCGACCGCATAAACATAATAATAACGAGCGATGAGTGCGCCTTTCAGTAAAGGCAAGCACTCTTTGGATTTAACCGTCCACCAGCCTTCTGAAGCCCAGCCTTCTTTATCTTTATATGCAATGGCCACGCCAACGCGGCTGGCGGTGTTGTTGCAGAGTTTTAAGTCTGCCTTTGCAGGGGTTCCGGCGGTACAAAGAAGCATTGTCGCTCCAAGCCCGATCCAGAAATTGCTCCTCATGCTGTCGCCTCCAGTTGCCGTTTCAAATCATTAAAATCGCCATAGAACTAGGGCAATATGGTGGCATGTACAAGTGTTTCGGCCTGTGGATGACAGCGAAAACTTGATTGGCGTTCAGGAATTGAGCGCCTATGTAACCTTAAGAAGGATTTGCGCCATGAGCTTAGATGACAAGACAAAAATTGAATTGGAAGCTGCTGCATTTCGCAGATTGGTCATGCATTTGCGTGGCCGCGCTGATGTTCAGAACATTGAACTTATGAATCTCGCTGGTTTTTGCCGTAATTGCCTTTCCAATTGGATGGAAGATGCGGCCAAGGAGCAAGGCGTTGCTTTGACAAAGGACGACGCTCGCCAACATGTTTATGGCATGACTTATGATCAGTGGAAGGCCAACTATCAATCTGGCCCAACCCAAACAATCAAAACCCCATCACTTTAAATTTAATTATCGGAGACTTTTGTGGCAGACATTACCAAATCTAATTTCGCTGAAGGTCAGCTTAAAACGATAGTCGAGCGGATTGAGCGACTTGAAGAAGAGAAGAAGACCATCGCCGCTGATATTAAAGAAGTCTATGCCGAAGCCAAGGGCAATGGCTTTGATATTAAGATTCTGCGCAAAGTGATTTCATTGCGGAAAAAAGAACCGCATGAACGCTCTGAAGAAGAAGCAATGATAGATTTATACCTTGCTGCGCTGGGTATGACGGTTGTTAGCGAGGCGGCTTGAGAGGCCTCGCTTGAACTCCGCCTTACTGCGTTACCAACTGTCCAACTTTGAGCAGCTTTGCAGCAGGCTTGTGCTTCGGCAACTCTAAGCTGCCCTTGCCCTCACGGTTGACGACAAGTAAATCACCTTTGCCATCTGCTGTTTGTTGGTTAGTCCATATTTCGGTTGATTCTGCCGTCAGGGATGCTGCTTGTGGCAATGCGGTATCAGTGTCAGTTCCAATCATTGTTGGTGCGCCATCGCGGCGAATTGCTGCTTCAGCATTAAGTGAAAGTTGCGGCCACCAATTGATGTCGCTGCCACCAGCTGACGCGATAAGCGGCTTGATCAACGGAGCCTCCTTGGCTGTGCCCGCCCGCAATTCAGCAGCAAAATTACCTTTGCCTTTTTTGTTTGGTATTTGAGTTTTTACTGCAATCTCTGGCTCGGCTGATGCTTGTTCCATTAATGTGCTCAGCGCTGAACTGCTTAACGGTGAGGGGGCGTTTCCGATTTGATTATCGGGCGGTGCCGAGGCCGCAGAAATTCGAATGACCTGTGGAGCAGGCTTCATATTGACAGCAGCCATCAACATAATTTCAACAGGCTTGAGCCGTGGCTTTGGCACGGGATAGCCTTGCTTGACTTGTGGTTCAGCAGCGCCATTGTCGGCGGCTTCAGCCACAGGCTCTGGCGGAACTAATTCTGGCTTGGCTTGTGGTGCCAGCTTTGGTTTTGGAACGCTGGCTGCATCTTGAGCAAGGTCACCTAAGGACGCCATTTGGTCAGAATTGACCTTTGTTCCGGCCAAAGGAGTTGGCTTTTTTGCAGGAGCCAAAGCGGCATCTGCCGAAAGATCGGCCATGTCGTCTTCTGAACCTGCATAAACTGAATCAACAGGCGGAGCAGCTGGTGCTGCTGCAGCCACAGTGACTTGAGGTTGAGGTGCAGGTGTGCCGCGTGTCCATTTACCGATGAGCGCAATCAAGCCGCCGCCTGAACCCGTGTCGCCACTTTCGTCCTGAACTTCAGGATTACTTCCGCCGTTATTGTTGCGCATACGGCGGCCCATGGTTTTTGCGCCTTGGCGCATGATCTGAGCCATTTGAACATTGCTGATTGACGGCCCCCAATGGCGCACGTGTCCTGAGTCAGCGTGCAAGAAGCCCGTTGGACCGCCGGCTGAGCGATAATAGCCAACACCGCCTACTTGGCGCGCCAAGGCACTGTTGCGGATCTTGATGGTTGGTACGTCAGGGAAATAGAAGTCAATGGCGCGGCCGACCATATGTTGGCTCTGCTTTGCGACATTGCGGCCAATACGTTTGAGAAACGCGTTGGTGGCGGGCGAGCGATAACCACACACAATGTGAATGGGTTGATGGGAACCTAAATCTTCATGAAGTTCCCAAACTAAATCAATGGTGCGTGGATCAATGGTGATAGTTTGCTTTTTGCGCCAATCGCGCAGCAAATAGTTGATCTGCTTCATGGCCGACGGAATGTATTTGCCATCTTTTTTATATGTGATGTTTAGACTTTCACCTGTGTGCATGTGATAAAGTTGAATTGTGCGGGTTTCACCACCCGCAACTGTCGGCGCACTGGCCAAGCCGAATGCGCCCAAAGCGAGAGCACCCGCAATGGCTGTTGACAGCAAAGTTTTTTTCACACGTGACTGCAAGTCTTGACGATGTCCGGCGTTCCAGATTTTTGATACCATACTCAACACACACACCGGGCGGAACCCGACTCCTATAATCGTCTCCGTCTTGGTGTCTGTGAGAGAAACCCACTTTAACCTGTAACGGCACTTCGGACAAGATTGAGGCAACGATAAGGCTACCCGTTAGTTAATCCAGTTTGCCTGAATGTGCTTAATGGGAGTTTAAAATTGTCAATTTTCTACTATGCCGCCAACGACGCCACGATCGGCCAATATGTCGATGGAATTATTGAGCTTTTTAGCAGACGGGTCATAAGTGAAGGCTTTGGCCATCGCCACGTCACGTCCATAAATATCGTCAAAAAATTGAATTTTACCTGATGCGTCGGCCCAAGCAGTAAAATAGGTGAGGTAAACCGGAACCTTCTCGGTCAAATTTATCGACCGACTTTCCGCAAAAGCCTCAACGATTTCTTTCTTCTTGCCTTTCTTTCCCACTTGGACGACCTGCCCAAGGTTGTTTGCCACTTCTTCTTGGGTCATGCCTAAGAGAACAGCCGCAAATTCACGCGGGTTTTGCACGCGAACGCAGCCATGGCTGTAGGCGCGATTAGAGTCTGCAAACAGGTTTTTTGTTGGCGTGTCATGCATGTAAATATCATGGCTGTTGGGGAACAAAAATTTGAGTTCGCCCAAGGCATTTCCTGAACCGGGCGGTTGTTGAACGCCAAATTTCGGATATTGTCCCAGCGCATTCCAATCCACATCGCGCGAGGATATTTCTTCGCCATTTGTATCAACCAATTTAAATCCGTTACGATCCAAATAGCTCGGATCACGGCGCGATTTTGGGCCATATTCATTGATGATAATGGAAGCTGGAACACCCCACGATGGATTGAATACCACGGTTTCGATTTGGTCGTAGAATGAATAGGTTTGGTTCATCGGTTTACCGACGATTACCTTGCTTTGCCAAGCCACTTTGCCTTGATCAAACACCTTCACTTCATAGGCGGGTTGGTTGACGAATACATACTTTGTGCCCAGATTTTTCGGCAACCAGCGCAATCGTTCCATGTTAAACATGATGCGTTGACGATCAGAGCCACTGCGATCTTGATTTAAAAATTGGACGGTGGCTGCATCTAAAACACCCGTCGCTTTAATTTTGTTGGTTTTCTGAAAACCACGCAAGCTGTTTGAAAGCGTCTTGTCAAAAATATTTGGATCAATACTGTCGTCAACTTCAGCAAGGGCAACACCAAAATTATGCAACTTTTCACGAAGTGCGGGAACGCGGCTGTCAGTCATTCCGGCCTTTAGATCTGGGCCACTGGTGATCGTTTCAGTTGACTTGCTTTCCGACGTCAGTGCGGATTTTAGAATTGCATATTGTGGGTGAGTGGGCGCAAGGGTTGCAACATATGCTTCAGGGAAAGGCGAGTGCCCCAGAACTTTCATAATAGCGTCCGCAGCTACTGTTTGTGGTTTAATGTCGTTGTAAAGCGAGAGACGATTAGGGTCAAACTGACCACCTGAAATATGGCGGGCATATTTTAAAGCTGCAACTGAAATTGCGATGTCAAACCTTGCGAGTTTAACATTATCACCGGCAATCGCGTCATCGGCTTTGTCAAAGCTTTCAAGTCCAGCAGGCAGATAATTCTTCGAATTCAATCCCTCCGCTGCTGCGTTGGCCATGAGTTTCAACATGGATTCAGCACGCGACGTTATGTGCCCATCTTTTGTCCAAGTTGGATTAAAATCATTGGCGCTATAAAATGCCAAAACTGCCTTGCGTTCGGCATCAACAGCACGAATTTTTGTGGCCTTATTGGTCAGCTCAATGCGGATCGTTTCAGCTTCTTGCGTGTTTGTTGTCAACTTCAGAAAAGCTGAGTCGTAAACGGGAACAACCAAAGGCGGCATATAGTTCACATTGCCCATGCCCAATCCGGGCAACGGATCAGGCTCTGATTGGTCAGCTTGTGCGATTTGCTTTTTCTGCAGTTGGGTAGCTTTTTTGCTCAGACCGGGGAAACTCAAAGGGTCAGCAGTGTTTGCAGCCCGCGCAGCGCGACGCTGCTTATCAATTTGGTTTTGTTCCCACCACGTCAGCCTCGCGCTTTGATCATTGTAGATTATGCGAGGAGGCGGTGCGTCTTGCCTTTCAATTCCACCAAAGAGGCTTTCAAAAAAGCCTAGGCGCCTTTTGTAGGTTCTCTGTTCGGCCTCGGCAGAGGTTGCAAAAATGGCAAGCGCAGCCATTCCAATTACGAGTTTAGGCGATAGTTTAGACATAAGACACGTTTCCCAACAGGGCCCCCAAACGAAAGACTCAACCTAACCTCGTATTTGTGGCGATTCAATGAAAATTGGGCCGCAATAAGACAAATAAAGTGGGGTGTTACCCAACTGCCTCTTCAAGGCCTAAATCGCGCATCTTGCGATAGAGAGTCGAACGGCCAATGCCTAGTTTACGAGCAACTTCTGACATTTGGCCTCGGTAGCGATGCATTGCCAATTTAATCATATCAGCTTCGACTTCTTCAAGCGTGCGTATATGCCCACCATCTGTGACGATGGAAACACCAATTGCATTGCCGTCGCTGACTTGGTTCGTGTTTGTGCGGACTTGGTTGTTGCCATCTGGCCTGCGCAATGTGTGTGGCAATGGAATTGGGGCAGCTGGAATTTTGACTTCAAAGCCATCAACCAAAGCTGCAATCTGGGGAAAATCTTGAACGTCGAGAATGTCGGTTTCGCACAGAACAATCGCCCGGAACACGGTGTTTTCAATCTGGCGCACATTGCCCGGCCAGGCGTAGAGTTGCAGCATCTGGAGGGCTTGAGGGCTGATGCCGTGGACTTTGCGGCCTTCTTCAGCAGACAGCTTTGTGATGAAATGATTGACCAATGCCGGAATGTCGTCTTTGCGGTCGCGCAGCGGTGGAACCATGATGGGGTAAACGTTCAGCCGATAATACAGATCTTCACGGAATTTTCCGGCTTTTACCATGTCGATCATGTTGCGATTGGTCGCGGAAAGCAGACGAATATTCACTTTAACTGGCTTGCGCGATCCCACTGGATCAATCTCGCCTTCTTGTATGGCGCGCAATAGTTTGACTTGCATATCAAGTGGCAAATCTGCAACTTCATCGAGAAACAACGTTCCGCCGTCGGCCTCTTGGAACTTTCCAAGATGTTTATTGTTAGCACCCGTGAAGGAACCTTTTTCGTGACCGAACAAAGTCGATTCAACAAGATTTTCAGGAATAGCGCCACAGTTTACGGCTACAAACGGCCTTCCGACGCGTTCAGATTCGCCTTGAATAGCGCGGGCAATCATTTCTTTGCCAACACCTGATTCACCTTCAATTAGAATTGGAATATTAGATTGTGCGCCACGCCGACCTAGCCGAATAACGTTGGCCATGGCGGGCGAGGACGCAATAAGATCATCGAAACTCAAAGCACCAGTGACTTTTTTATTGAGGCGTTTTACTTCCTCGGTCAGCGCGTTGACCTTTAAAAGATTTTGCATTGAAACGCGAAGGCGTTCGGGTGAGACAGGTTTTACAACAAAGTCATCTGCGCCAGCACGCATCGCTTTGATTACAGTTTCAATAGAGCCCTGTGACGTTTGCACGATCACGGGCAGATCACCGCGTATGGCTTGCAAGCGTTCTAAAAACTCTAAACCGTCCATGCCCGGCATCATCAAATCAAGAATGGCCAAGCCAATAGATGATCCAGATTGTGAACTGAGAGCTTCAATGCCTTTTACGCCGTTTTCTACGGCAATGGCTTCAAAACCAAAACGCTTGACCATTTCTTCCAGAATACGACGCTGGGCTGGCTCATCTTCAACAATTAGGACTCTGGACGTCATTCGTTTTATTCGCTCACCAAATCACTGGGTCAGTTTTACGGCTGCCTAGCCGCAGCTGACCCCTTCTTGAGCAATTTCTGGCATGGAGTGGTAAAGGCCAGCTTAACAACATAGCACATTTGGATACAGGTGGATGTTTTCCATCTGAATCTGACCCGTGAACAGGTGTTGTTTTCCCCGTAAACGTGGGCCATATCGAGAATTCAGAGAAAAAAGGACATTTTTATGCAAGCCAGCTCAAAACTTGGAAAACTACCGGAGTGGAACCTCGCTGATTTGTATTCGGCACCAGATTCGTCAGAGTTTAAAGCTGATTTGGAAAAATGCGCGGCCCATGCCACGGCTTTTTCGGCAGCCTATAAAGGTAAACTTGCGAGCTTGGACGGCGTGGGCTTGGCCACAGCCGTTTCTGCTTATGATGCCATGTCTGATCTTATCGGCCGTGTTGGTTCATACGCACAACTTTACTATGTGGGTGACACCACAGATAACAACCGGGGCAAATTTTATGGTGATGTCAACAGCAAGTTGACAGACCTTGGTTCGCAGCTCTTGTTTTTTGAATTGGAGCTGAACCAGATTGATGATGCGTCTTTGGAAAAAGCCATGCAAACCCCAGCACTCGGCCATTATCGTCCGTGGATTGAAAACTTACGCAAAGAAAAGCCTTATCAGCTGGATGACAAAACCGAACAGCTGTTTCTTGAAAAATCCCAAACCGGATTTGCGGCATTCAACCGTTTGTTTGATGAAACGATGGCGGGGTTGCGCTTTAAGGTTGGCGAAGAAGAGCTGACGATTGAGCCGACTTTAAATCTGATGCAGAGCGCTAATGAGAGTGAACGCAAAGCGGGTGCTGCAGCCTTGGCCAAAACGTTTGGTGACAACATTAAGCTGTTTACGTTAATCACCAATACACTCGCCAAGGACAAGGACATTTCTGACAAATGGCGCGGCTTTAAGGATATTGCTGAAGCGCGGCATTTATCTAACCGCGTGGAACCTGCTGTGGTTGACGCATTGGTTGCAGCAGTGCGTGCGTCTTATCCGCAACTTTCACATCGTTATTACAAAATGAAGGCAAAATGGCTGGGCAAAGAAAAATTGATGCATTGGGATCGCAATGCTCCCTTGTCAGCAGAAGACACACGCGAGGTGCCATGGGAAGAAGCTGAAGCTTTGGTGCTCAAAGCTTATGGCGCGTTCTCAACCGAAATGGCCAGCATTGCCAAAACCTTCTTTGATAAAAATTGGATTGATGCGCCCAATCGCCCTGGCAAAGCACCAGGTGCATTTTCTCATCCGACAGTGCCGTCGGCTCATCCTTATGTATTGTTGAATTACATGGGCAAAACCCGTGATGTGATGACACTGGCGCATGAGTTGGGGCATGGTGTGCATCAAGTTCTTGCAGCAGAGCAGGGGCCGCTGATGTCGAACACGCCGCTGACATTGGCTGAAACGGCATCGGTGTTTGGTGAAATGCTCACCTTCCAAACGTTGCTGAAAGAAACGACTGATAAAGGCAAACGCAAAATCTTGCTCGCGTCTAAAGCCGAAGACATGATCAACACAGTGGTGCGCCAGATCGCGTTTTATACCTTTGAGCGCAAAGTTCATGAAGCGCGCAAAGAGGGCGAGCTGACACCTGATCAACTCAATGCCTTTTGGATGTCCGTGCAACATGAAAGCCTTGGCGATGCCATCGAATTTGGCCCCGGCTATGAAACTTATTGGACTTACATTCCTCATTTCATCCACTCTCCATTTTATGTTTACGCGTATGCGTTTGGCGATTGTTTGGTGAACTCGCTTTATGCGCGGTATCGCGAGAGTGAAGCAGGTTTTCAAGAGAAGTATTTTGACATGCTCAAAGCTGGTGGCACAAAGCATCATTCAGAATTGTTAAAGCCGTTTGGATTGGATGCCACTGACCCACAGTTTTGGCAGAAGGGCTTGTCGGTGATTTCGGCGCTGATTGATGAATTGGAAACGCTGTGATTGATTGAATATCGTCGCCCTAGATTGGATGAGGCAGCCCGATTTGGTCGGTTGCATGTGCAATGCTGGAGGGAAGCCTACACAGATATTATTCCCCAAGACGTCGTCAATCAATTTGATGAGATTTCCGTTGGCAAGTCTTGGCAAGCGCATTTATCAGCGCCCGGACGATTTGTGCTGGCGGCTTATGATGGCAATGAACCAGTTGGCTTTATCAACCAAGGTGCACCCGTTGAAGACGTATTCGAGGGTATGGATGGGCACGTGGCAGCACTTTATGTGGCCGCCTCGCATTATCGACACGGCATTGGCCGAAAATTGCTTTCAGATGCTGCAAAATATTGGGTTTCGAAAGGCGGGCATTCTCTTGCGCTCGGCGTTTTAGAGAAAAATTTAAAAGCCCGCGCCTTTTATGAGGCGATGGGAGGTTGTTTCGTTAAGTCCGGCATTTTCACCTGGCACGGGCATGATTTGCCAGACGTTATCTATGTCTTTAACGACCTGCCAGCCCTCTTTGGCAAAGATTGACAAACTTTGCCATAAGTCTAAATCTGGATGAATGAGGAGTTTCAGATTATGGCCACGATGAATATATCACTGCCGGATAAAATGAAGGAATGGGTGGAGTCGCAAGTTGATTCTGATAAATTCTCAAATGTGAGTGAATATCTGCGCGACCTCATTCGGCGTGACAAGGAACGGCAAATTGCAATTGCTGAAATTCGCGCGGAATTGGCCAAGGGCGAAGCTAGTGGCTACATCCCTTTTGACCCTGAGGAAATGAAAAAGGAACTTAAGCTAGCAGCCAGAAAAAATGCGGCTTGAATTTACGCGGGACGCGCAAACCGATATTTATCGGGTTCAAGAATATGGGATCAAAAATTTTGGAATTCGTCAGTCCGAGAATTATACCGATGGACTACTCGATATTACGAAGCTGATCGCACTTAGTCCAAAAATGAATAGTGCGCGAATTCATTTAGGCGACGCCGTAAGGCTTCATTTCTACAAAGCTCACACGATTTTTTATCGCGTTGACGAGTTGGCTGCTCTCGTAAAGATAATTCGCATTCTCTCAAAACATCAAAACTGGACAGATCACCTCTAACCCCTCACTCCATAAACCAACCATGGCTGACCACCAGTGATTGTCCGGTCAGCGCATTGGTTGGAAATGCAGCAAACATCAGGGCCACTTGTGCCACGTCATCCAGTGTTGTGAATTCGCCATCCACTGTTCCGCCCAACATAATTTTTTTCACCACATCTTCTTCTGAAATACCCAGTGTCTTTGCTTGCTCGGGGATCTGCTTTTCAACCAAAGGCGTTTTTACAAAGCCGGGGCAGATGACGTTTGAACGAACGCCATGAGCGGCCCCTTCTTTGGCAATAACTCTGTTGAGGCCGATCAAACCGTGCTTGGCGGTGACATAAGCTGATTTCAACGGCGAGGCCAATTTTGAATGGACTGAGCCCATGAATATGATCGACCCTGAGCCCTTGGAATACATGTGCGGCAAGCAAGCTTTGGAGGTTAAAAATGCGCCGTCTAAATGAATGGCCAACATTCTTTTCCAATCGGCAAATGGAAAATCTTCGATTTTGTGTACAATTTGAACGCCAGCGTTGGAAATCAAAATATCAACACCACCCCAGGCGGCCACCACGGCGGCCACTCCGGCGTTCACAGAATCTTCGTTGGTCACATCCATGGTGATTGCCATAGCTCTGCCGGGGCCTATGGAGTTGAGATTAGCGACAGTTGCTTTCGCCGCATCCGCATTTAAATCAGCTACCGCAACGAGGGCCCCTTCTTTTATAAAGCGCGAAGACATTTCTTGGCCAAGTCCAGAGCCAGCGCCTGTGATTATTGCAATTTTGTTCTTCAGCATCATGGCGCACGTCTCTTTCCAATTTTTTTGAATATGCTTAGAATATCGAGAAGGTCACCATGATGCAACAAGACTGGGTTTTCTCATTTTTTGATAGCGGAAATAATTTGGGTTGTTAGTGTTGTTGAGACTCAATTTTGAATTAGATCAATCTGACTTTTGACGGAATCGTCAAAAGTCAGGAAAATTGATCGTAAAAAATAACTTAGGCGATTTTGATGTTTCCACGAAACATCAAAACGCTCTAAGCACAGGGGCGCGACTAAATTGTTAAACTGGTTATTTATCTTCATTCCCATCACGCTCGGCCTTGAATTTTTTGTTCATCCCAGTGACTCAATTATTTTTATATCCGCGGCGCTGGCCATCATTCCGATTGCCGCCAATATGGGGCAGGCGACGGAGAGTTTAGCGACCAAGACAGGCCCAACAATTGGTGGCTTGCTGAACGCAACGTTCGGCAACGCAACAGAATTGATCATCGCATTTTTCGCGTTGCAAGCAGGTAAGCCCGAGGTGGTGAAAGCTTCGATTGTTGGATCGATGATTGGCAATATGTTGCTAGTGTTGGGCCTCGCTTTATTTTTGGGTGGCCTTAAATATCAACGCCAGACGTTTAACAAGAATATGGCTGGTTCATTGGCCAGCATGTTGGTGATTGTGATGATCGCTTTCATGATCCCGGCGCTGTTTGATTATACTGAAGTGGCGAGCGGCGTGCCCCTTGCGCAGGCAACTGCAATCAATGCTAATTTCTCTCTGGCAGCGAGTGTGGTGTTGATTGGTCTTTATATTTGCAACATGATTTTCAGTTTGATGACTCATAAGAATTTGCTGTCGTCCAGCGATGACCAGCATGAAGAGGGCGGTTGGTCGATGCGTCGCTCTTTGGTCACGCTCGTTGTTTGCACATTGACCGTCGCTTGGCTTTCTGAAGTTTTGGTGGGCTCGCTGGAAGGTTTCAGTAAAGGCCTTGGCCTTTCGGAGGTGTTTGCAGGTTTGATCATCATTCCCATTATCGGCAATGCAGCGGAACATTCAGCATCGGTGTTTGCTGTCAAAAACAAGCTGGATTTGAGTATTCAAATCAGTTTGGGAGCAACCATTCAGATTGCGCTTTTGGTTGCCCCTGTTTTGGTGATCGCATCTTATCTGATTGGCCAGCCAATGGATTTGGTTATCCACCGTCCACTTGAATTGGCAGGACTTTTGGGAGCGGCATTAATTACCGCCAATGTGGCTCATGATGGGGAGTCAAATTGGCTTGAGGGGGCAATGTTGCTTGGGGTCTATTTGTTGCTGGCATTGGCATTTTATTATTTGCCTGTGGCAGTGTGAGGCTTAATTGATTTGATAGGTTCAATCAGGTCAACTCAGTTTTAATGCCGACCACGCCGATGAGAACGGTGGTGTTTCAGCCCGTGATGATATTTTTTGTGCTTCGCGGCATGCCTGTGTTTATGTCCATGCCAGTGTCCAACATGAGAGTATGAGCCCTTCACACTGCTAAATCGGCGTTCCCCATGACAGCCCCAATGCCAGTCGCGGCGGTCACCGACGTCGAGATGGATGAAGCTGTCGCGAC
>JAYTUV010000142.1:0-13123 GCA_043744395.1 Aestuariivirga sp.
TGCCAAAAATTTTGCGCTTTATGTCCGATATTAAATCTGGCGAACGCGATGTTGAAGTACCACTCTATTCGCACCTCACCTATGATGTGCTGCAAGGTAAAACCCAAGTCATAGACCAGCCCGATATTCTGATTGTCGAGGGTGTCAATGTTTTGCAAACCGGCCGCCCTCCGCGCGACGGCCGTGGTATTCCAAATGTATCGGACTTTTTTGATTTTTCGATTTTTATTGATGCTGATGTCGAGCTTTTGCGTGAGTGGTATATTGAGCGCTTCTTCACACTGCGCAATGGCGCATTCCAAAACCCTAAATCCTATTTTCATCGCTACGCTTCGATCAGTGATGAACAAGCGCTGGAAACAGCCTCGCGCATTTGGAACACGATTAACTTTGTAAATTTGCGTGAAAATATTTTGCCAACAAGACCGCGGGCAGATTTAGTTTTGCGTAAAGACGCTGATCACAAAGTGCGTTCAGTTTTTTTGAGAAAACTCTAAAGCGTCTTCCACCGCTTGCGGGGGAAGAAAGGGGCCCATCGAACATAGTGAGATGGGATAGATGAGGGCCTTGTTAACAAACTCAGACCCTCACCTATCCCATCGCGTCTTTGCCTAAGGCTATGGCGGACGGGCCCCTTTCCTCTCCCGCAAGCGGTAGAGGACGTCAACCAAATCTCTGCTTTACCTTCTTCACTAAATCATCACGAACTGCACGATAAGCATCCAATATCTGCTCGCGGCTGCCTTGTGTGGTTGAGGGATCGGCAACAACCCAATTCTCAACTTCAATCGCCATGGTGCGCGACATGTCATCGGCGCGATGTTTGGCTTCAGGTGAAAGTGTAATCAGCAAATCAAAAGCCGAATCTTCCAAGTCTTCAAATGAATGTGGCCGGTGCTTTTTAAGATCAATACCAATCTCATCCATGATCATGCCAACAAACGGATCGGGATCACCCGCTGCAATTCCGGCTGATGCCACATAGATTTTATGGCCAAAGTGATGGTGCAAAATAGCGGCTGCCATAGGAGAGCGAATGGCATTCATGGTGCAGGCGAACAAAATAGCGCTGGGCAATTTTTTATTCATCAGGCCCGCCACATCAGTGCACACAGCAATGTAAACAAACGCCGCGCTGTTATAAAATCCATCTCGGCTTTGCCGTTCAAACGTTCTTGTAAAACGGTTGAGCCCTCATTGTGCAAAGCGCGACGCGCCATGTCGATGGTTTCGATATGTTGCGGGTTGGAAAATTGCACGGCTTGATTATAGCTATCGCAGATTTGAAAATAATCTTTCACAATACGTCTGAACGGTGAAAGCGAAAGCCCGATGGCAAATTTTCCAGTAGCGCTGCTCAGATCAAAAATCAGGCGATTATCCATTGACGAAAGTCGAAGCGCATAAGGCCCTTCAATGCCGTTGCTCAAACTAAAACTATTGCCTTCGAGCAAATCATGGATCGCCATGTGCCTGTCTTGTTTGGCCTCGGGCGACGGACTGAGAACAATTGAATCATCGACAACTACTTCGCTTAAGCGATTTTTAGCGAGCGCCATTTAAGCCTCGTGGCTCGGCGTCATTTCGGTTGACCAAGCTGGCCCCATGTCCGCTAGTGCAGCATCAACACATTCAACTTCCAAACGCAATTGATGGCCCGCAGAAAATGAAAGTGTAATATGGCCAGACATTTTATCAACTGGAACAAATGAAATGGCCAGAAGCGAAAGAATTGTATTCGGCCCAACATTATTGAAGCCCTGCTTTTGAACAGAATTCACAAAATCAAAATGCAAACCTGTGCGGCGGCGCATCTTTGTTTTTGCATCATCCCATGCAAACCGATTGGCCACCAAAACAAAGCGGCGGCGCTTGGCGTCGTATTTGAGATCAGCATAACGCAGAACCGCATCCTGCATTTGGGCAGAGATCACATTCAAATCACCAGCATCTTGGGCCGTCAAGCGCAGCATGATTTAAGTTTATGCCCCAGCAATGCGGGTCACGTCAGCGCCCACACCTTGCAGCTTTTCTTCCAACGCTTCAAAACCGCGGTCAAGATGATACACACGGTGAATGTTGGTTTCGCCCTGCGCAGCCAAACCTGCAATCACCAATGAAACCGATGCACGCAAATCAGTGGCCATCACGTCAGCACCCGTAAGCTTTGCCACGCCGCGCACTTCGGCCATGTCGCCATGCAAATGAATATCAGCTCCAAGACGCACCAATTCTTGCACATGCATAAAGCGGTTTTCGAAAATCGTTTCGCGAATGTGGCTGGTGCCTTTGGCCATGGTCATAAGGCCCATGAACTGCGCCTGCATGTCGGTCGGAAAACCAGGGTAAGGATCAGTGGTCACATCAACTGGCAAAATGCCGGAACCATTGCGCCGAACGCGAATACCTTCATTTGTGGTGTCAATCGTCAAGCCAGCACGTTGCATGGTGAGGATCGCATTGTCCAAAGTGTCAGCGCGAGCACCCCGTAACAGCACATCACCACCCGTCATGCCCACAACCATTGCATAAGTTCCGGTTTCAATCCGGTCAGCGACCACTGTGTGCTCAGCACCATGAAGCGAGGTCACACCCGTAATGTTCAGTGTGCGTGTGCCAATGCCTTCAATCTTGGCACCCATCTTAACAAGGCACTCAGCCACGTCCGTGATTTCAGGTTCTGTCGCAGCATTTTCAATTGTGGTGTCGCCCTTTGCCAAAACAGCCGCCATGAGTGCGGCATGGGTTGCACCCACAGTAACTTTAGAGAATGAAATATGTCCGCCTTTCAGGCCATTCTTGGCTTTGGCGATTACATAACCTTGATCAATCTCAACAGTGGCCCCTAATTTTTCCATCGCCATAATATGCATGTCCACAGGGCGTGTGCCGATGGCACATCCTCCCGGCAATGAAACCTTGGCTTCGCCCATCCGCGCAATGAGTGGGCCTAACACCCAGAACGATGCGCGCATTTTAGAAACAAGTTCGTAAGGTGCCACTGTATCGACAATTGTCTTTGCAGAAATTTTCAGTGTTTCACCAGCAGCCCCAGCTTGGCCAGTCTTTTTGCCCGCCGTCATAATATCCACGCCATGATTTTGCAAAATGCGTTGCAAGCGCTGTGCGTCGGCTAACCGAGGAACATTATGCAGAGTAATAGTCTCTGGTGTCAGCAGCGGAATAATCATCAAAGGCAAGGCCGCATTTTTAGCGCCTGAAATATCAATCGTGCCGTTTAATTTATTGCCACCGCGAATGCGAATGCGATCCATGTAAAGAATCCCCTAAAAATGTCTCTTATTGGCGCTAACAAGCATAGATGGCGGCATTGGGGCAAGGTTAATTGCCAAATAGGTTGAATGCGTTGGGTTAATAACTGGCCGCCAACTTCTGAGCGATTTCTGCTCTGATCGGGCTTGCCGGATAAGTGCCCAAAATCTTCGTGTATGACGAGAAAAAAGCCAATTCCTCCAAAGCCAATCGCACCGAACGATCTTCCGGATGGCCTTCAATATCAGCAAAAAACTGCGTGGCGCTAAACTGGCCTTCAATCTGATAAGATTCAAGCTTCGTCATATTCACACCATTAGTAGCAAAACCACCCATTGCTTTATAGAGTGCTGCAGGAACATTACGCACCCGAAAAACAAAACTAGTCATTACTGGCCCATTACCCGCTGGCGCATCCTGACGCTCGGTCGAAAGTATGATGAAGCGCGTGGTATTATGTTCTTCGTCTTCCACATTTTTGAGCAACGGCACCAATCCATAAAGTTCGCCCGCCAAAGCTGTGGCCAAAGCACTTGATGTTTTATCCTTGGTTTCGGAAAGTTCCCGCGCGGCCCCGGCTGTGTCGATTGCAACAATAGGTGTTAAGTTTTGCGCCTTGATCATTTTCCGGCATTGGCCAAGCGCATGCACATGGCTGCGCACAATTTTCAAATCACTCAGTTTTGTACCGGGCAAAGCGAGCAAATGAAAATGAATTGGCAAAAAATGTTCGCCAATAATCGAAAGATTAGACCCAGGCATCAAATGATGAATATCCGCCACACGCCCGGCCACCGAATTATCAATCGGGATCATGGCTAATTTCGCCACCCCGTCTTTCACCGCTTGAAATGCATCTTCAAATGTGCGGCAAGGCAGCGGTTCATAGTCTGGGTGCGTTTCAACACAAGCGATGTGCGAGTTGGCCCCTGGTTCGCCCTGATAGGCAATTTTATGTTTCATAAATTCAAGCTTTCAAATTGCGGCGCGCCGCCTCTAAATCGGCTGGCGTATCCACGCTGAAAGGTGCTGTGTCAACCTTCACAACGGCCATGCGCATATCATGATCAAGGGCGCGCATTTGTTCAAGTTGGCGCAAAACTTCGCGCGTGCTGGGTGGCAGCCCCGCTAATTTATCAAGCGTCTCGCGGCGATAAGCATAGATCGGGATATGTTGCCAAAATGGCGGCTCAAAAGAATCATCAATTTTGCGCACAAAATCTCGCGCATAAGCCACTTCACGTTCAGCACTCAAAGGCACAATGGCTTTAACGATTTTTTGGTCGTTCACATCGTGATCAGCCAAGGCCGATGCCAATGTTGCAACCTCAACACTTTCATTGGTCAGCCCCGCCAAGCAACGCTGCAAGGCCAAAGTTTCAATCATCGGCAAATTGGCCGGCAAGCTTAAAACATGTTCAAAACGTTTGGCCGGGTCGCGCATGCTCAAAGCCGCAGAAATGCGGTCAAGGCTGCTGGCCAAATTCAAAGGTGTTACCATGGCATCTCCGCCGGCGATGCGCACAGCATCTGCAATATGGTTTTCAGCCGCCGCCACCAAAACATGGCCAATATTGGCCGCCACGGCGCGCCGCCACACATGCACAATCATCGGAACCCCGTGAATATCAGCCAAAGGCTTACCCGGCAGGTTTTGCGCCACCATGCGGGCAGGGATCACGATTATGGTATTGTGTTGTTCTATCATGGGTTTATTGAGGGGCGCGGCAAATTGTGCATAGTTCCTTATAGATATTGCGAGGACAAACCGAAACGATTAGTTTCCGCCGCGGTTAATCACTTTATGAGGCATGGGCGTTGGCATGGAAAGCTTTGAATTTAATAAGATTGCAGGCGCTGTTTTGGCCACTGGCCTATTGGTATTGGGCTTAAAAAACTTCGGCAGTGAGCTGTTCCACGCCGAAACCCCAGAAAAGCCTGGCTTTATTATCGAAGTGGCCCAAGCCGCAACAACCGGTGGCGGTGCAGAAGTGAAAGCTGAACCACTTCCCGTACTGCTTGCCAAAGCTGATATTGATAAAGGCATGGGCACAGCAAAAGCGTGTCTGGCTTGCCATGCGTTTGAAAAAGGCGGGGCCAATAAAGTCGGCCCCCATCTGTGGGATATCGTGGGCCGTAAAATGGGCGCCGCTGAAGGATTTGCCTATTCCGAAGGTTTCAAAGCGATGGGCGATAAGGCCTGGGATCTTGAAAGTTTGAACACTTGGCTCAAAGCGCCAAAGGAATTTATCAAAGGCACTAAAATGGCTTACGCAGGCATTACCAAAGATCAAGACCGCGCCAATGTGTTGGCCTATCTGAACACTCTGGCAGATGCACCAAAGCCACTGCCAGCGCCTTGATCTAACATCGACAAAGGTTTGATTTTTAACACCGGGCGCCTTCGCATCCGGTGTTTTCTTTTGTGGTCACACCTGAGATAAGTATTAAAAATCCGAATCAATTGGGGTTTGAGGAAAATGACCAACCGCCGCACGCTTCTGAAAATCGCAGGGTTAACACCTTTTGCGCAATTTTCTCCAGCTTTCGCCGCAGAACCAGTTTTTGCCCATGCGCTGTCGTTGTTCGGTGACGTTAAATACAAACCTGATTTCAAACACTTTGACTATGTAAACCCAACAGCGCCAAAAACTGGAAAAGTGCGGCAATGGGTTTTAGGTGGGTTTGATTCACTCAACACAAATTCGTTGAAAGGCGAACCAACAGGTGTCACTGTCCTTGAAACATTGATGACATCTTCCCTTGATGAAGCCTCGACGAAATATGGGCTCATCGCTGAAAGCGTGTCTCATCCGGATGATTTTTCATCTGCAATTTTCAAACTCAGACCTGAAGCAAAGTTTCACGACGGGAAGGAAATCACACCAGAAGATGTCGTTTGGAGTTTTGAAACACTCAAAGCTAATCTGCCAACCAAAGCCGCCTATTATAAAAATGTCATCAAGGCCGAAAAAACCGGCGATCATCAAGTAACTTTTACATTTGATCAAAAAAACAATCGCGAGCTTCCGTCCATCGTTGGCGAACTTGTCGTGATGCCAAAACATTGGTGGACAGCCAATGGGCCAGACGGCAAACCGCGTGATGTTTCAGCCTCGACACTAGAAATCCCGTTGGGTTCCGGCCCCTATAAATTCAAAACTGTGAATCCCGGCGCTACGATTGTGATGGAACGTGTGGCCGATTATTGGGGCAAAGACTTAGGCGTTAATCAGGGCCAGAATAATTTTGACGAATTGGTTTATGTTTATTTTCAAACCCAGCTCGTTGCCTTTGAAGGGTTCAAGGGCGACCAGTTTGATTATAATTATGAAACGAGTTCAAAAAACTGGGCCACGGGTTATGATTTTCCAGCGGTCAAACAGGGCCGTGTGATTCAAGATAAAATCACACTCAAAAAAGTAAACGGCATGCAGGGTTGGGTGCTCAATATGCGCAAACCCAAATTTCAAGATGTGCGGGTGCGCCGCGCCTTTGATCTGGCCTTTGATTTTGAGTGGTCAAACACCAATTTGTTTTTTGGCCAATACACAAGGTCACGCAGCTATTTCAACAATTCAGAAATGGAAGCCAAGGGCTTGCCATCTCCCGAGGAACTTGAGCTTCTCACCCCCCTCAAAGATAAATTGCCGCCGGAAGTTTTCACAACTGAATACACAAACCCGGTAAACTTTGATGCCGCCGCACGGCGCAAAAATTTGCGCGAAGCGTCAAAGCTTTTGAATGAAGCAGGTTGGATTGCCACACAAGCGGGTGGAAAAAATAATTTGAAAAACGCAGGTGGCGAAACCTTAACCGCAGAATTTCTTCTCTATTCTCCTTTGTTCGAGCGCGTGGCACTTCCCTACAAACAACAGCTTGAACTTTTAGGCATAACCGTAAACATCCGCACTGTAGATACCGCGCAATATCAAAAGCGTGTCGAAACTTTTGACTACGAGGTCATCGTCGGCAGTTTTGCGCAAAGCCTGTCTCCTGGCAATGAGCAGCGTTCTTTCTTCGGTTCTGAATCAGCCGACAAAAGCGGTTCATCAAATTATGTCGGGATCAAAGATCCCGCAATTGATGCCCTGATCGACAAAGTCATCTTTGCGAAAGATCGACCATCTCTCGTGACTGCCTGCAAAGCCCTCGACCGTGCGTTGATGTGGAATCATTATATGGTGCCACATTGGTATATCCCTTACGAGCGCGTTGCCTATTGGAACCGCTTTGGTCGCCCCGAAAAAACCCCTGACTTTAATTTGGGTTTTCCTGCCATCTGGTGGTGGGATGCTGATAAAGCCAAGAAAACGGCGGCGGGTTAGGGCTTCACTTGGGCGCATATATCCTCAAACGATTGCTGTTGATGATTCCCACTATTCTGGGGGTCATGCTGCTCACATTTGCAGTCACGCAATTTGTGCCCGGCGGCCCTATTGAGCGCATTATTGCGCAGATGGAAGGTAATGGCGGCAATGATCGCTTAAGCGGCGGCGGCTCCGAAAATCTTGGCGACAAAGGCGGCGGCGACAGCAACAGCTCTTATCGTGGCGCAAAAGGTCTCGACCCTGAAATCATCAAGAAACTCGAAAAGGATTTTGGCTTCGATAAACCACCCTTAGAACGATTCATTCTTATGATGAAAAAATACGCCACCTTCGATTTTGGCCAAAGCTATTTCCGTTCAAAATCAGTGCTGGCATTGGTTGGTGAAAAATTGCCAGTCTCAATGTCCCTTGGCATTTGGCTGTTGCTCATCACCTATCTGGTTTCAATTCCTCTTGGCATCAGGAAGGCTGTGAAAGACGGAACCTCTTTTGATATTTGGACATCAGCAGTCATCAGCATTGGCTATGCCATTCCGTCTTTCGTATTAGCGATATTTTTGATCATCGTGTTTGCAGGCGGCAGTTATTTTTCGTGGTTCCCGCTGCGCCTTCTCACGTCTGATAATTTTGCGGATTTAACCTGGTGGGGAAAGATCAAAGACTATGCGTGGCATTTGGTGTTACCGTTAACAGCATTGGGCGTGGGCGCGTTCGCCA
Organism: Aestuariivirga sp.; assembly: GCA_043744395.1. Classification (GTDB taxonomy): domain Bacteria; phylum Pseudomonadota; class Alphaproteobacteria; order Rhizobiales; family Aestuariivirgaceae; genus Aestuariivirga. Next base: position 8,322 of record JAYTUV010000142.1, read on the forward strand.
CCATGACACTCCTCACCAAAAACTCATTCCTTGATGAAATCAAAAAACAATATGTGGTCACAGCCCGTGCCAAAGGTCTGACTGAAACAAAAGTGCTTTATGGCCATGTTTTTCGCAACGCCATGATGTTGGTGATTTCCGGTTTTCCAGGCGCATTCCTACATGCGTTTTTCACTGGGTCGCTTTTGATTGAACAAGTCTTCTCGCTCGATGGTTTGGGTTACCTGACATATAAATCAGTGATCGACCGTGACTATGCTGTGGTGTTCGCCAATCTTTATATCTTCACATTGATTGGCCTCTTCGTCGCCCTGATCAGCGATCTGCTTTATATGTGGATCGACCCCCGCATTGATTTTGAAGCGCGAGAATTATAATGGCGCTGTTTAAGTTGAATGCACTTAATCAAAGGCGCTGGGCTCTATTCAAAGCCAACAGACGCGGCTTCTGGTCATTTTGGATATTTGCAACGTTGTTCATAGTGTCTCTGTTTGCGCCGCTGATCGCCAATGACCGCCCCATTATCGCATCTTACAAAGGCGAATTACTGGCACCCTTTTGGGTCGATTACCCCGAGTCAAAGTTCGGGGGCTTTCTAGCGAAAACCAATTATCATGATCCCGTCAATATCGATGAGATTAACGCCAATGGGTGGATGGTCTGGCCGCCTGTTCGTTATTCATACAACACAGCCAATGCAGAGCTTCCGAGGCCTGCACCATCGCCACCAGCCGCCACACTTTCCCGGGGTGAAGCCTGCGTCAAATATCCACTCAAAGCCCAAGACCCGCAATGTATCGCCGGCAACATGAATTGGCTCGGGACTGATGATGGCGGGCGCGATATTATTGCCCGTTTGATTTATGGTTATAGAATCTCGATCGCGTTTGGTTTGATCCTCACATTGTTGTCTTCAGTCATCGGCATCGTCCTCGGTGCCATTCAAGGTTTTTATGGCGGGTGGACAGATTTGCTGTTGCAGCGCTTCATTGAAATTTGGTCATCAATGCCAACACTTTATTTGCTTATCATTTTGTCTGCATTCTTGGCGCCAAATTTCTGGCTGTTGCTTTTTATCCTCGTGCTGTTTTCATGGACAGGTTTGGTGCGCCTTATTCGTGCTGAATTCCTCCGCGCAAGAAATTTTGAATATGTCCGTGCCGCCCGCGCCCTTGGTCTGTCTGACACCAAAATCATGTTCAAACATTTGCTGCCAAATGCCATGGTTTCAGCCGTCACCTTCATGCCCTTTATCATTGCAGGTTCGGTCACCACGCTTTCATCGCTTGACTATTTGGGCTTTGGCCTGCCGCCTGGGTCGCCGTCATTGGGTGAGCTTCTCACCCAAGGCAAAAACAACATCCAAGCCCCATGGATCGGCATCACAATCTTTCTGTTGATGTCCACTATGCTCACGCTTCTGGTGTTCATGGGCGAAGCCGTGCGTGATGCACTCGACCCGCGAAAGACTTTCGCATGAGTAGCGTGCTTCTCGATGTGAAAGACCTATCAGTTGCTTTCAAGCAGTCAGGCAAAGAATTTCTGGCCGTTGATCACATTTCATTTTCGTTGAACAAGGGCGAGACGCTTGCACTTGTCGGCGAGTCAGGGTCTGGCAAATCCGTCAGTGCACTGAGCATTCTTAAATTGTTGGCTTATCCAGCGGCCTCGCATCCTTCAGGTCAAGTCATGTTTAAAGGCCAAGACTTACTGGATGCCGATGAAGCTGATTTGCGCCAAGTGCGCGGTCGCAACATCACGATGATTTTCCAAGAACCAATGACGTCACTCAATCCGCTCCACACGGTTGAAAAGCAAATTGGCGAAATTCTGGAATTGCACCAGGGCATCAAGGGTCAAGCAGCAAGAGACTTAGTTGTTGGCCTTCTTGAAAAAGTCGGAATTCGTGAAGCAGCATCGCGTTTGGGTGCCTATCCTCATCAACTCTCCGGTGGCCAGCGCCAACGCGTTATGATTGCCATGGCCTTGGCCAATAAGCCTGATCTGCTGATCGCCGATGAACCGACCACGGCATTGGACGTAACAGTGCAAGCACAGATTTTGAAGTTGCTCAAAGATTTGCAAAAAGAATTTGGCATGGCACTGCTTCTGATCACCCATGATTTAGGCATCGTGCGCAACATGGCGGATAATGTGTGCGTGATGCAAAAGGGCAAGATTGTTGAGGCAGGTTCCGCCAAAACCGTATTTGCCAATCCGCAGCATGCCTACACCAAAATGCTGCTTGCGGCCGAACCCAAAGGCCAGCCACCGAAAGCTGATTTAACTGCGCCCAAGATTGTTGAAACCAAGGATTTAAGAGTCTGGTTCCCCATCAAGCGCGGATTTTTTCAACGCGTCTCGGGTCACATTAAAGCGGTTGACGGACTTGATCTGACTTTGAGAGCAGGACAAACACTTGGCATTGTCGGCGAGTCTGGTTCAGGCAAAACAACAACAGGCCTTGCCATCATGCGGCTCATCGCATCGCAAGGAGAAATTTCATTCAAAGGTCAGCGCATAGACGGTTTCAAATCAAAAGACATGCGCCCCCTTCGCAAAGACATGCAGGTGGTGTTTCAAGACCCGTTTGGCTCGCTTTCTCCTCGACTTTCTATTTTGCAAATTGTTGAAGAAGGTTTGATCATCCAACAACAGACCCTCAACGCCGCTGCAAGGCGTGAACGTGTGGCGAAAGCATTGACCGAAGTTGGCCTCGATCCCACTCATATGGATCGTTACCCCCATGAATTTTCAGGCGGCCAACGTCAGCGCATTGCCATCGCTCGGGCATTGGCACTCGAACCAAAATTCATCATGCTGGATGAGCCAACCTCCGCGCTTGATATGTCAGTTCAGGCTCAAGTCGTCGATTTACTCCGAAGCTTGCAAGAAAAACACAATCTCTCATATTTGTTTATCAGCCATGATCTCAAAGTGGTGCGCGCACTCGCTAATGAAGTCATCGTCATGCGCGATGGTGTTGTAGTGGAGCGCGGCGCCACCGCCGACATTTTCAGCAATCCACAACAGCCTTACACGAAGGCTTTGCTTGCTGCGGCACTCAACATCAAAGCAACCGACGGCATTGTGCGGCAATGAGCGCGTTTCTCATGCTTACACCGACGTGGGATGGCCAAGCTTGGGGCAGGGCTTTGAGCAAAGTTGCACCCAAACTTGATGTGCGGGTGTGGCCAGATGTTGGGAACATTGAAGACATCACATATGCTGCCGCATGGTTGCCACCGCCACATGAGTTGAAACGCTTTCAAAATTTGAAAGTCATTTTTTCCTTGGGTGCGGGCGTTGATGCGATCTTGGGTGATCCAACTTTGCCTCAAGGCATCCCCATCGTGCGCGTTAATGATGATGATCTGACCAACCGCATGAGCGAATATATTGTGATGCATGTTTTGATGCACCACCGCCAGCACAGCCGATACAATGAAAACCAGAAAAACAAAATCTGGGATCAGTTTCCACAACACGCGGCCTCCGCCATGACTGTTGGCGTTATGGGGCTGGGTGTGTTGGGGTCTGATGCAGCAGGCAAATTGAAAGTGATGGGTTTCAATGTTGTCGGGTGGAGCCGCAGTTTAAAACACGTTGACGGCATCAAGAGTTTTGCAGGGTCTGGTGAATTTGACGCCTTTCTGGGCGAGACAGATGTCTTAGTGTCGCTGCTGCCAGCCACTGTTGACACAGACGGCATCATCAATAAAGCTCTGATCAATAAACTGTCGCGGCGCGGCCCATTTGGTGCTCCCATTTTGATCAACGCTGGTCGCGGGCGGGCGCAAGTTGAAGACGATATTTTGGCTTGCCTTGATTCCGGCGAGCTTTATGCAGCCACTTTAGACGTGTTCAACACAGAGCCTTTGCCCGAGGCAAGCAGGCTCTGGTCACACCCCAAGGTCACGCTGACGCCTCATATGGCAGCTGATTCCGACCCAGAAACCATCTGCCGCTATGTTTATGCCCAAATCGAACGGTTTGAGCGCGGCGATGCTTTGGTCAATCTTGTAAACCGAACGCACGGTTATTAACACCCGTTCGGCGCGCTAATTATGGTTACCCAATTCTGAACGCCAGATAAACACCGCCCTCAGGCTTGGTTCAGAGCGCTTCTCCTAAAAAGGCAACATCAAACGCTTTTACAGAGGGAACAAACAAAATGAACAGAATCGTAAAATTCGCCGCCGCCGCCGTTTTCACCAGCCTGATGGCAATTTCCGCCCAAGCCGCCGGAAAGACACAGTTTCAAGGCGTGGTCATCGTGCCAGCGTCCTATAGCCAGCCAGCTCAAGAAGAAGCCCAACCCGCATTTAAGCGCGGCAAAGTGGTTTCATATGCATCAGACAAAAAGCCAGGCTCAATCATCGTCGATACGAACGCCAACCGCCTTTACTACGTTTTGGGCATGGACCGCGCCATCATGTACCGCGTGGCCAGCGCAAAGCCCGGCTTTGAATGGCAGGGCACAAACAAGGTTTCAGCTAAAACCCAGTGGCCAGATTGGCGTCCACCCGTAGAAATGCAAGCTCGCCGCCCAGAACTTCCAACATTCATGGCTGGCGGTCCAAAAAATCCCCTCGGTGCCCGCGCCATCTATCTTGGTTCAACCATTTACCGCATCCACGGCACAAACGAACCAAAGTCAATTGGCAAGTCCGCTTCATCAGGCTGCATCCGCATGCTCAACGAAGATGTGAGCGAACTCTATCAATTCGTGAAAGTCGGAACTGAAGTGACCGTGCTATAAAAAATGAATTACAAGTGCGACAGTGAGCGAAGGGCTTTGA
>JAYTUV010000143.1:0-3269 GCA_043744395.1 Aestuariivirga sp.
TCTTCTGCTGAGCCTTGTTTCACAGGTTTGGTTTCGCCTTTGGCGGCGGGGCCAGCACTTTCACCACCGAAGCCACCGAGGATGACTGAGATGAATGAGCGGTTCATGCCTTTGCACATGATGTAAGACAGGATGGCGCCTGAGGAACCGACGAGTGCGCCGGTGATGATCAATGCTGTATTGGCGAGCGTAAAGCCGATGCCTGCTGCGGCCCAGCCTGAATAGGAGTTCAGCATTGATACAACGACGGGCATATCAGCGCCGCCAATGGGTATGATCAGCAATAAGCCTAAGGCGAAGGCGATCAAGATGATGAGCCAGAACCAGATTGCCGCTGGTGTTACGAAGAACAAGACGATGCATGCAAGCATGCCTAAGCCAAGTGCTATGTTGATCAAATGGCGTGCTGGCAACATGATGGGTGCGCCAGACATGCGGCCATCGAGCTTCAAGAAAGCAATTATTGAGCCTGTGAAGGTGAGAGCGCCAATGGCAGCACCCAAGGCCATTTCTATACGGCTTTGGGAGTGGATCAAGCCATCAGTGGCAATGCCGAAAGCATCAGGAGCGTAGAAGGCTGCCGCGGCCACACAAACTGCTGCGAGGCCAACGAGCGAGTGGAATGCGGCAACCAGTTGCGGCATTGCTGTCATGGCAATCGTGCGCGCGAGATAAGCGCCGATGCCGCCGCCGATGGCGATGCCGCCGATGATCAGTCCCCATGCGAGTGGACTGTTTGGCATGGCAACCGCCAGTGTGGTGAACATGGCGATGGCCATGCCGACCATGCCGTAGAGGTTGCCTTTGCGCGATGAGGCGGGCGAAGACAATCCGCGCAGAGCCATGATGAATAATGAGCCTGAGACGAGATAGAGGAGGGCGGCGAGATTGGCGCTCATCTCACTTTTCCTTTTTCTTATACATGGCAAGCATGCGGCTGGTGACCATGAAGCCACCGAAAATGTTAACACTTGCGAAGATCAACGCGAAGAAGCCAAAGATCATGGCGGCGACTGAGCCAGACGCGATTGCACCAGCACCGACTGCGAGCAAAGCGCCCACAACAATGACGGATGAGATGGCGTTGGTGACTGACATGAGCGGCGTATGAAGAGCGGGTGTTACGCTCCACACAACGAAGTAGCCGACGAATACGGCGAGGACGAAAATCGCAAAGAGCGACACGAAGGGATCAACACTAAGGGCCAGTTGTTCCATTATTTCGCTCCATACATTGTGTGAACCAGTGCACCATCTTTGGCGATCAATGTGCCTTTGATACATTCATCTTCATAATCGATTGCCAGATTGCCGTCTTTGCTGATCATCAGATCAACGAAGTTTTGCAAATTCTTGGCGAACAGCGGCGTGGCGTTGCCTGCGAGTTTGCCAGCGAGATTGACTGTGCCGATGATGGACACGCCTTTGTGGACGACAATCTGATCAGGTTTGGACAGCGGGCAATTGCCGCCGCGTTCGACAGCAAGATCGACAATCACTGAACCGGGCTTCATCGATTCAACCATTTCCTTGGTGATCAAGACGGGTGCTGGTCTGCCGGGGATCAAGGCTGTGGTGATGACGATGTCTTGGTTTTTAACATGGTCAGACACGAGCTTAGCTTGTTTGGCTTTATCTTCGGCGGACAGTTCCTTGGCATAGCCGCTTGATGTTGCGGCATCGGCCACATCGGCGAACACGAATTTTGCGCCCAAGGATTTCACTTGTTCTTCGGTGGCCTTGCGCACGTCAGTGGCAGAAACGATAGCACCCAAACGCCGCGCTGTGGCGATGGCTTGAAGGCCTGCAACGCCAACACCCATGATGAACACTTTGGCGGGTGGAACGGTTCCGGCTGCTGTCATCATCATCGGGAAGGCGCGGCCATAATTTGCCGCGGCGTCGATCACCGATTTATAACCTGCGAGGTTGGCTTGTGATGACAAAATGTCCATGGTTTGGGCGCGTGAGATGCGCGGCATCAATTCCATGGCGAAAGCTGTGACACCCGATCTGGCGAAAGCCTGGAGGGCTTTTGTGTCGCTGTGCGGTTCAAGACCACCAGCGAGCACCGCGCCTTTTTTCATGGCTTTTAAAACAGCATCAGCGGGGCGGCGGATGCTGAGCACGATGTCAGCGTCTTTGACAACATTCACGCCTTTGACAATTTCTGCTCCGGCTGCAGCGTAATCTGCATCGGAAATATTAGCACCGAGGCCAGCGCCAGATTGAACGGCGACTTTCAAACCTTTTTTGACGAAGGCTTTCACACTTTCAGCAGAGGCAGCACACCGGTTTTCACCTGCTGCTGTTTCGGAAGGAACCGCGATTTTCATGGAAGGTGTTTACCGATCAAGACATATGCACGTTCATGGCCGTGAACAGCCCGTACAAAACCAAAACCGCGGTTGGCAACATCCATTTGCCGCCCATGCGCAGAGCGATGATGCTGGTTAGAATGCCAACCAACATTCCACCGAAACCGAGGACTAAATTGAACGGGCTATTAACGAAACGAAACACCACGAGGGCCACGACGATGAAGAGGCAGACGAGCGAGCCTGCGACTGAAAAATCCAAGAACCCTTGATACGTTGCTTTGTGGCTTGCCAAATCTTCAGGTGTGCCAGGTGCTGGTGGATTGGAAGACGATGAAGAATGTGATGCCATGGAGAATCCCCAAACTGAAATTGCCATTAGTTCATATCCAATCAAGGCGAGTGCTGCAATCCCTCTCTTTTGTCGCGGGAGAATTTGGACACGGCTTCCCTTTGAGTGAAACGGTAATGCCGTTTCTGGGCAAAAAGAAGTGAAGGGTTGCGCGGGCGCAAACAAACACGAATATGCCGGTCGAGTGGTCCGGCTGGTTGAGTGTTTGGAAACACCCACGCTTTTGAGGCGTTTTTTGCTGTTGTTGAACGAGTGCCTCTGGAACTGGTCTGTCGTTAACCGAAGCTGGAAGTCAAGCAAGGTCACTTACCCACTAGGGCTATCAGGGCTTCTGCACCCTAACTATTTCAATCATCAGCCTTGTAAGCCTGAGATACGTTATCCCAACCTACCAAGCGCCTCATCTTTCCCAATTAAAGCCACCGTCATGAGCAGTAACCCCTTCGAGGGAATACAGAACATGACTAAAACAAAAATAAATGCCTATCAAGGATAAAATATCATAAACAGGAAAATAAATTTCTGTTCCATCCCGCCCCTGCCTCTAGCGGATAGTGGGCGGGGGCTACGCCCTCTTAAACGCCCGTTGCAGCATGTTG
>JAYTUV010000144.1:0-12856 GCA_043744395.1 Aestuariivirga sp.
AACCCCTATTTTCCATCTTGTGCAAGTATTTTTTCCAGACTATACGTCCGTCTACGAAATTCACTCATCAAGTCCGCGCAAGCGGTTTTGGGGTGGGTCCCGCGAGGGGCCCGCTTTTTTTGTATCTGGATAGGCCCGATGACGACGACAACCGATCAACGCTTAGAACGAGAGACTGGCCCTGCGGCGCGGGTGGCCGCACTTGCTGTGCCGGTGCTTGAATCCATGGGTTTTCGGTTGGTGCGTGTGAAGATGTTTGGCACCACGTTGCAGATTATGGCTGAGCGGCCAGATGGCACTTTCTCTATTGATGATTGCGCTAATTTCAGCCGCGATTTTTCGCCGGTGATGGATGTGGCTGATGTTATCTCGACGAAATTTCATCTCGAAGTTTCATCGCCGGGCATTGACCGCCCGCTGGTGCGGGCCGCTGATTTTGAATCATGGGGCGGGCATCAAGTGAAGATCGAAATGGTCACTCCCGTGGCTGGCCGCAAAAAATTTCGTGGTGAGCTTGAAGGCTTTCATGAGGGTGAAGTGCGCTTGTTTATTGATAACCCGCAAGGTGGCACCGACCCTTTGCTCGTAGGCTTGCCCTTTAGCGATATTCACGAGGCCAGTCTGGTGATGACTGATGAACTGATTGAAGCGGCCCGCGCCCGTTTGCCTGCAACAGGTTACGGCGACGGCGCTGAAATTGACGAAGACCAAATTTCTGAAACGAAGGAAGATGACGACAATGGCTAACACTCCTGTTTCCGCCAACCGCTTAGAGCTTTTGCAAATTGCTGATGCTGTGGCCCGCGAAAAGACGATTGATAAATCAGTCGTTTTAGAAGCGATGGAAGATGCAATCACAAGAGCGGCCAAGGCCCGTTATGGCCAGGATAATGAAATCCGCGCCGAGATTGATCCGAAAACAGGCGAGACCAGACTCAATCGTTTATTGATGGTTGTTGACGTCATTGAAGATGATGCCAAGCAGATTACGCTGGTTGAAGCCTCGAAGAAAAACCCCGCTGCGCAAATCGGCGATTATATTGCTGAAGCCCTTCCTCCAATCGAGTTTGGCCGCATCGCTGCGCAATCAGCCAAGCAAGTGATCGTGCAAAAGGTGCGTGATGCTGAACGCGAGCGCATGTTTGAAGAATTCAAAGGCCGCATTGGTGAAATTGTTTCAGGTCTCGTCAAGCGCGTGGAATATGGCAATGTGATTGTTGATCTTGGTCGTGGCGAAGGCATCATCCGCCGCGATGAAGCTTTGCCGCGCGAAACCATTCGTCCTGGTGATCGTATCCGCGCTTATGTTTATGACGTGCGCCGCGAACAACGTGGGCCGCAGATTTTCTTGTCGCGTACCCATCCACAATTCATGGCGAAACTGTTTGGTCAAGAAGTGCCAGAAATTTATGATGGCATTGTTGAAGTGGTTTCAGTTTCGCGTGATCCATCGTCGCGGGCAAAAATTGCTGTGCGTTCCAAGGACTCATCGATTGATCCCGTGGGCGCCTGTGTTGGTATGCGCGGTTCGCGCGTTCAAGCGGTGGTCAATGAGCTTCAGGGCGAAAAAATTGACATCATCCAATGGTCGCAAGATGTGGCAACATTCGTGGTGAATGCGCTGGCTCCTGCTGAAGTGGCCAAAGTTGTTCTGGATGAAGAAGCCGAGCGCATTGAGGTTGTGGTGCCGGATGAACAATTGTCATTGGCCATCGGCCGTCGCGGTCAAAACGTGCGTCTGGCTTCCCAGCTGACGGGTTGGGACATCGACATTATGACCGAGGCTGAAGAATCTGAGCGTCGCCAAAAAGAATTTGCATTGCGCACCACGCGCTTTGTTGAAGCGCTCGATGTGGATGAAACATTGGCGCAGCTGTTGGCCTCTGAAGGTTTCGATACAGTTGAAGAAGTGGCTTATGTTGAACTCAATGACATTGCCTCGATTGATGGTTTGGACGAGCAGACTGCAGAAGAACTGCAACAACGTGCCAAGGATTATTTGGAAAAGGCTGCAACAGAAATGGAAGACAAGCGCAAAGCACTTGGTGTGACAGACGAACTTCGTGACATGCACGGCCTCAATCCAACATTGTTGGTGGCTTTGGGCGAAGCCGGCATTAAGACAGTTGAAGATTTGGCCGATTGTGCGACAGACGATCTGATCGGATGGAACGAACGCAAGGATGGTCAGACCACGAAGCATCCGGGCGCTTTTACAGGCCATGATATTTCAGCCGCTGACTCGCAAAATCTGATTATGGCTGCACGTGTGCAGCTCGGTTGGATTGAAGCACCAGTTGCAGAAGAAACCGCAGTTGAAGAGGCAGCCTCATAGTTGAACGCTACAGCTGAAACCATAGGCGAAGAGATTTTGCCAGACCGGATGTGCATTGTTTCGCGGGTTGTGAAGCCTGAGGACCAACTGATCCGGTTTGCGCTATCGCCTGATGGACAGGTGGTTCCGGATTTGAAGCGCAAGCTTCCTGGGCGCGGCGTTTGGGTGTCTTGCGATGCTGAAATTCTAGCCGAAGCGATCAAGCGCAAAGCTTTTTCGCGTGGTTTTGGTAAGGAAGCCAAGGCTGAGCCGGAATTGGTAGAGCAAGTGAGGGCGCTGCTTCGCAAAGAAATGCTTTCGGCTTTGTCTATGACCAGACGGGGCGGACTTGGGCTTTCAGGTTTTATGAAGGTTGAAGAAGCGCTTACCAAAGGTAATGTTAGAGTTCTATTGCACGCTTCTGATGGTTCCATCGATGGGCGTCAGAAATTAGACCGGAAATGTGCGACAAATACTGTCATTTGGGATTTATTTGCTTCCCATGATTTGGATTTGGCATTTGGGCGGTCAAATGTGATACATGCAGCCGTGGCCAATGGTGGCTTGGCTGAGAAATTGCTGGATTATGCGCAAAAGATCGCGCAGTACGAGCATTTGAAGGTTACTGGATTAGGGTTACAGACGTAAAGCATGAGCGATATTATTGATAATAACGAAAAAGCCGGTGTTGCACGCACGGGCAGCACGCTGAGCCTGAAGCGCCCATCGGTTGAACAAAGCCGGGTGAAACAGAACTTTGCCCATGGCCGCACCAAGACAGTTGTGGTTGAAACCAAGCGCAAGCGCATTGGTGAGGGCGGCGTTGCACCTGCTGATGATAAACCGAAATTTGTCGTCGCTCCAAAAGTGGCAGAGGCTCCCGCACCTCGGCCTGTTGTCGCTGCACCTACTCGTCCCGGTGTTGTTTTGCGCACACTTTCTGCTGACGAGCGCGAAGCCCGCACGGCGGCTCTTGCTGACTCGCGCATTCGCGAAGCTGAGGACCGCAAACGCCAAGAAGCGGATGCGGTTCGCCGCGCGGCCCAAGAGGTACATGATAAGGTTGAGCGCGAAGCTGCGGCAAAACGCAAAGCCGAAGATGATGCGCGTCATAAAGTAGAAGATGACGGCAAGCGTAAAGCTGATGAAGCGGCAAAGAAACTTGCTCCAAAATCTGAAACGCGCACATCTGCCCCCGCTGAAGACGATGACAATGATGGTGGCAAGCGCCCCAAGACCATGATGCGCCCTGCTGGTGGTGTGATCCGCCGGATTGTGACGCCACCCGCACCAACACGCACCAAAGCTGATGCTGATAAACGCCGTGGCCGCCTGACCGTTTCAAACGCCATGGCTGAAGGTGATGAAGACCGCGCACGTTCGGTTGCTGCTTTTAAGCGCCGGACTGAGCGTCTCAAAAAGCAAGCCCAAGGCTTCACCAAGCCTACGGAGAAAATGACACGTGAAGTTGTGATCCCCGATGTGATCACAATTCAAGAACTGTCAAACCGCATGGCCGAACGCGCCGTGGACATTATCAAGTTGTTGATGAAGCAAGGTCAGATGCACACGATCAATGATTTGATTGATGCTGATACCGCTCAAATTATTGCTGAAGAAATGGGCCATAAGGTCAAGCGCGTGTCGGCCACGGATGTGGTTGATAGCCTTGAGACAGGTGCAGATGCCGAAGACACGCTCTTGCCGCGTCCACCTGTAGTTACCATTATGGGTCACGTTGACCACGGCAAGACATCGCTTCTCGATGCCATTCGCAAGACCAATGTTGTGTCGGGCGAAGCAGGCGGCATTACCCAGCATATTGGTGCTTACCAAGTCAAAACCGCCAATGGTTTAGTGACCTTCATCGACACGCCGGGCCATGAGGCTTTCACCTCCATGCGCGCACGCGGAGCCAAGGCCACTGACGTTGCCATTTTGGTGGTGGCGGCTGATGACGGCGTGATGCCGCAGACAATTGAATCAATCAATCACGCCAAGGCCGCTGGCGTGCCCATCATCGTGGCCATCAACAAGGTTGATAAACAATCAGCCAACCCAACCCGTGTGCGCACGGATTTGCTGCAATATGAAATCGTTGTCGAGCAAATGGGCGGCGACACCATGGATGTTGAAGTCTCGGCTATGAAGGGCACGGGCCTTGATAAGCTGTTGGACAGCATTTTGTTGCAAGCTGAAGTTTTGAACTTGCGTGCCAATCCCAACCGCGAAGCTTCTGGCCTTGTGGTTGAAGCGCAGTTGGACAAGGGCCGCGGCCCTGTGGCCACCGTTCTGGTACAGCGCGGCACATTGAAACTGGGTGATATTTTTGTGGCGGGCACGGCTTGGGGCCGGGTTCGCGCCCTTCAAGATGATAAGGGCCAGCAGGTGAAAGACGCGCCACCTTCTTTCCCTGTTGAAGTACTTGGCCTCAACTCAGCACCAGAAGCGGGCGACCGTTTTGACGTGGTGCCGAATGAAGCCCGTGCGCGTGAAATTACCGAATTCCGCGAAGGTGAAAAACGTTCAAAACGTGGTTCATCCGCTGCGCGCTCTTCACTTGAACAAATGATGAGCCAGATTGGCCAATCGGGCCGCAAGGAATTCCCGATTCTCGTTAAGGCCGACGTGCAAGGTTCTGCCGAAGCCATCGTTCAGGCTTTGGAAAAGCTCGGCAATAGCGAGATCAAGGCCCGCGTCGTGCATTATGCCGTGGGTGGTGTGACTGAAAGCGATGTGTCTTTGGCCACGGCTTCAGGCGCTGTGGTGTTGGGCTTTAACGTGCGTGCCAATGCGCAGGCGCGTGACGCGGCTCAACAACAAGGCATTGAGATTCGTTATTACAACATCATTTATGATCTTGTGGATGATATTAAAGCGGCCATGGGCGGCAAGCTTGCGCCAGAAATTCGCGAAACCTTCTTGGGCAATGCGAAGATTTTGGAAGTGTTCAACATCACCAAAGTTGGCAAAGTTTCGGGCTGTATGGTTACCGAAGGTACAGTTCAACGTGGTGCGAAAGTGCGCTTGATCCGCGATAACGTTGTGGTGCATGAAGGCACGTTGAGCACACTTAAGCGCTTCAAGGATGAAGTGAAAGAAGTGCAAACCGGCCAAGAATGCGGCATGGCATTTGAAGGCTATCAAGACATGCGCGCAGGCGATGTGATCGAGTGCTTTAGAGTGGAGAAGGTTGCACGCACGCTAGATTAAGAGTTCATGGCGACTGAATTTGAAAAACCGCCATGGGTTAAGCCGCGAATTGTTGCTTCTCCAAAAATACGCCAAATCTATTGGTGTGAATTTTGGAAAGATGCACGACTTCCTGAAATGTGGAAAATGCGACCAGTAGTTGTTATATCTTACAAGAACACTTTGCATGGCCCCTGTCTGGTTGTTCCTTTTTCGACCGAGCCCCAAGACGACAATATTTGGGCGGTTAAGTCGTCAATCGACGGGATTGAATGTTGGGCTGTTTGTAATCATCTCTCAACGGTCTCACCCAGCAGGTTTAGCCAATTTAAGGGACAGATACCATTGTTGCCCGAAACTAAATTCAATCAAGTCATTGAAAAAATTGGCAAATGGCTGCCAAGGCCATTTGCAGTTGAATAATTAGGAAAGTTGCATTATATCTGATCCATTGCGGCCTTGAGAAATTAAGTGTCCGTTGCCCGAAAGGGAGTCAAATGCCAAGGCAGCCCAAAAGGCTGCCTTTGGTTTTTTTGGAGTAGATGATGATCTCCGGCCTTTCCCACCTAACCTTCATCACTACGAAGCATAAGAGGGGGTTCCTTCTAGGTTGAAAACCGAGCGGTTAGTTTATAGCTCACCGCTCGGTATATACTATCTTAGTCCATGACCTCGAAAAGATGACTTGCATCATTGTCGAAGTTTTGGGCGGGCGAGAAGTCTATGCAATCGGCGCCAAACAACACTCCATTTCCCCCGAAAAGTTCTTCGACATCGATGGCATGTGGATTGCTATCGTGCGGGGCGATGCACTGCCAAGGCGCACTTGCAATCAAGTGGCGTTTAAAATCTCCGTTGATCAATTGGAGAAAACCAAACTGGTGATTGAGAAACTTGGATTAGAGTTCCGCACCTCGCGCCCACGTGTTGCTGGCGAAGGGCAGTCGCTTTATTTTTATGATTATGATAATCATTTGTTTGAATTGCACACTGGCACGCTTGAAGAGCGATTGGCCGCCTATAAAGAATTGGACCAAAAACCATGAGCCACGCCAGAGCCCCATCACAACGCATGTTGCGCGCAGGCGAACTTATTCGCCATGCGCTGGCTGAGATTTTTCTGCGCGGGGAAACCAACGACCCTGATTTGAGTAAATTGGCCCCCACGGTGGCTGAGGTCCAAATATCGCCAGACCTCAAAATTGCGACCGCTTATGTGCGCACGCTTTTTGCGGGTAAGGAAGAGCTGATGATGGAAGCGCTTCATAGAAACCGTAAATATATTCGCGGACTGATGGCGCCAAAGCTGGGCATGAAATATACGCCTGATGTTCGGTTTCGAATCGACACTGCTTTGGATTATGCAAATAAAATTGATGAGATTTTGCGCAAGCCAGAAGTGCAGCAGGATTTGAAGAAGGAAGATTAATCTCCTTCTTGCTCCCGATTCAATTGAACCCTATGGTCTTTGTTTGTCACCACAGGAGTTTAAAATGCGGATCATTGCGTCACTGGCATTAGCGTTAATCTCTCAGGTGAGCTTTGCGGTGGCGCAAACCACAGAAGAAGTGAAGTCTGATATTTTATCAGCACTTTCCACACCCATGCCGATCACCGTGGTCGGGCCTATCATCACCCGTAATGTGAAGGTGACAAAAGACGGCGATGCCTTTCTCGCCACACTTGAACAACCGATGTTGATGGGCATTATTCCTCTTGGATCAATGTCTTTCAAGCTCACGCCCGCAGGCGACAAGCTTTACCGCGTGACGGATTTCACGCTGCCTAAAACGCTCGACGTGTTTAACCAATTCAAAGTGGGAATTGGCGGCACGACATTTGATGGCATTTGGTCAACGGAAAGTCGCAGTTACCGCAAACTTGACTTCCAGCTCGATCAGATCAGTGTTGCGCCCAAGGGTTCGCAGAATGCCAAAATCGAAATCGGATCGCTTTCACTTGATGTGGCTAAGGATGGCGATGCGGGAGCGACTGAGAGCAAGTTTCTGCTGCATGCCAGCGACATTTCATCCAAAGGCTATCCACCCGATAATATCAATGTCAAAAGCTTAACCGCCGATTTGCGTGCTAAGGGCCAAGAGCCGGTTGACCTTTATGCTGTGCTATCTCGCTTTGCCGTACTTGCTGCCACGCAGCAGGGCGGCGGCGATTCCGCTTTGCAATTTGCGGAATCTTTGCGTGCGCAGAACTATGACAAGGTGTCACTTAATCTTTCCGCCGAAGGTGTGGATGTGGCGGGCACAGAGCCTGGATCGACTGACAAGCTTTCGATCACATCTGTTGCTGGCACGGCCGAACTTAGTAATGTCACACCTGACGATTGGGGTTCGGTTGCGATAACCATCAGCGGTAAAGATATTCATGACAAAGGCCTGATTGATGTGAAGCAAATGGATGCAGACTCAGGCTCAATTTCCATCAGCGGAAAACAAATTCCAATTGGGGCGACACTCAATGCAATCGGCAAGCTACAAGCCATTTCGCGCGGTGAAACAACATTTCTCAAGGTCTCTGATATATTGGACGGCCTGTTTAATATTGGCGCGATCAAATTAACGTCGAGTGCCAGCGGCATTGTGTATATGCCACTGAAGGAAGACGATCCAACGCTTCGTATTGGGAAATATTCTTCTGAGACGGGTGCTGACGGCCTTCGCGATAATAAAGGACGCCTATTTTTCTCAACGGCTGTTGATGATTTTCAATTGGATGTGAAAAAATTTGATACTGAATTCCAGAAGAAACTGACGGCTTTGCTGAACCCGAAGCTATTCCATTATGATTTGAGTATTTCTGAACTGAATGAAAATCTGTTGCGCAAATTGATGGGCGACGTGGTGATTAATGATGAGAAAGATTACGCCGCATTGGCTACACCTGCCGTTGCTTATGTAATGGCCATGAAGCCGATGATTGAAACCAAGGATATGCGGTATCAAACAGCCGACATTGATGTTGGAATTTCGGGATTGGTTCGGTTCTATCCAGCTTGGGCTTTAAGCGCTTTGCCATATGAGGGTGAAAATAGGCTTTCGTTCAAAGGCTTTGATAAGGTTTTGGCATTGTTTGAGGATTTGAAAAACACGCCACCAGAGCCTCCTCCCGCCCCTGTGGAAGGCTCAACAGATCCTGTTCCAGTACCCGTTGACAATCGCAGCACTTACGCTGTTGTGCAATCTGTTATGCTGACGATGAAAGCGCTGGCTACAACCGAAGGTGACACGCTGGCTTGGGTGGTCAAATATCCTCAAGCAGGCCAAGGGCTGTTTTTGGTGAATGACATTGAGATGCGCTTTCCTGATCTGGCGGGTTTGATGGGGCCGGCGATTGCTTATGGCGCTTTATGGCGCTGAGAAGCTTTTTGAACATTAGTAATTTGACCTGAATTGTGCTATATTACATTGTAATAAAATGTAATCACGGAGTCACCTTATGAATAAGACCATGATTTCAGCGCGTATTCCTGAAAAATTGTCGAATGATCTCGAAGCTCTTGCGGCGCAAATGAAGCGCTCTAAAGGCTTTCTTTTGACAGAGGCGCTTGAAAACTATGTTAGCCGTGAAGCTTGGATCGCAAAAAAAATTGATGAATCAATTGCAGCGGCGGATGCTTCTACCGAGCGGTTTTCGCAGGAGACCGTCGAAAAGTGGTTTATGGCTTTGGGAACAGAAAATGAGTTGCCAATGCCGAAACCTGATGTTTTCGTTGAAAATAAAACGAAGTGAAGGTCAGCTGGACGAAAGAAGCGCTGAGTGATCTGCGCGATATTGTCCAATATATTGATGGGAGAAATCCGCAGGCAGCTTTGCGCGTCAAGCAGCGGATCTTAACCGCATCTCGTCAACTTAGAGAATATCCACAATCGGGGATGGCAGTTGACAGACCTCATACTCGGAAGTTGGTTGTGACGGGTTTGCCTTACATTTTGATTTATCGGGTTTTCGAAGATTTAGTTGATATTAGTGCAGTCATCGATGCCCGAATGGAACGAGCGCCAGATTTACAATGAAAAAGCGCGGTAAACCTATTCATGGCTGGGTGGTTTTTGATAAACCGCTTGGAATGTCATCCACGCAGGGCGTTGGTAAAATTCGCTGGCTGTTTGATGCTGAAAAGGCCGGACATGGCGGCACTTTGGATCCACTCGCTACTGGTTTGCTGCCGATTGCGCTGGGTGAGGCCACCAAAACAGTGCAGTGGGCGATGGATGGGCGGAAAAAGTACGAATTTAGAATCAAATGGGGCGCTGAGACGGCGACTGATGATTTGGAAGGGGAGGTTACGGCGACATCAGAGTTGAGGCCTAACCAAATTAGTATTGAATCGATACTTCATGAATTTCTGGGTGAAATTACACAGATTCCGCCGATCTATTCAGCGCTAAAAATTGATGGGGCGCGGGCTTATGATCTGGCGCGGGCGGGCGAGACGCCTGAGATGAAGCCACGGCAGGTTTTGATTGAGGAGCTGCGATTATTGGATTGTATCAATCCTGAACAGGCTAACTTCGAAGTTGTATGCGGCAAGGGCACTTATATTCGCGCTTTGGCGCGGGACATGGGACGTAAATTGGAGTGCCTTGGCCACCTGAGCTTTCTGCGGCGAACCCAAGTTGGGCCATTTACGGAAAAAGACATGATTTCACTGGAAAGCTTAGAGGAATTGAGCCATAAGCCCGACCGTGATGAGGCGCTGCAAGGCGTTTTACATTCCATTTCGACCGTGCTGGACGGCATCCCTGCACTGGCCGTGATGGATGGGCAGGCTGCCCAATTGAGGCAAGGCCAAAAGGTTTTGCTGCGCGGAGCGAACGCTCCGATCAATTGTGAGGCTGTTCTAGTGACCCATGAGGGCAGGCCGCTTGGCATCTGCGAAATTGCTCAAGGGTCGCTGAAAACCACGAGACTATTTAATCTTTAACCGATGTCCGGAGACCTGAAATGACGATGACTGCTGAGCGTAAACTCGCTCTTGTAAAAGACTATGCAACAACAGCCGGTGACACCGGTTCACCCGAAGTGCAGGTGGCTTTGCTCACCGAGCGCATCAACTATCTCACCGAACATTTCAAGACCCACAAAAAGGATAATCATTCCCGCCGTGGTCTTTTGAGAATGGTGGCTTCGCGCCGCAGCTTGCTTGATTATTTGAAGAGCAAAGATGAGCCGCGTTACCTGACGCTGATCAAGCGCCTCGAAATCCGCCGTTAAAAAATATCGCGCGAGCAATCGCGCGATTTGTTTGTGTAAGGGGGTGTCGTCCATGGGGCGACGCCTAACGACCCCGCCAATTGGATTCAGCAATAGGGCTGAATTCATCTCGGTTCTTGGGGGCTGCAAAATGGCAGCACGAACCGTACAAGGAAAATAGAATGTTTAATATTGATGTAGAAGAAATCCAATGGGGTGGCCGCACCCTTCGTATCGAAACCGGGCGCATTGCGCGTCAAGCCGATGCTGCAATTCTGGTTACTTACGGTGAAACAACCGTGCTTGGCACAGCCGTTGCTGCCCGCTCAGAAAAGCCTGGTATTGACTTTTTCCCGCTCACTGTGAATTACCAAGAAAAGACATATGCTGCTGGCAAAATCCCCGGCGGTTATTTCAAGCGTGAAGGCCGCCCATCAGAAAAAGAAACACTCGTTTCGCGTCTGATCGACCGCCCCATTCGTCCGTTGTTCCCAGAAGGCTTCCGTGTTGAAACCCAAGTGGTTGCAACTGTGCTTTCATACGACATGGAAAATGACAGTGACATGGTTGCCATGGTTGCTTGTTCTGCTGCTCTTACATTGTCGGGCATTCCGTTCATGGGGCCAGTTGGTGCAGCGCGTGTTGGTTTGATCAATGGCGAATTTGTTTTGAACCCAACTGTTGAGCAGATGAAAACATCTGATCTTGATCTGGTCGTTGCTGGCACAAACGATGCCGTTCTGATGGTCGAATCCGAAGCCAAAGAACTTTCCGAAGAGCAAATGTTGGCTGCTGTGATGTTTGGCCATGCTGGCTTCCAGCCGGTGATTGATGCAATCATTCGCCTTGCAGAACGCTCATCTCGCGCGGCTCGTGACTTCACACCGCCAGATGAAGAAAAACTTTACAAGGCTGTGAAGAAGGCTGGCGAAAAAGGTGTTCGCGCGGCTTATGCAATTGTGAAAAAAGAAGATCGTCAAGATGCTGTTGCCAAGGTCAAAGAAAAGATTTTGACGTCGATGGTCGATGCTGAAGATGCAAAAGCACCATCATCACAAAAAGTGGCTGATGCGTTTAAGCATCTTGAAAAAGATGTTGTGCGTAACGCCATCTTGGATACAGGCCTTCGCATTGATGGCCGCGATACAAAAACGGTTCGTGATATTGTCGCCGAAGCTTCAGTTCTGCCACGCACACATGGTTCAGCTTTGTTCACACGTGGTGAAACACAAGCGCTTGTTGTGACAACACTGGGCACGGGCGAAGATGAACAATATGTGGACAGCTTAGACGGCATGTTTAAAGCCAAGTTCTTGCTGCATTACAACTTCCCTCCCTATTCGGTTGGTGAAGTGGGCCGCATGGGCGCTACAGGCCGCCGCGAAATCGGCCACGGCAAATTGGCATGGCGCGCCATTCATCCGATGTTGCCATCGGCTGATGAGTTCCCCTACACGATGCGTGTTGTATCCGAGATCACTGAGTCCAATGGTTCATCATCCATGGCCTCCGTGTGTGGCGCATCACTCGCGCTGATGGATGCTGGTGTGCCTTTGAAAGCGCCAGTGGCGGGTATCGCTATGGGCCTGATCAAGGAAGGCGAGCGCTTTGCAGTTCTCTCCGACATCTTGGGTGATGAAGATCATTTAGGCGATATGGATTTCAAAGTTGCTGGCACCACCAATGGTATCACGGCGCTGCAGATGGACATCAAGATCACTGGCATTACCGAAGAGATCATGAAGGTTGCTTTGTGGCAGGCCAAGGATGGCCGTTTGCATATTTTGACCAAGATGGCCGAAGCTTTGGAAAAAGCCCGTCCAGGCCTTGGCGAACATGCTCCACGCATTGAAACCATCAAGATCCCGACTGATAAGATTCGTGAAGTGATCGGCACTGGCGGCAAGGTGATCCGTGAGATCGTGGAAAAGACGGGCGCTAAGATCGACATTCAAGATGACGGCACGATCAAGGTTGCATCCTCATCAGGTGAAGCGATTACCGCTGCGCTGAAGTGGATCAAGTCAATTGTATCAGAAGCCGAAGTTGGCGTGATCTATGACGGCAAGGTTGTGAAGGTTGTAGACTTTGGCGCATTCATCAATTTCTTCGGCGCAAAAGATGGCCTCGTGCATGTGT